>PBOU01000075.1 GCA_002724415.1 Planctomycetaceae bacterium
CCTTTGGACCCGATGGCTATCTCTATATTGGAGCCGGCGACGCGGGGCCACATGAGGACCCCGACGGCAACGGGCAGAACCTCGAGGTGCTGACCGGGTCGCTGCTACGAATCGACATCAACCGGTCACAGGGAGGGAAACCCTACGCGATTCCCCCAGACAATCCTTTCGCGCGGACTCGAAAGAACGCGAAGAATCTCCGGGCGGCACATTTGAAGAACGCCCGTGAAGAAATCTACGCGTTTGGTCTCAGGATGCCGTGGCGATTCAGTTGGGACTCGAAGACGGGGGACTTGTGGGTTGGCGATATCGGGCAGAACCTGTTCGAGAACATCCGGATCATTCGCAACGGCGAGAACCACGGCTGGAATGTCTTCGAGGGGTTCGCCGCGTTCTCGGACAGGTACCGTCGCAAGGGCGAGACCTACATCCCGCCGGTCCTGTCGTATCGTCGTAAGGACGGTGTGTCGGTGACGGCCGGTTACGTGTACCGAGCCAAAAAGGACTCGTCGTACTATGGGGCATTCATCTTTGCCGACTTTGAATCGAAGCGGATCTGGGCCATGACGCAGAAGGACCGGACACTGGTCAAGGTGCGGCAGATCGGCACGTGCCCGGAAAAACCGTGTTCTTTTGGCATCGACGAGAACGGCGAACTGTTGGTGATTGGCTACGAGGGAACGATCTTCCGCCTGGTGCTCGAGGGGTCAGTGTTCGAATAGGGTGAGTTGGGTGCCGTGGTGTGACGAACGTTTGGGGCGTGGTCGGCTGACGCTCCACAAGAACGAGTTGGGATCTGTTACAGTGGCCGGTGTGAGGTCTGTGCGTCGATTGAGACGACTTGATGACGGGTTTTCCCACTACGCGGCCCAGCCTGCTCGTACGAATCCGAAGCCGAGACGATCAGGACGCGTGGGGGGAATTTGTCGAGATCTATGCTCCGTTGATTCACTCGTATGCCCGGCGGCGTGGTCTGCAGGAAGCCGATGCGGCCAACCTGACGCAGGACGTACTCGGTTCGGTAATGAAAAACGCCGAACGTTTCGAATACGATCCGTCACGTGGACGTTTCCGCGGTTGGCTGCTGACAGTCACACGGAACCGGGTCAACGACTTCTTTTCAGGGCTCAAGAGGCAAGCCAGGGGCAGTGGTGACACGGTGGTCCACTCCGTTCTCGAGCAAGAGCCAGGGCGAGACGAAGAGGACTGGGACGAGGATTACAGGCACCGGTTGTTTCACTGGGTGGCCGAGAAGATCCGTTCCGAGTTCCAGGAAACGACCTGGCAGGCATTCTGGAAAACGGCGGTCGAGGGCCAGTCGGGTCAACAGGTGGCCGAGAACCTGGCCATTTCTGTTGGCGCGGTGTATATCGCCAAGAGTCGTGTGCTGTCGCGGCTGAAGGTTCGTGTCCGNGAGGTGGACGACGACAGCGAGTGGGTTGATCACCAGGCCGATCGATGACCGGGTGTCCAAGAGAAACAGACCTGGAGATGTTTGTTGCCGGGAGCTTGCCCGGTGGCCAACGCGACGAGGTGGCTGCCCACCTGGATGCGTGTCGCAGCTGCCGGGACGTGATCGAAACACTCTCGGACGCCGAACCATTTCTTTCCGAGGTGGCCCGGCATCTCGGGCGGCCAACCCCGGACGTTGATGAGCAGTTGGCTCGAGTGATGGCTGCCGCCCAGGGGGGGGCTTCGGCCTTCGAAGCCCGTTCGAGTTCACAGCCNGGGAGCAGCGAGTTGCCGGACGGTTTTTTGACCGCGAGTGATGATCCGGAATTGCTGGGAGTACTGGGGACCTACCGGGTCCGTCGGATTATTGGCCACGGGGGAATGGGGGTGGTGCTCGAGGCTGAAGACGCCGCCTTGAAGCGAGTGGTGGCGATCAAGGTCCTGGCGGCTCACGTGGTCGAAGCGGCTGGAGCGGTTCGGAGATTTGTTCGCGAAGCCCGCGCCGCTGCCGCTGTCACGCACGAGAATGTCGTGACCGTTTACGCCGTCGAGCAATCCGAGGGGATTCCTTACCTGGTCATGGAGTATGTCGAGGGAGTCTCGTTGGAGCAGAGAATTCGGAGCCGGGGACGCCTGGACCCGCGTGAGGTGGTCCGGACGGCGATCCAGATTGCATCCGGCCTGGCTGCCGCCCATGCTCGGAACCTGATCCACCGTGACATCAAGCCGGGCAATATTCTGCTCGAGCAGAAAACCGGCCGCGCCAAGATCTCCGATTTCGGATTGGCGCATGTTGCTGACAAAGCGGATGTCANCCGGCCGGATCTGCTGGTCGGGACGCCCGAGTACATGGCACCCGAACAGGCACGGGGNGAGGNGGTGGATCACAGGTCAGACCTGTTCAGCCTNGGCAGCGTGATCTACGCCATGTGTTCCGGGCAAACGCCATTCGCTGCGGCATCGACACGGGCTGTGATCACCAGCGTTGCCGGTGCCGAAATCGATGATGTGTCCGAGTTGTCGCCGGAGACTCCGGATTGGCTGGTCGATGTCATCCGACGGCTGCATGCCGAGACGCCCGCCGATCGGTTTCAGTCGGCTGCCGAGGTGACCCGGGTGTTGCGTGAAGAACTGTTGCGAATGAAGGGGCTCACTCGCCTGGACCAGTCGGCGGATTCCGGGTCTGAGCCNGATCGAANACAGGGCCATCGGCCGGGGGCACGATCGCACGACCGTTCGGGGTTGGTGTGGGTGTTCGGGTGGATTGCCGGCCATCGGTGGATCACTGCAGCGACGGTTGTCTCGGCTCTCTTCGTAGTCCTGCTGGTGCTTGGTAGTCGTTTTCTGCCTGTTGTGACACCCGTGCCTTCGGGCGAAATGTCACTGGGTGATAATGATGCTGGGACCGGCCANGAGGAGTTCGTGTCGGTCGGGCCGTTTGCCGTGTTTGACGCGGACGGTGGAAACAGTCNCCGCTTCAGCCAGCTCTCCGAAGCGGCCGCCGCGGCACACGATGGAGAGGTGGTTGAAGTGGATGGCGATGGACCGTTTGAGAGCGGCATGATCGATCTGGGAAGCAAGGCCATCACGCTCCGCGCTGCGGCTGGACGACGTCCACGAATCANCCTGGCGGAGAACTTCGACCAGCCGGATGATGTGGCGTTGATTCGGACCGCCGGTCGCCTACGGCTGGAAGGTATTGAATTTGTTCGTGCGACGGATCGAGAACCCGGTCAATTGGTCGGTCGGCCACCCGACGCGATCCTCGTCGCACGCTCGGCACCGCTGGAAGTCATCAATTGCCGATTCACGACCACTGGGCCCGCGGTTGGGTTGATGGCCCAGCAGGTGGCTCGCTGCCAGATCAGCAATTGCGAGTTTGTCTGTTTGCGAGGTTCGGCCGTCGACTGGGCTTGCCCGGATGGTGGGCGATTGGAGATGTCAAATTGTGTGCAGGTTGGTCAGTTGGGCGTGTTTGTCCACTTTCATCGCCGAGACTTGCGGGACGTGTCGGTTCGAGTTGACCAGAGCACATTTGTCGCCNGCAGTGCAGTACGGCTGNCGGTNCCGCCGGGGCGGATTCCTCAACCGATNGAGGTTGTTGCCTCGTTCAACGTGTTTGACACCATCGANGCTGTCCTGGAAATCGAACGTCCTCNTGACATGCGCCGTGNCCCACCCGNTGGCAGGCAGCCTTTGGAGGGCCGGTCACCGAGTTGGCTTCACTGGACGGGCAACCAGAACCTGTTCCGGATTGAGCGGGGCATGATGTCGATCCGGCACCAGGGGCGGCGATTTCCNGTCCCCTGGGCGCCACGTCGATTGCGGGATTGGGAAGAGTTCTGGGGNGGGAATGAACGGGGGTCACTGGAGACGAGTTCTGGTGAGGCCGCACGAGCCCTCTCCCAACGTGCCGATGACAATCCGTCGTCTGTCACCGCCAGGAGTTTTCGCCTGCGGCCGGATAGTCCCGGTCGAGAGCGGGGACCATCNGGTCGAGATCTCGGGGCTCGGGTCGAGTGGGTTGGGCCGGGTTCCGCTTTTGAGGCGTGGAAACGGTCTGCAGTGACCCGGTAGCGTTGAGGCCGGTCCGGTTTGTGCTGCGAAGTACAGCTGTGTTTTGGCGACTGGTCCTATTGCCGCTGGGAAAAAATGAAGAATCCGTGAAAGGTTCAAAGAGGTCCGCCGTATTCCCTTGTGAAGTTGCCCGCGGGCGCGTGCCACTCTTGCATGGGAGAAGCGATGAAGATCTCGGCCAGTTCTCGAAAAACGAAATCANTCCGTCGCCGCAATCACGTTCGATGCAGAGCCGTTGCAGCCGAATGGCTCGAGGAACGACTGCTGCTTTCCAGCACACTGGGTGAAGCCCCTTGTGCTCCCCAGGGAAATGATGTTGCGGGCGGGCCAGTCGGAGACAATGACCAACCGGCGGACGAGGCGGGAGTGTGTCAATCGCAGGAGGCACTGGCCGAGTTGAATTTCGTTCCGGATCCAGGTGTTCGGGTCGAACTGGGGGCCGTTCCAGAAGTTGGATTGGATCAGGAAACCGGCGAGGTCTACCTCTACTACTCGGTGGGCCCTGACCCGTACCTGGCCAGATCGGACAACGGTGGGTTGGAGTTCTCCGCTCCTNAAGCATCAACCGACATGGCCCACGATCCACGTGGTGTGCTGATGCCACACCCTGATGACGATGGCAACCCGATCTGGCGACGAATCCGCTGGGACATTTCGGTGGGGGCGTTCACCAGCATGGCATCCAGTGATGGCGCCAATTTTTCTCCCGAGGACGGGTTCCGTTACGACCCGGCTGACACCGAGAACGTGGGCGTGTACACGGTGTTCAATACCTCCGACGGGCGTGTTGGACTNATGTANATCGGTGACAAGGGGATGACCACGGCCAATGTCCGATTGGCGTATTCGACGGACAATGGNCAGTCGTTCCAACTCGAATACGACAATCCCCTGGACGATGCCGGGACGCACGACGAAGGGCTGAATCAGCGGGACCCGGCAGCGAATCTGCTGGATGATGGACGGATTCGTGTCTTCACGATGGTGCAGGGGGGCACCGAGGCACCGTTGCCGGGTGTGAGAACCGTGACGTCCATTTTCAGTTTCACCAGTTCCGACGACGGCCACTCATTTGAGGCCGACCCGGGGCAGAGACTCTCGCCGGAAGATTTTACGGAATTCGATGTCTGGTCGCTGAACGATCCGTCGGTCATTCAATTGCCCGATGGTCGTTACCGGATGTATATCGCCGGGCTGGTCAGTGAAGAACCCGACGCCTCGGACGTGCACTGGGCAATCCTGAGTGCCACGACCCAGTCCCCCGACGATCCGGAAACCGGTGGCGAGATTCCCCGGTTGCAGGGGCCGACCGGAACGATCAACGATCCAACTCCAGAGTTTCACTGGAGTGCCGTCGACACGGTGGAGTCCTACGAATTCCAGGTCGTCAGGGGGCCCGATGGTCATCCCGGCCAGCCGAGTGAACCGGGCGAATTCACCGTGGAGGAGTTCGAGGATGGTTCAGTTGAATGCCGTCCCGTGGGCGAGGGGCCGTTTCCGGCCGTGTTGTACAACCACGGCGGACTCGGTGGTGCCGTGGGAGGAGACTTGCTGGGGACGTGCGTCGCACTGGCTGAGGCGGGTTTCTTTGCCAGGTCGGAATTGCGACCGGCAAGCGTTTCGTTGGATGGCCAACTCGAAGATGTTCTCAGTGGACTCGATAAGCTCCGTGACAATCCGGACGTCGATTCCGAAAAGATCGCCATTGCGGGATTCTCTCGGGGGGGATTGTTGGCGTTACAGGCANCTGNCGAACGTCCGGCAGAGGTCGATTCGGTGCTTCTCTTTGCGCCGGCTCCGGGTNACGGTGCAATGACACAATTGCTCGAGGATGTCTCTGCCATCGAGTCCCCTGTGCAGATCTTGATTGCCGAGAACGACGACTTGCTGCCACTGGCACAGGATGTCNAGNGGGCATTGGCCGATGCCGGTGCGGACGTCGAGTTGAAGGTCTACCCACCCTATGGGNACGACGGTCACGAACTGTTCTTCNAGGTTCGCGAGTCGTACTGGAGTGATGTTCTTGACACACTGGGCGGCGACAATGTCGCGTCGACCGAGATTTCCGAGANCACCGTCGATCACCCTGGAGAAGCCGGCCTGGCTGACGGCGAGCGGGTTGTGTTCCAGGCCGTTCTGTCCGACACATCAGTCACGGTGCCGGAATTGGTGGCCGGCAATTACATGGCTCATGTGCGTGCAGTCGATGGGGCGGGCGGGACGACACGCTGGAGCCATCCGCTGAAGTTCACCGTGTCAGATGGTGTGATGGCGACCTCGCCGGTGGATGTTCGGTTCGATCGTGACACCGGCCACTTGTCGCTTCGGCTCGAGGAGGCCGCCATCGTCCGCCTGCAAGCCGACGATGGGTTTGTGCAGGTGTTGGTGGATGGCGTGCCGTTGCACCGTCGTCTTTCTCTTTCCGCAGAAGCCGTTCGCAGCCTGTCGGTGTTGGGCAGCCCGGGCGACGATTCGATCGACCTGGATGGCGCGACTCGCGAGGTGTTTCCCCACCTGGCACGCGTTCATGTCAACGGAGGTGATGGAAACGACGTGATCATTGGCAGCGATGGTCACGATATGCTCGCCGGAGGAAATGGCGATGATTATCTGAACGGGAAACGGGGTGATGATCGGCTCGTCGGCGGGCCGGGCAACGACACGCTTGCCGGTGGAGCGAGTGCCGATGCACTCAGTGGTGGTCTTGGTGACGACGTTCTCAACGGCCATGCCGGCATCGACATCCTGGTCGAGGAAGGCAACAACGATTTCGTGTTGAATCACAGGTCGTTGAGAGGGCTCGGCGAGGATCGTCTTGGTCACGTCGAACAGGCCCGGTTGGCCGGCGGTGACGACGGCAATCGAATCGACGCGTCGGCATTCGAGGGATCGGTCACGATTTCCGGTGGCGGTGGAGACGATGTCCTGGTCGGTGGCTCCGGTGATGATCAACTCGACGGAGGGCCCGGCCATGATCGACTGAATGGCCGTGGTGGCGACGATGTGCTCAACGGTCACGACGACGACGACCGTGTGATTGGCGGTGGTGGCGATGACCGGTTGAGTGGTGGTCGAGGGGATGATCATCTCAAGGGACAGGGAGGGTCCGACCTGCTGAGTGAAGTCGGCGATATCGACTTCGAACTCACCGATGACAGGCTGGACGGTCACGGGCGAGATCGTCTTTCGGGAATCGAAAGGGCCCGGCTTGAGGGGGGCGCCGGAGACAACAGCATCGATGCAAGAAAGTTCTCCGGTGCCACGACGCTCCTGGGCGCCGCCGGAAACGACCTGCTGCGAGGCGGCCACGCCTACGACCGTATCGATGGGGGCGAGGGTGACGACCGGATCGCCGGGTTTGGTGGGAACGACCTGATGGTTGGTCGCCAGGGCCGGGACATCTTGATTGGTGGGCACGGGGATGACCGCATTTTTGGCGGCGCCGACAACGATGTCATCCTGGGGGGTGAGGGGCACGACCGTGTCCACGGCCAGGGAGGGAGTTATGACACGCTTGCCGGTGGTGGCGGTGACGATCGGATGGGAGGCGATGCCCGGGAAATCGATGAGGCGTTCCAGTTCGTCGCTGATTGGATCGACGAAGCCTGATCGACCCGTGCGTCGCGTGAGGCGGAGGCCCTCGGCCAGTTCCCTCACCCGAAACCATGCGTTCGGGTGAGGGGCTGGCTGTGGGTGATTGACCCGCAGTGTGCCAGCGGAATGAATGGGAGGCTGGCGGTTCGGTGTGGCGGAGTCATTGACAACGCGGGGGACAACTTGAAAGCTGGTCCGATCCGGTGNGACAAGGCGGCCCTCAAGTCATTCCGTGTTTCTCTCTTCCCTTTTTGATTGTGATTCAGAAATGAAATTCCCTCAGCGATCACTCGCCGTTGTTGTGACNATGTTGGCCAATGCCCTGGTTGTGGCCGGTGGGCTGCCGGCTGCGGAATGGTCGATCCCGGTGGCTGGCAATGCTTTTCGCACGGCCCCCGGTCCCGGGGGGAATGGGTTTCAAAGAGATGGCACGATCGCGTGGAGTGATCCNGCTGCTGTGTTTTCCATGTACTTCCATGTCGATCGGCCGGCGAAGTTGACGTTGGCGATCAAGGCGGGTTCAAAGAGCGGTCGATCCACGCTGGCAACCCGGGTTGGTGAGAAGAAGTTCAGTTCCGTGATTGACGGTATTGAACTGGCTGACCGGAAGCTGGGGCGCGTCAGTGTTGAGAAGGCCGGGTATGTTCGTGTTGATTTCCGGGGGAGCGAGCGGACCGGAGATCTCTATGCAGCAATCGGTTCACTGGGCGTGTCGTCGGAGACGGCCGGCCTGGTCGTGGATTACGTCAGGACCAACAAGGGGAACATGTTTTACTGGGGCCGCCGTGGGCCATCAGTGCACCTGCGTTACGAGGTGCCGCGAGATCGCCAGTTGCGATACGCCTACACGGAAGTCACCGTTCCCCGGGGCGAGGATCCGATCGGGTCGTTTTTTATGGCCAACGGATTCGGGGAGGGCTATTTCGGTTTTCAGGTGAACGGGTCCAAGGAGCGGCGGATACTGTTCTCGGTCTGGAGTCCGTTCAAGACAAACAATCCGCGTGATATTCCCAAGGATCAACGGATCACCGTGTTGGGCAATGGTCCCAAGGTCCACGTTGGCAAATTCGGGAACGAGGGGTCCGGTGGCCAGAGCTATTTGGTTTATCCATGGAAGGCGGGGCGGAGTTACCGCTTCCTGACGGAGGTGAAGCCCGACGGCAAGGGAAACACGATCTACACGTCATGGTTTGGTGACAAGTCGAAGGGCGAATGGCGACTCATCGCGAGTTTTCGTCGGCCCAAGACGAACACCAACCTCCGTGGCTTCCATTCTTTCCTGGAGAGTTTTTCCCCGACGCATGGCTACATCGGTCGTCGCGCTCTCTATGGGAACGTGTGGGTTTGTGATGTCGCGGGCCAATGGCACGAATGCACCAGTGCCCGGTTTTCCGTGGATCCGACAGGCGGAGGTCGCCACCGGCTTGATTTCACCGGTGGTGCCAAGGGGGGGCACTTCTACCTCCGGAACTGCGGGTTCTTCGACGGAACCGGTCGGCCCGGAGCGACGTTCAAACGCGGTTCGGCAGTCGACGAACAACCCGAGATCAAGTTTGCGGAACTTCCTCGAGGGTGATTCTCGATTCGAATCGTCAGGGCAAAGGCTGGGTGATCCGCAGGAAGGCGAACAGGTGCTTGATCTGTTCGTTGCTGAGCTTGTCGAGCAGGCCATCGGGCATGACGGACTTCGGGTTGGCCACCATCTCGTCGATATCATCGCGGGGGACGACGATGTTCTGGCCGTTGACACCCCGGACGACGACGACCTGGTTGTCCTGGTCGGCAATGAACCCGGTCCCGATCCGGCCGCTTTCGGTCAGCACGGTGTAGTTCTCGAACCCCTTGCGAATCTCGGCACTGGGATTGATCACGTTCATCAGGATCCCGCGAATGTCGTCGCGTTTGAAACCGGTCAGGTCCGGGCCAATCTTGCCACCCTCGGTGAATAGCGTGTGGCATTTTCCGCAGGTCTGCCTGTACAGCACCTTGCCGCTGTAGGGGTTTCCTGCCCCCTTGGCCGTGACAAGCATGTCATTGAGTTCCTCGATACGCTTCTGCATCTGCTGGGTTGTGGCGCCCGACACCTGGCCGAAGTGCTTCCGCACCAGGTTGTTGATGTCCTTGTTGTTGTGCAGTAGGAGTTTTCTTTGGATCTCTACAGGAACGGCCTGCTTGTCGATTGTGCCGGAATCAATGGCAGCCAGGAACTGGGTCGCCCAATCTCGTCGGCTGACGAGAAGCGATTGGGCGGACTCTCGCAATGGTCCGGGAAGAGTGTTGTGTAGCGTGATGACGCGGTTGCCGATCCCGGCATCCGTATAGGACTGCATGCTCAGCAACGCGGCCCGACGCAATTGCTCGTTCTTGTCTTTGGACACGACCTGTTGCAACACCGGCACGGCCGCGGGATTTGTGACCTCACCAAATATGCGAATGAACGCCAGCCGCTGGGCCTTGTCTGCGGTGGGGGTGGAAATCGTCTGCAGGGCTGTCCGCGTGGCTTCGGGCAAGCCCTGTCGAAGTTGCAGGGTGATCGATCCACCGCCGGCGGCCTTGATCGCGGCGATCAGTGCGTCGGGCAGATTGGCCAGCGACCGGCCGGCAAAGGCTGTTTCGAATCCCTTGATCAAGGTCTGTTGGTGTTCCCGGCTGGGTGCCAGTTGCAACAGTCCGGCACAGGCCAGCAAGTCCTGCCGCGATCCTGCCAGGGCGTACCGGCGGATGATCCGGTCGAGCATGTGGGTCTTGACGAGCGGCCGGTCCCAGAGTGTCTTGTCACCGAACATTGCCACGACCTGGTCGTGGTTGTCACCGGCCTTGGCTTCGATGGCCCACCACAAAACCAGGGGGATGTGCAGGTCCTTCATGTCCTCGTCGTGGGTCAACAGGTTGCGGATGATGGGGAGACAGATCTCGACAGGCAGCCGGCGGGCCGACGAGCCAAGTTGACTGCGAACTTCCGCGTAGGGTTCACGTGCAGCCAACGCGATCAGTTTCTTGCCGACCCGGGCAGAAACCGTTTTTCGATCTCCCAGCAGGCGGACCGTCCACAGCCGGACGTACTGGTCTTCATGGTCCAGTTGTTCCAGGGCCGCGTCGTCGGTCATGCCACGGGACAGGTTGAGTGCCCAGAGCGCTTCGAGCGCGATCTGGCCGTCGTGTTTCCCGAGGAGTTGACGGAGTGCGGGCAGGGCACTTCGGTCACGACGGTCTGCCAAAAGCCGTTGGGCTGTCTGGCGGTGCCACTTGTTGGGGTGTTTCAACAGTGCAACCAGGGATTGTGTGGGGAGCTTCCCGTAATCAAAGGCGGCTTGCCTCGGAGGGGTCGGTCCGGTCAGTCGGTACACGCGTCCGGTGTCGGGTGTCACCCGGCCGGCGTAGTGGCTCGAGTGGTCGATTCGCTGCTCGTACATGTCACAGACGTAGATCGCTCCGTCTGGACCAACCTTGATGTCGACCGGGCGGAACCACTGGTCGGTGCATTTGACCGGGCGGTCGATGTCCCGGGTCTGGAATGTTGTCGTGTCGGGGCGAATGTCGCTCTGGACGAGTTGGCCCTGCAGGGGTTCGATTCCAAAGAGGCGGCCGTGGAATTTCTCGGGCAGCGTGTGGCCATCGTAGATGATGAAGTTGTGAGTGAACCGGGGCACGCTGTGATGCTTCATCGTCGGGAAGTACCCGAAGGCATAGGGGTTCGACAACGCGCCGTGCTTGGAGAAACCCTTTCTCTCGTAGGCTCCCTGGACGTAATGGAATCCCCGGGCATTGCCACCATTGGTCCCCGAGAAAATGCGTCCCTGGGAATCGATTTCCACCCCGAAGGTGTTTCCGCCACCCTCGGCAAAGATCTCGTACTGTCGTGTTTCGGGATGGTATCGCCAGATCAATTGGCCCATCGAGTGTGTCGGTTCCTTGTCGATTCCTGGTCGCGTGATGTGACCGGTCGTCGTGCTGCCCTGGCAGGCGTACAACCAGCCATCGGGACCCCACCGCAGGCTGTTGGCGACCGAGTGTGAGTCCTCGAGCCCGAATCCTTCCAGCAACACGATCGGGTCCGAGTCGGGAATGTCGTCGTCGTTGTGGTCCGGGTAGAAAAGCAGGTACGGCGGATTCAGGACAAAGACACCGCCACGGCCTCGCGCAAAGGAACTGGCGATGTTCAGCCCGTCGACGAATGTCTTGTGCTTGTCGAATTGGCCGTCGCCGTCGGTGTCCTCGTGGATCGTGATCTTGTCTCGACCGCGGACCCCGTGGGGCGGAGGCAGGGGAACTTTGTCGTAAACGGCCCGCAGGTACTTGTCGCGACTGATCATCTTGAGGCCGGCGGGGTCGGGGTACTGCTTGTAGTTGAGCACCCAGAGTCGGCCGCGTTCATCCCAGTTGATGAACAGCGGCTGGCCGATGTGCGGCTCGGCGAGAACCTGTTCGA
>PBOU01000076.1 GCA_002724415.1 Planctomycetaceae bacterium
GAGAGACGGTCGCCGCCGCTCAAGACGGCGTCCGATGACGGTGATTGAGTTGTCAGTTCTATGAGACTGGAAAAGCCGTCGTGGCAGCAGAGAATCGAGTGAAGTTGACGGCTGAAATGACCAGGGGATTAACCCGAGTGGGTTCAGATGGTCGCTGTTGGTGTCCGGGTGATTTGGTCCAATTGTCTTTAGTCCAACTGGTTGTTGTCCGCTTCCTCGAGCAGTTCGACAACTTCCGCGGTGGTTTGAGCCTGGCGGAGGAAATTGCAGAAGTTCGGGTTCCGCAGGTGCCGGGAAATGCTCTCCAGCCCACGCAGGTGGTCGCCGGGGAGATCGGGCGGCGAAATCAGCAGGAAAAGGATATGCACAGCTTCGCCATCGAGGCTCGCGAAGTCAACACCTCGGTCGGAGAGTGCGACAGTGGCGGTGAGNCGATCGACGGCGGGATGCTTGGTGTGCGGCACGGCAACACCATTGCCGATTCCGGTCGATCCCAGTTCCTCGCGTTTGAGAATTCCCGAGACGATGGCATCGCTGTCGCCGGCTGGAATTTGGCCCGCCGACGCGAGACTCTCGACCATCCCGCGGATTGCCTCGTCCTTGTTGTCGGCGTCCAGGGAGGTGAGTATGGACTCGGGAACAACGAATTCAGTCAGCCGCATGAAACGCTCCGTGGAATCTCGCCGGGGTAGTGATGGGACGGCCGTGGCCTGCTGTTTCGCCTCCCAAANAAGAGGCTTGCGCGACTTGAACCCGCCGGGAATTCCTGCCGATGATCGTGATGGAAGAACTGGTTCTTGAACCCGAATGTTTGAGTGACAGGGGTTCGGATTCGGACCCCCATCAGTGGTCTGCAGGCGGCGACCACGGGGAACGCCACCTGTCGTTCAGAGACAGGCAGTGAGTTCCNCGTTCTCTGCCTGGTGCATGGTTGGATTGGCTCGGCCACTTTTTCGAGTTGCGAATTCAGCCCGATGTGCACGCCCGTGGCACTTCGAGCCAGCGGCTGAGTAATGAAGCGTCGATTGTAGTGGGCGCGCCGGGAGCGTCAATTCAACAGGACACCGACGCGTTGCGGGTGGACAAACACCGCGGTCCGGCCCCGCCAGTCATTCTCCCGCCGACTGCTTTCCACCGGTGTCCCCGCTGCTCCCGGTTTCCTCGACCGCTGGTTCCCACTGGCTGGGGATCGCGGAGAATTCGAACCGAGGAAGTTGAGAATCGCTGTCGATCGACGCCGAGAAGTTTCCCACGTGGCAGCCGGAGGCCATGCCTGTTGCCAGGCACAGCACCAGGCCGGCGACCGGTCGGGCACGGGAAGCCAGGCGAGTGGATGTCATCGGTCGTATTCCGCAGCGAGGAGCGGGGACGTCGCGCGGTTGATAGCAGCCGGATGGTTGACGAGGCAAGAGGAATCAGTCGACGGTGGGTGGCGNCAATTCTCTGGTCGGNTGAAAAACGAGGGGGAGCGGAGACGGGCCTGTAAGCCGGGTTCTGTCGAGAGTGGCCATTTCTCTGGGATGCCGGTTGCCCGGCACCTCGAGCGATCGACCCGGGAGTCGCAGCGGACCGGACCGGCCCGACAAGGCTCCCTGCTTGATCTTGCTCCCGGTGGGGTTTACCAAGCCGAACCGGTCACCCGGTTCGCTGGTGCGCTCTTACCGCACCGTTTCACCCTTACCTCCTGGGACTCCNAAGAGTCCCCGATCGGCGGTCTAATTTCTGTGGCACTGTCCCTATCCTCGCGGACGGTGGGCGTTACCCACCACCGTGTCCTCTGGAGCCCGGACTTTCCTCCACGTGGCCGACTCCGAAAAGCCCCCACGCAGCGACCACTCGGACCGCTCCGACTCCCCCTCTGACTGTCATTGTAGAGCGTTTTGGCGTGGTGGCCAATGACCGGGTGCTGATTGCCAATTTGACCGATCCCATGCCAGGCGCTAAATTGTCCCNTGGTACATGGACTCGAGGTGTCACTGTTGGGCAAGAAGAAGAACCAGCGGAAGCGCAAGGTCCGGGTGGCTCTGAAGAAGAACCGGGGCAAACGCGCTCGGCAGGGGAACCTCACGCAACAGGCCCGTTCGGATCCGGAGCGGATCGAAGACATAGCCGCCGGAGAACGGGTGTCGGGCAAGGGAGACACCTCGCGGTACCGNACGGTCATCGCGGCTGAGACNTCCGATGGAGATCTGCAGATCGACGTGGACCTGGACAGTTGTCGGTNCGGACGAGTGCTCAGTGCCATNGGCCAGACGTCCCGTGTCCAACTCGACGATGGTCGCCGTCTCGAATGCACCATCCGCCAGGTGGTCCGATCACTGGTCCGGGACCAGCGGAATGCAGTGGTCACCGGCGATCGGGTGCTGGTTGGTGACGTCGATGCTGAGACAGGGGTCATTGAGAGAGTCGAGCCTCGTCACGGTGTGTTGTCTCGCAGCAGCCGGCATCGTGCCCACNTGATCGTCTCGAACGTTGACCAACTCGTCATCGTCGTTCCNGCAGATGATCTCAAGCCCGCCCTGATCGACAGGTTCCTGGTCAGTGCCGAGCAAGGCGAGATTGCCTCGGTGATCTGCCTGAACAAGATCGATCTGCTTGATCCCGCGACCCTGGTCGGATGGACCGGACTNTACTCGCGACTCGGATACGAGGTGGTGCTCACCAGTGCCGAGACCGGTGCGGGGATTCCGCGGCTCCGGCAACTTCTGACGGATCGCGAGACGGTCTTTGCCGGTCAGAGTGGTGTCGGCAAGTCGTCGTTGCTCAACGTGATCCAGCCGGGCTTGAGGCTGGTCACCGGAGAAATCAGCCAGGCCACCGGCAAGGGACGGCATGTCACCCGCCGCACCGAGTTGATTGAACTCCACGACGGTGGCTATGTCGTCGATACGCCCGGAATCAGGCAGTTGGCACTCTGGGACGTGATCCCCGAGGAGGTCGAGGGGTTCTTTGTCGAGTTCCGACCATTCGTCGCATTGTGCCGGTTCCCGGACTGCTCGCACACCCACGAGGAGGGCTGTGCTGTGAAGCGGGCGGTCGAATCCGAACTGATCCACGAGTCTCGGTACGCCAGTTACCTGAGGATCCACGCGGGGGAGGACCTGGTGGAGTAGCTGGGAGCGGGAGNGTGGCTACCGCTTTGGCCACTTGAGATGCCGATGCAGAAAGTCGAAGGTTCCCTTGCCGTTGATCGTGTGCGGTCCGACAAACACCTCCATCTCGGCTCGATCTCCGATCCCGATCAGGTCGTAGTGGCGTTTCACCTTGGCGAATTCCCAGCCCACCCATTCGTCGGGTGCCACCCCGTCGTGGTGGCCTCGCTCGACCATGAACGGGCGTGGTGTCATCAGGTTGGACAATTCGGCGTAGTTGGCCAGGTGACCCATGTTCCACTCGAAGATCTCGTACTCCCCGGTGAACACGTAGCTGTACCCGTCCTCGCTGCTGGTGTTNTTGACGACCCATTCGTTGAAGTCAGCCGAGCAGATCGAGAGGGCATACTNCTTGACCATGGGNGGAACCCGCACCGCCGTCTTGCCGCCGTAGGACAGGCCGTAGAAGGCGATCCGCTTGGGATCGACCTGTGGCAGGCTCGAGAGCCATTCGAGTGTCCGCTCGTGTTGTGGAATGATGTAGCTGAATAACGACCGTTTCATCGGGTTGCTTTTTCGCTGGATGGTCCGGAACCGGTCACGTCCGCGGTAAGGATTCTGGGGGGCGTATGTGATGAANCCCCGTTTGGCCAGCCTGGCTGCAAAGGCCTTGTAAGGACCGAAGCCGGGGCCCTTCTCGGTGATGGTGTCCATCGGGACTCCCTCGAGCCCGTGTTGACAGACGACCACCGGCCGTTTTTCACCCGGCTTGATGTCCTTGGGCATCAACAGGATGCCCCCGGCGATCACGTCGGGGTAGACGTCGATCACGGTTTCCCAGCCACGGTATGCGGGGGTGTCCAGGACCTGGCGGGTGCGAACGTTGGGAGGCACGTTGGGCCGGGGCAGGCGTCCGATCAGTTCGTTGTAGACCATGTCACGGTACGGTTCGACCGTGTCGGCCCAGGTCTTGAGATTCGAGCGATCGACCTTGTTCCAGATCTTGTCGCGGATCTTGGCACAACGCCGCAGCAGTGTCTGCGTGAAAGCGACGAGTTCTCCGACCTGCTGGCCCTGGCGTCGATTCGGGTCGGGCAGCGTGCCGTCCACGGTGGGCTTGGGGCCATTGGCCACCAGCTTGCCGGACACTCCCAGCCCGCCCAGGAGTGCCGAGAGTGCCTCGGGAGTTCCGGGCTGGCCGTCCCCTTCGCCCGAGGCGACCAGGGTGGCGCGGTCGGTGGCTTTCAACCGGGCGTAAACAGCGGCCGCACGGTCGAACTCGGACCGCACCTGGCCCAGGGTGCAGTTTTCGATCGNCCCGGGTGCCGCCCCCCCACTGCGTCCCTTGCCCGGGGCGGGCGGACCAGACACTTCCGGAGCCCGGCAGGCCTCGATGACCAGTGGCCTGGGGGCGATCAGTCCGGCCAGTTCCGCATCGCCAAACTCGGTCAATTGGCTCCAGACGTTCCGGTAAATNGGTTCACGCCAGACTTCGTCTCTCTGGTCAAAGTACCCACAGATCATCGCGGCGGAGAGGCGTGTGTCGACCGCTGCCGAGTGCAATGCCAGCAGNCCGCCCTCACCAATTCCCACGATTCCAACAGGGAGTGCCGACGCCTTGTCGTGGAGCAGCGCATCGACGGCCGCCTGGACCTTCTGGACCTCATAGCCAATCACGTGCCGGCCCAGTTCAAATGCCATTCGGTAGACGAACTCGCGGTGGGGCTGGTTGGTGTAGCGAACCCGGGGATCGCCGGAGAACCGGGAGTCCCGGCTGATCAGTGTTGGCACGATCACCCGGCAACCGTTTTCGGCCAGTCGGCGAGCCAACTGGGCCTCGGGAGAGACACCGTCGGCCAGTCCGGCGAATTGTTCGGGCGTCCAGTCCGCATCGGGCAGGGCGATCACGTTGGCGACGGGTTTTCCCGCCGGCACCAGCACGAGTCCCCGGGCCGTGACTCCGTCCAGCACATCCCAGCGGGCGCGGTGAGCCGACCAGGACCTGGTGCCACCCAGTCGCGANGGACTTTCGAGTGTCGAGATCAACTGGATTCTCGGCGAGGGGGTTCGATCATCGACGGCCCCGATTATCGTCCGGAACCTCGCCCGGTTTGCCTCGACACTCTTGGTGTAGGCCTGGTGGCTCGAAAAATCCCGTTTCCAGAGGGCCGGCCGGGCTGCGGCGGAGTTGGCCAGGGCTCGAAGTGCAAAACGGTTGATGCCGTCGACCATCTCCACGTCCAGGGGCTTTTCGAGATGCAGTGGCCGGGTTCCGGGGAAGGGGATGGCGTCCGCGGCCCGAGCGGTTGCGGTGTTCGAAAACACGATGGTGGCCAACAGGGCCGTGCGGATTGCGTGCAGAGTGGACGGCATGGTCATGGGAAGGACTCTCAAGGAGGNTTATCTCTCACCGTACTCTAACCGCAGCCCTACCGGAGATGCCACGCCCGGCACCGCCGGCNANCTGTGACCTCTTTGTTGTTGCTCGTCGGGAATGACCCCGGTAGGCTGGCGATGTTCAAATCACAAGAAAAGACACTCTCCCAAGTTCCAAGGGGATTTCACGATGACGCACCATGACTCTCAGAACTGTTCAGACTGTNGCGGCTTGTCTCGTCGGGCCTTTGTCCGCACCGTGGGTGGTGCGGCGTTGGCCGTTGGAGCCGGTTCGCTGACCGGTTCGCTTCAGGCGGCACCATCGGCAAAGAGTTCCGCCGAGACCGTCGCGGCCAAGCTTTACGGTTCGCTCTCGGATGCCCAGAAGAAGGTCATCGCCTTCGGGTTTGACCACCCCCTCCGCAAGAAGATCAGTCCCAACTGGGCGATCACCAAGCCGACGATTGGCGCCGATTTCTACACCGCCGAGCAGCGGGTTCTGATCGACAAGGTCGTCCGCGGCATGATGAGCGAGGATGGCTACGATCGCGTGATGCAACAGATGGAAGACGACAACGGTGGGTTCAACGAGTACCACGTCGCGTTGTTCGGGAAACCGGGCACGGGTGGTTTCGAGTTCGAACTGACCGGGCGGCACCTGACGTTGCGGGCTGATGGCAACAGTGTTGACGGGGCCGCCTTCGGNGGACCGATTGTCTATGGNCACGGAATCGGCAACCCCAAGAAGCAACTCTACTACTACCAGACCCAGGCGGCCGACAAGGTCTTCAAGTCCCTGGATGCCAAGCAGGCCGCCGCGGCCAGCGTGGGCAAGGAGCCCAAGGAAACCGCCGTGTTGCTGAAAGGCAAGACCGGGAGTTTCCCCGGGATCAAGGTTGGCGAATTGTCCAAGGACCAGCAGAAGTTGGTCGAGGCGACCATCAAGACGGTGCTCAACCCGTACCGGGCCGAGGACGTCGATGAGGCCATGAAGGTCTTGAAGGCCGGTGGTGGCGTCAAGTCGCTCAACATGGCTTTCTACACCGCCGCGGACCTGGACAACGACAAGGTNTGGGATGTGTGGCGTCTGGAAGGTCCGACCTGGGTGTCGTACTTCCGCGGTGCTCCGCACGTGCACGCCTACATCAACGTCGGGCTCAAAAACGTCTGATCCCCACCGGGAAGGCGAACGTTCACAACACCCGGTCCTGCATGTTGCATGGCCGGGTGTTGTCGTCTGTCAGCGTCCCCTCTGACCGAGATTGGATCGATGAGAAATACACGGGTTCTTCTGTTGGCGTTGGCCTGGTTGGGGCCGTTGGCCCCGGGTCCGCTTTGGGCCGACGTGCACCTGGGCATGGGGTTGCGGGTGGGCGAGGTGACAGGAACGTCCGCGATTGTGTGGACTCGAGTGACGGCTTCGGCCGGGCGAAATGAGACGGGTTATCGCGAGCCGAAGAAGCGGACGCGGCGGATCAAGATGTACGTGCCGTCCAAACGGNCCTTGAGCAGTCGNCAGGGAGAAATCGATGGAGCTGCCGGGGAGGTCCGGGTTCACTGGGCGGAGATGGGANAGGCAAACACTCGCAAGACACTCCCCTGGGTNGGAGTCCGGGCCGAGCAGGATTTCATTCACCAGTTTGNAATCACTGGACTGNANCCGGGGCGGACCTANCGGGTGNGTGTCGAAGCCCGCGAGAAGCCCGGCGCGAACATCACGGCGACGGCAAGCGGGACCTTCCGCACTCCGTGCCCTCCCGACATCTCACAGGATGTCACTTTCACGGTTGTCACCGGCCAGTCTTACTGGGATCTGGATGATCCGGCCGGTTACCAGATTTATCCCGCGATGGCAAAATTGAAGCCACACTTTGTCGTTCCCACGGGGGATACGGTTTACCTGGACAGTGAGGCGCCNCGGGCGCGGACNGTTGGCCTGGCCCGTTACCACTGGCATCGGATGTACTCGTTGCCCCGCCANNTCGCATTCCACCGCCACGTGCCGGGTTACTGGGAAGTCGACGATCACGACAGCTGGGTGGATGACTGCTGGCCGACGAAATCGGCGCCGTGGATGCTTCCCCTGCGTTTCGAACAGGGATTTGCGATCTATCGCGAGCAGGTTCCCATCGGCCGGTTGACCTACCGGACGGTGCGGTGGGGACGCGACCTGCAGATCTGGTTGGTCGAGGGACGACTCTACCGGTCTCCCAACTCGATGCCCGACGGGCCTGGCAAGACGATCTGGGGTGCCGATCAATTGGCATGGCTCAAGCGAACAATTCTCGCCAGCGATGCAAGTTTCCGGGTACTGATCAGTCCCACACCAATCGTCGGTCCCGACCGAACCAGGGGCAAGAACGACAATCACTCAAACGCGGCGTTCGCGACCGAGGGAAATCACTTCCGCAACTGGACCAAGCAGCACGGACTCACAAACTTCTTCGTCTGTTGTGGGGACAGGCATTGGCAATACCTCTCGGTGGATCCGGCAACTGGNCTCCGGGAATTTTCGTGCGGCCCGGCGAGCGACAAGCACGCCGGTGGCACCCCGGGTCGCAATCCCAAGATCCAGCCCTTTCACCGGGTCAAGGGAGGCTTCCTCAGCGTTCAGGTTGCCCAAAAGGGGGGACGACCGGCCATCCTGTTCAGGCACCACGGCGTGCGAGGACAGGTCTTCAACGAGTACCGCCAGGTTGCCGATTAGGGGTGGGTGGCGGGGGAGGACGATCCGGTCCTGGCCCAAANCTCCGGCGACCGCCGTCTCCGCCCCGTGGGCTTCGCACGTGTCCCAGCAACCGCAAAAACCGGTTGCGGGCCCTGCGAAAGCCGATCGCATCGGGGTTTTGGTCCAGGTAAAGACGACGTTGCACCTGACGTTCGAACTCCGACGGTGGCAATCTCATCAGGTCGTCTTGCATCTCCGGCGATAGCCCGACGAAATACTCTTGCAACTCTCGATCCGATGNACGCTTTCGGCGGATTTCCCGGAACGACTCGTAGGCCAGGCTACGGATGATCAGTAATCCCAGCCGAATTTGNGGGTGTGTTGTTGCCTCGGAATCGGCCAGCCANCTACGAATCTCCGGGCTTTTGATCGACGAAATGATCTCTGTTGCCANCTCGGAATCCGGCCAACTGGGCCGCACCCGTTCCTGGAGACGGGGCGGACGAGGTCCCGGTCCACCTCGCGAAGGCCCGCCGAAGGCCGACAGTTCGAGAACCGACAGAGCGTGTGAGGTCCCGTCGAGTTCGCCCTGGTTGGCCAGTTGCTGTTTCTTGCTCGGGGGCAGCTGTTGTTCGACGGTCGTGATGACCCTGGAAAAATCCTCGCTGGACAGTGAGGGGCCTTTTCCGAGTGCTGCAACGATCTGGGACCCACCCAGCGATCGTTCGGCGTCTTGTTGTTCCTGTTGATCAAGATGCTTCAGGATCAGCGAGATTTTTTCCTCGGTCGTTGTTGTGGACTTCCGGATTTCGTCCCGTTGCCAGGGTTGCAGGGTTTTCAGCCAGTGGTAGTAGTCAGCCGCGGTTGTGGCCAGGTCGGTGGACTGGGTGATCCTCGCATCGAGTTGAAACAGTTCCCGTTGGCGAACTGGCTTCAAGGCCTGNAATTCCGAGGAATTTTTGGTCAGCCGTTTTCGACGGTCCTGTGGCAAATCGGCGATGTATTGCCACCGGTCCTCTCGACTCTCTGGAATCGGTTGCAGGAGGATCGAGTCCTTGGGGNTCGGTTCGTTGAATTCGTTTCGTCTCGGAAATCGCNTGGTGTCTTCCAGTGCCTCCAGNAATCCGAGATCACCAATTTCGTCGTACGGTCCGAATCGTTCGATGACCGAGAGTTGGGTGATCAGCTTGACGGTTGGGTCCGGCTGCCAGCGATCGACCAGCAACACTCCGGCGACTGCCGAGATGGTCAGCAGGCTTGTCAGTAGAAGTGCCAGTAGCAGGCGGCGTCGCCACGCCGTCGGCTGTGCCGGCTCTTCATCCTGGACCACCCGGATTGTTGCCAGTGTCTGCGCAGAAAACGCCTCGGTGACCGCCGGTCGCGGTAGCACATCCAGCAGGTCCCACGTTTGCCTCAGTTCCTCGACGTTGGCCCGGGCGTCGGGGTGCTGTCTCAGTACCTCGTCGAGTTCCTGCATGTCCTGTTCGGTGAGTTCACCATCCAGGTAGGCGACCAGGTTGTCTTTCCAGCCGGATTCGAACTCGGCGGTCGTTTCACTGGTTGGCTTCAACGACTCCTCTCNCACGGCGTCGACGAATGTCTCGTCGGGAGGCCGGGACGTCGGACCATCCGTGGCCGGTTCGGACATTGCGTCCGGNCCAATGGGTTGNTCGGGCGGTCGGTGGTCNTCGGGTGTGGTCATCGTATTCAGCGAATCAGTGGGAGACGTATTTCTTGAGATGCAGTTTCAGGTTCTCGCGGGCTCGTGACAGGAGGCTCTTGACTGCCTGTGGTGTCAGATCCATGGAGACCCCGATATCGGCATAGCTCATTCCCTCGAACTTGTGCAGCAGGACTGCCAGTCGNTGTCGGTCGTTGAGCGATTCGATGGCATTCCGAACCTGTTCACGCATTTCGCGAGTGACAAACTGCCGCGAGGGCAGCAGGGACGATTGGTCAGCGAGCAGTTGTTCGGCCGGGCGCGGTCCCAGCGGTCCGGAGTCATTCGGGGCGATCACCANTTCCTTGCGACGTCCGAGGGTTCGTCTGGCGTTGTGGGCCAGGTTGTTGGCGATGCGGAACAGCCAGGTCGAGAATTTTGCCGTTGGGCGATACGTTTCCCGGGCACGGTAGATCCGCAGGAACACCTCCTGTGCGAGATCCTCGGCCGCGTCCTGTCCTCCAACGAGGTGCGAGAAAATGTGGATCAGCCGATCGCGATAGGTTTCTACCAGCTCTCCAAACGCCGCCTCGTCACCATCCTGAACACGGAGCATGCGTTGCACGTCCGGATCGTGGAGGAATTTGAATTGGTTGCTACTGCTGATCACGATCAATCGTCCGCGGCCACGTGTGGAGATTAAACCCCCGTGCGGGAACGAGGTTCCTGTTGAAACGCCAATATTCTCTCAAAAATGGACCCGGGTGTATGGGGTGAAGTCACCACNCTTGCTGGTCCTGCCGCCATTATAGTCATGCGAGACTGCGGTGGTCACGCGGATGTTGTTACGATGGCCAATTCGCCATCGATGGGAGATTCTGGACACGATGAGTTTAAGCGACTTGCCTCTGGGTTACTGCNCGAATGTCCANCCGGGACGGAGCCTGGAGGAGGTTTTGTCAGGACTGGATCGATTCACGCGGCCGGTGGCTGACCGCATNGGACGTCNGCTGGCGGCGGGTTTGTGGCTTGCCGCTCCGGTGATTGCCGAGTTGGCCGCTGACCAAGGCGGTGCTCGGCGACTGGCCGATGAACTCGGCGACCGTGACCTGCTCTGTTACACGCTCAACGCATTTCCCTACGGCGATTTTCACGGCGAACGGGTCAAAGAGCAGGTCTATCTTCCGGACTGGTCTGCGCCGGAGCGGTTTGATTACACGCTGGCCTGTGCCGACATCCTGGCGGCCTTGTTNCCCGAAGGAGCCGATGGGAGTATTTCGACCGTTCCGCTGGGCTTCAAACATCTGGGGCNGTCCGAGGACTTTTATCCTCTGGCCATCGACGCCCTGTTGCGTTGGGCCACCGCGGCCGGGCGACGNTTCGACGAGACCGGCTGTCGGATTCGTTTGGCGATCGAACCGGAGCCGTTGTGTTTGCTCGAGACAACCGACGAGACGCTGGCGTTCTTTGAACGATTGTTCGAGGAAGCTGAGCGGCGAGGGATGCGGGATGTCGCCGGTGACTACCTGGGGGTCTGCTACGACGTTTGCCATCAGTCGGTCGAGTTTGAAGACGTCGCAGAATCGATACGGCGACTGGACAAAGCCGGAATCAGGCTCAACAAGATCCACATCACCTGCGCGATCCAACTGGACGATCCGGTGAACAATATCGCGGGGCGAGAGCGGTTGGCGAGTTTTGTGGAACCGCGGTACCTGCACCAGGCCACAGCCAGAACTCCCGGTGGGAACGTGCTGCGGCACGTTGATCTGGATCGGGATCTTGCCGGTTCGCCTCCAGCAGAATGGCTCGAGGCCGAGGCGTGGCGGGTGCATTTTCATGTTCCCGTCGATGCCGATTCACTGGGGCCATTGGGAACCACCCGGGCCGACCTCCGCCTCGCGCTGGACACGGTCGCAAGTGACATCGACTATTCGCCCCACCTGGAGGTCGAAACATACACCTGGGAGGTCTTGCCCGGCAGCGAGCAACTGGATCTTGTGAGCGGTTTGGCCAATGAACTGAATGCCACGACCGAGTTGCTGGGAGAATTGTCGGGGAATTAGCTGTTGTGGCCACTCACTCTCCGACGGAATCGGGGACCGCAGTTGAGGCGATGTGGTTGTCCGCGTGTTTGACCCAATTGGCCGTGGAGGTGTCGTTGGGTTACGATGGTTGCTGCAAAGAGAGAGACACCCTGATTGACAACCAATGAACCAGTGNGTGGGTCGAGTTGATGCGGGAGATTCTGAGCGAGTTGATTGAAGCGGTGGGGCATGGTCGGCCCGTGGCCTACACCGCCCTGGTGGAGACCCGTGGCTCGACACCGCAGAANGCCGGNGCGGTGATGCTGGTTTTCGAGGANGGTTCCCAGGCNGGCACCCTCGGTGGCGGTTGTGTCGAGGCGGAGGTCAAGCGGCGGGCCCTGCGTCTTCTCGATGACGGCGCCACCGAATTGCTCACCTTCAATCTCGACAACAACTACGGTTGGGATGACGGGCTGATTTGTGGTGGCCGCATGACGATGTTGGTGGACCCGGTTCGAGAACCGGGCGACCTGGCTTTTTACGAGACATTTGCCCAAACGCTGGGTGGAGGTGATGGGTGCACCGAGGCGGTGGTGCTGGACGAGGAGAAGTCCGGTGGCGGCCGGCCGGCTGATCGCTTCCTCCTGGATGAATCCGGATCCCTGCTGGCCTCGCGGGCCGACGGCGTTGTTCCNCCGACTCTGGCAACGTCTCTTCAGTCATTGTCGTCTCGGCGTCGCCCCTATGTCGCCTCCGGTACGTCCTACATGCCGCAGCAAAAGAGATGCCGGCTGTTGATTGTCGGTGCTGGACACGTGGGACAGGAGGTGGCGAAGCTGGCCGAATCGGTTGATTTTGACGTGTGGGTCGTTGATGACCGGGCCGAATACTGCAGCCCCGAGCGGTTTCCCAGTGCGCGGCGGTTGATGGTCGCCCCGATTGATTCCGCACTGTCGGGGCTCGAGGTCGACTCGAACACGTTTTGCGTGATTGTGNCCCGGGGTCACAATCACGACGAGGAGGCCCTGTACCACCTCGTCGAGACGCCTGCGGCTTACGTTGGCATGATCGGCAGCCGGCGGAAGATCAAGCTGATCTTCGAGGACCTGCTGGGCGAGGGGATCTCGAGAGAGTCCCTCGAACGGGTCAAGGCCCCGCTGGGTTTCGAGATTGGCTCGCAATCAGTTCCCGAGATCGCGGTGAGTATTGTTGCCGAATTGGTCGCGGCCAGGAACCTCGAGGAGTTTTCCGAGCAGTACCGACGTCCGAGCTTGGTTGAAGAACTCGGGACCTCGGCCGGACAGAAACAATAGCAATCCAGTAGCGGAGTCAACGATGTTGACGCGACGACAGTTCACCTCGACCGCAATTGCCNCNACCGCGCTGTCGGGGCTGAAGGGCTTCAGTGGATTGTACGCGGCCGAGCCANCCAGGAAGCGGGCCNGCAAGTATATCGATGTGCACACACACATCGGCACCACATGGAATGGGAACAAGGAGTTGACGCCCAAGGGGCTTTTGGAGTGGATGGACGACCATGACGTCGAGAAGTCCGTTCTGCTCCCGTTGACCTCGCCGGAGTCTTCCAGTTTCCTCTTGCTGACCGAACCAGCTCTGAAAGCGGCCAAGCAGCATCCAGACCGCTTCATCCCCTTCTGCTCGATCGATCCCCGCACCAGCGTCCGCGGTGGCGTGAAGGGGTTCGTCAGCATCATCCAGCACTGGGTCGACCAGGGGGCCCGGGGATTTGGTGAACACAAGGTCGGGCTGCACTTCGACGACCCGTTGATGATGCAGATCTACGCGGCTTGCCAGGAGGTCGGCATTCCGCTGTTGTTTCATATCGATGCCATCCGTGGAAAGGATTCTCCCGGGCTGCCNCGGTTGGAACANGCCATCAAGGCCCANCCGAAACTCAACTTTATCGGACATGGCCCGGGCTGGTGGGCCTCGATTTCCGGTGACTGCAAGAGCCTGGGCAGTTATCCCAAGGGGCCGGTCACACCCGGAGGGGCCATCGACCGGTTGATGGAACGTTACCCGAACATCTACGGCGATCTCTCGGCAGGATCCGGAGCCAATTCGATTTCCCGTGACAAGGAGTTCGGACGAGGATTCCTNGTTCGTCGCCAGGATCGCCTGATGTTCGGTACGGACTACCTGCAGCCNGGCCAGCCGGTTCCACAGTTCGAACTGTTCGACAACCTCGACCTGCNCACGGTGGTGCAGCAGAAGGTGTTTCGAAAGAACGCCGAGCGGGTATTGAAACTCACCTGAAGAAAACGACCGTGACAGTTCCCCACGATTCTCCGTCGTCCATGGCCCGATACGGTCTCCTGGTCGTAGCTGGCAACCTGACTCACCAGGAGAATTACTCGCGGGCCCTGGCCGCCGATCCACGAGTTCGATTGGTGGGGTTGACCGATGAGTCGGACGTTCCGAGCCGTCGGCGAGAACTCAACGTGGCCCTGGCTGGGGAATTGGGGATTCCGTATCTCGAGCCATACGAGCAGGCACTCGCACGGGACGACGTGGATCTCGTGTGCCTGTGTCCGGAGCCGGAACGTCGGGCTCGCATGACGGTGGCGGCCGCGCGAGCCGGCAAGCACATCTACGTGGACAAACCGCTTTGCACGAGTGTCCAGGACGCNCGGGACGTTGTTGACGCGGTGCGGGCATCTGGTGTCCGGAGCCAGATGTTCAGCCTGGTTCGTAGTTCGATCGGTCGACGGTGTGCGGATGCGGTCCAGAGTGGTCGTCTGGGGAGCCTGGTGGGGTTGCATGCCGAACTGCTGTTTGCCAAGGGCATTTCCGGCACTGCCAATCTGGATCAGCCGCGTCGAGAACAAGCCGTCGCCGACCGGTTCACCTGGGTGGATTCGAAGCGGGAGTTGTTCTGCGTGGGACTCTACCCGCTGGTGCTGTTCGAGTGGCTCACCTCACGACGGGTGGAATCGGTCGAGGCGGTGACGGCCAACTACTTTTTTTCCGAACACCAGGGCAACGGCGCCGAAGATTTTGCAGCCCTGTTGGTCGGCATGGAGGGGGGGCTGGAGGCGACCATCACCGTGGGGCGCAGTGGCTGGTCGAGTCATCCCAGCCATGGCATTCATCAGGTCCACCTGGTGGGAACCGATGGCACCGCGAGTGTTGATGCTTTCCGACCCCGCCTGGAAATCTTCAGTGACGCGGCCGGATGGAGCCAGCCGAGCACTCCACATCCCGAGGACCCCATGGGGTTCTGGTCGAGCACCCAGGAGGCCGGTGGCGTGTTGCCCAAGACTGACTGGTGGCCGTTGGCCGAAGGNGCCACTGCCGATGCGGAGTACTTCCTGGATTGCCTGGACGAAGACCGCGAAAGCGATGTNCCTGTGGCGATGGGAGCTCACGCGGTGGAAACGATTCTCGCGGCCTACCGGGCGGCCGCTGGAGGCTGACGGCCAGCCACCAGTCTTATTCCTCTTCGTCCCGCTCGTCGAGTTCGCTGGCTGAACCGATGCTCGAATCCGGGGAGGGCGCTCTCCGGAAAACAGCGACGATGTCCTCGATCGGGACGACGTACAACAGGTTGTCTGGTTCGAAGTCGACGGGGATCGCGTTCTTGGGGTGCAGCAGGATCTTGTCGTACTTGCTGATCGGGAAATCGTCGTCGTTGTCCACCTGGGCACTGATTTCGACAACCCGTCCGGTGATCGTTGGAATCTCGGCGTCGTCAGGGAGCACGATCCCTCCCTTGGTTGTCTGACGTGCCTCGTCCTTTCGGATCAGCACCCGCATTCCCAGGGGCTCAACGAATTCGCTCAAGGCACCAGTCTCCGCATCAGTGTTGTTCCGGCATTCTACGCCGCTGGGACCGTCTGGAAAAGGGCCGGGCAGGGGGCTTGGCCCCCAAACCTCAGGCCTCCTGGTGGTCCTCGCCAGCGGCGGTCGAGGCTGAACTCAACTGCAGATGTGGCTGGGTGGGAGGCTGTTTTCCGATNTTGCTGGTNTTTTCGGCGGCCGTGCCCCGCTGGATCATCCAGCCCAGTGGNCCGGCCAGCAGTGCGGCCAGCAGGACAACGTTGGAAATCAGGGCCGCCCCGATCAACGCTGCCATCAGCCATCCGAACCGGCTGATCAGCAGCAGTTCGGCTGGTGCCAGCATCAGCAGTCCCAGCCCGACAGCGAGGCTGGTTTGCCACATGGCNGGTCCGCACTGGGACAGTGATCGGGCCACCGCGTCTTGACGGCTGAGCCCGTCACGCAATCCGGCCCGGAACCAGGTGATCAGGTGCAGCGTGCCGTCCACCGCGATGCCCAGCGCGACGCTGGCGGTGATCATCGTGCCGATGTCGACGGATTGACCGGCCCAACTGAGCANCCCGAAGACGATGCCCACGGGCATCAGGTTGGGNAGCATGGTCAGAAAGCCCGACACNGGATTTCTCAGGAGAATCATCATCACCACGGCGATCACGCCGAAGGCCAACGCGAAGCTCCAGATCAAACTGTCGAGCACAGCCTGCTGCGTTCTCAGGAACACCGGCACCATGCCGGTGACCACGTAGCGGCAGCCCGANTGCCTCTTGATCACGCTCTTGACAATGTTGTCCAGATCACCGGTTCGCTGGTCGTTGGTCAGGTGTCCGTAGTCGTANTCGGACATCACGGCNACCTGGGCGGTGATTCGCCACAGTTCGTCCCCGGAACGGTTGAGTTTTTCGTCGCCGGCGAGTTCCAGGTCGGTGGCCTTGTCGGCCACGTGCAGGAAGGCCCGCGCCCCACTTTCTGCCGGGTTGTCTNCATNNCCCTTGACCCGCNGCTCGATGATACTCGATTTCTTCTTGGCCAGTCGTTGACGGATCTTGGAGGCATTTTCGGGAAGCGGTGTGTGGGGNTCCTGGAAATCGGCCAGCGAGATCGTGCCACTGATCTCGGGATGTTCNCTCACGCGCCGCTCGATTTCTCGGACCAACTCCATCCGCTGGACAAAGTTCATCCGCTTCTGTTCGTCACGGCTGAACTGGATCACCAGTTCGACCGGGACAATGCCCGAGAGGTTGTGTTCCAGGAAGTTGTAGTCCTCGACGACCCGCGAGTGGTCCGGGAAATACCGGATGGCCTTCGTTTCGGTTTTGAAGTACCTGAGCCCCCAGGTGCCGCTGACGAAGACGACGATCGAGGCGACGGTGATTGGCATCCAGCACCTGGCGACCAACAGGCCCAGCCTGTTCCAGCCGTCTCGCCTGAGGTCCGACTGTTTCTCGGAACGCGATGGCCAGAATTGCAGCAGGGCAGGGAGCCCGTAGAGCACCATGGCAAGGGAGATCAGGCAACCGACGGCCGAGTAGACTCCGAACTGACGCACCGGCCTCAATGTGCTCGTCAGCAGGCTCAACAGCCCGATTGCCGTCGTAACGCTCGCCAGGGTGCACGGGACACGGGCCATCCGCACCGCCTCGACCACCGCGGTCACGGGGTTCTTGGCGGCCGAGTGTTTCCAGTAGTTCGAAACGTGGATGGCGCCCGAAACGGTCAACACGAACATCAAGGTCGGCATCACCACCAACACCATGTTCATGTGNCCGCCCGACATCGGGACAAGCGAGACGGCCAGCAACGTGGTGTAGTAGCTGACGACCAGGACGAGCGTTGCCAGGCGACCGCTGCGCAACATGACAAAGGCCAGCACGATGCCAACCAGCCCGGACAGCAGAATGATCGAGCGGCGATGCAACTCCCACGACGCGATCCCCTCGGAGGAATTCCACGCCGAGTCCTTGACCATTTCGTCGAGTGCCGAACCGGCGACCGGCCGGCCACCCATTCGGAACTCCGCCTCACCGATTCCCACCTCGGTGGCGATCCGGTGGACTTCCACCAGCGTTTCGGCGGCATCGGCCATTCCGGCATCNGTCAGGCTGATCGAGAGTGCAATGGGTGCACCGGGCTGGAAGAAGCAACCGTCTTCGGCCACCAGTTTCTGGTCTTTTGAGTCGGGGGGCTGCATGCCGGTGATCAGCGCGATCAATGCATCACAGGTCTCGGTGCCCCGCTTCATGCCGCGGTAACTGACCTGGAAATCGTGAGTTGGCAGGAGGAATTGCTCGGGATCAAAAGCTTCNTCTTCCTCTTCTTCCGACTCCTCGTCACCTTCCTCCACGGCGTCTTCCTGCTCTCCGGCGATCAATTTTTCCAGCCGTGCCGAATCTTCTTCACTCGGTTCCCACTCGACTGCCGCAGGCAGGAACTCGATGTCGACCTGGAGTTCCTCACTGGCTTTCTGGCGGATCATCCGCTGGACCTGCTTGATGTCCCGGCGTCCCAGGTCGGTCAGTCGGATTTTCATCGGTCCGGTGCCCACCAGCACACCCTCGAGTCGTCCGACCGCTTCGGTCGGCACGACATCGTATTTCATCATTCTCGCGATCAGGTCCTGTGGGGTGGTGACCGACTTGATCAGTTTCGAGCCGCTGCGACGCACTCCGTTGGAGTCGGTGTTGCCGATCAACCTGTCCTGGAACCATGCCACGCGCGGGTCGGCCAGTGTGCTCGTATCCCACGACACCAGCACACGGTCCTCGTGTTGGAAGTTCTCCTGGTACCAACGCAGAGTTCGTGCCTGGGGATCGTCCTCGGGCAGCCAGTTGGCGATGTCATTTTCAAGGTCAATTCGCGAGAGCGACCAGATGGCGGGTGCGGCCAGAAAGACCAGCAGCAGGACAACCCACAGTGCATTCCCGTGGCCGAATCGATCGCGTCTGGAGAAGAAGTTGGTCATGGCAGTTTGAAGAACGGTCGTAGGAACTGAGACGAAGCGCGCGGAACTGTCGGTTTGATCGGTATTTCCGACCGTTTGACTTTGTTCCAGGATGCCGAAGCGAGCGAATTTGTCGCTGAGCGGACCTCGTCAGCCCAATCAGTCTAACAGTTGGCTCCTCGGACTCCTAAGAAATCGGGGCCCAGTGGATTCAAGAGATTCCGGTTGGGGAAAATGGGCAATCCGGGGTGACTATTCCGGGTGAAATCCCTCGATCAGTTCCCTGTCCCATTCATCCATCAGGGGCCAACTGGTGGCGCAGGTACCAAAATCAGCCATGTGGCAATAACCGGTGAGCCGATCGATGGTGGATTGCAACAGGTCATTGTTCTTTCGAAACGGGGGTCCGTGGCTGGGCAAAAGCCATTCGACGTCGCTGTCGCGGATTCTCGTAAGCGAGGCAATGAACGACGGGATGTCTGAACCGTGGTGCGCGTCAATGTTGCCCACACACCCATCCCGGTAGATGTTGTCGCCTGAGAACAGCAGGTTGCCCAGGCGGAAGGCAAGTTGCCCCACGGTGTGGCCCGGGGTGTGCCAGACTTCCAGTTCCTGGTTTCCCAGTTGCAGGCGGTCCCCTTCGTTGATCGTCTCGTGCAATTGCATTGTCGGCATATCGATCGAGATTCCCTGGGCGCTGATTTCGGCGTAGGTTGTCACCCGATCACCCTCGGCCAGTAACCTCGCGGCATCGGGGTGTCCGCAGGTTCGCGACTGTGGCAGGAGGTCGGCGGCGCGTGCCAGGCCCTGGACATGGTCGACGTCGGCGTGGGTGGCGATCAGGTAACGGCAGTTGGCCAGGGGAAAATCGAGTTGCCTGATGATCTCGATGATGTCGTCAACGGTGTCCTCGTAACCGATGTCGATCAACAGCCAATCGGAGCCATCGTGGATCAGGTAGACGCAACATCCCAGACGCCGCCGTGCCTGGTAGTTCATCTCGATGACACCAGGAAATAGCTCGATCCGCTCGTACATTTGTTGCTCGCGATATCCGACCAGCAGAGACTGCCTGAAGGCATTCTACGGAGGGGTGGGAAGTGATGACAACCGACACAAACCGGGGCGGTGGTTGACGGCCCGTGGTGAAGACGTGAGCCCCGCCACCTGTCTATGATGGAAGTTCATCAATTGAGCGTAAGACGGGATCTTGGGATGAGCACACAGGGCGACATCGGGCGTGGCAAGGCATTGTTGTGGCTGGTTGGCTGCAGCCTGATCGTGTTTGCCAGCAATGTTTGTATCATGGTGCTGGAATTGACAGCATCACGGTTGCTGGCTCATCACATTGGCCAATCGCTATACACTTGGACCGGAGTGATCGGTGTCGTCCTGGCGGGGATAACCGTTGGCAATTATGCCGGCGGAATGCTTGCCGACCGTTTCGGTCACCTCAAGCTGTTGGCGGTCCTGTTTCCCCTGGCAGCAGCGACCAGCGGGCTGGCCCTGTTGCTGGACGGCTGGATGGTCGGGGTGGTTCGACCGGAGTCGTTGTCCTGGCCAATCTGGGTGCTGTGTATTGTCTCCGCGATTTTTCTGCTGCCGGCCATTGCCCTGGGCACGATTTCTCCTGTTGTCGCCAGCCTGGCACTCTCGCGCAGCCGGAGCACCGGATTCACTGTCGGAAACGTCTATGCCTGGGCGGCCCTGGGGTCAATTGTTGGGACATTTCTGGCCGGCTTCTACCTGATCGACCACTACGGGACCCGGTTGATCATAGGTGGCACCTCGCTGGCCTTGCTGGTGATGGGGTTGGTCCCGGTCACGGTGTTGGTGGTTGGAAAACTCATGAGCCGTCGTGCAGATCGCTCGGGCGATGGGTCCCTTCAGCCGACTTCCGGTGAAGAGATTCGCCCGTTGGAGGTGGGTGGGTTGAGTGATGATCGGGGAACCTGGTGGTTCCTGATGGGTTGCAACGCCATCGTCTTTGTCACCAGCCTGTGCATCATGATGCTGGAACTCTCGGCAACCCGGTTGCTGGCGCACCACATTGGCCAATCGCTGTACTCCTGGACCAGCGTGATCGGCGTGGTGCTGGCCGGGATCACCGTCGGAAACTACATCGGTGGTATTCTCGCCGACCGGTTTGATCATCGTCGCACCCTGGGTTGGTTGCTGTTGATTGCCAGTTTCCACTGCTTCGGAGTGATCTGGCTCGACCAGTCCTCGACCGAGTGGTACCGCAGCCAGCCGCCGACGTTGCTCCAGCCGGCCGTCTGGCTGGGCCAGTGGATTCTTGAAGGTGGCACGAGTCCCGATGCCAGTTGGCCGGTCTGGGTTTTCGCCCAGGTCGCGGTGATCTATGGACCGCCCGCGGCCGCGATGGGGACTGTTTCTCCGGTGGTCGCTGCCCTGGCTCTGTCGAGAAGCCGTCGGACCGGGATCACCGTTGGCAACGTCTATGCCTGGGGAACGCTGGGTTCGATCATCGGGACGTTCCTGGCGGGTTTCTGGTTGATCGATCTCTTTGGGACACGGGCTCTGGTGACTCTAACGGCCATCCTGCTGGGCATTACCGCGGCCTGTGCCACGGCTCCGCGGTCACGACTGAGGCCCGCGATCGCCTTCGGCTGGCTCCAGTTCCTGGTCGTGTTCGGTCTTGCAGCCGCTGCACGTGGCGAATCGCTCGAATTCGTCGGATCCCGGTTTGGCGACCTGCTGGGGTTCGGGCGTGACCCGGCCGGGCAGGTGGCCCTGGCTGACGACTGGCGACGCACCGGTCAACGGGTCGGAACCGGATTCCACGAATTTGGCCGGTCCTTGTCGTTACGAGAAGACGAACCGGGCCGGTACGAGGACGAGAGCAATTACTCCTACATCACCGTGGTCGAGACCACCGATGAGGATGTTGAACTCAAGTACCTGAAGCTCGACAAACTGGTTCACAGCTACTACGTCCCCGACAATCCGACCCTGTTGAAGTACGAGTACGAACTGGTTTACGCGGCGGCCACCGAACGGGCCCGGCAGAACTGGAAAGTCGACGTGACTGTCGAATTGCCCGAATTCCCAGGCCGGGAGGCCGTCGTCAAACAACTCCCCGGAAGCCTGTCGTTCTCGGGTTCGGGTGGAGGCCGGTTGCGGGTTCGGGGCACGCTGCTGCCGGCGGATCGTGACACGCTGTTGAAACTGAGCCCCTCGGGATCCTGGTGGCTGGCGGTGGAAGAATTGCACCGCAAGTCGTCCGCGTCCGACTGGGGTGGGTTCTCGCCGTCGGATCTCGAGGTGCTGCCACCGGGTGTGACAATCCCGAAGGAATTCAAAAAGGAAAATCGAACCGAAAAAGAGTCGTCGGGCGGGATCGAGTTTCATCCCAAGCTGGGGGCTCTGACGACCGAGATGGTCATCGACGAAGCTGCCCGCGACAGGTTGCTCGAAGCTTCGCCCGACCACCCCTGGTACGAGGCAGTCAACGACCTGTACGCCCAATCGAGACAGGTTCGTACCCTGTTCATCGGTGGCGGAGGATTCGTGTTTCCCAGGTGGATCGAGGCCAAGTTCCCCTTCAATCCGGTGATTGATGTGGCCGAGCTGGCCCCCGCCGTGCTGAAGGCCGTGCAACTGGAATTGGGACTGGACGAGGACGGGTTGATCTCCAAGAGCACCAGGCTGGGTGATGCTCGGAATTTTGTCGAGGATCAACTCGCGGCAGAAACCACGCCCCAATACGACTTCATCTATGGAGACGCGTTCAACGACTTCAGCGTGCCCTGGCATCTGACGACCAGCGAATTCACCAACGACGTCAAGAAACTGCTCGATCCTGAACGCGGGGTGTTCCTGGCCAATATCATTGACATCTATCCCCGGTTTGAAGCCCCGCCCCGGGACGAGTTGATCGAGTACAACTCGGAGCAACCGGTCCTGAAGATGCCTTTGCCCGAGGCGTGGACATCCGAATCGGTGGCCGGGGAATGGGTGGCGATTCCGGGACTGCCGGGTGTCGAGATCTACGAGCGGCCCGATGAATCGGAGTTCCGGCTGGGCGTTCGCGGTGCGGTGGTCCGGGAAGTGTTCACCAAGTTGATTGAACAGGCCGGTGACAACGTGAAACTGGTTCGGGTGATCAAGGATCTGCGACAACGAGCCCAGGATCCGAAATTCACACGTGAGCGTGGCCATTTCCTGAGTTGCTACACCCTGACCCTGGCCGACGTGTTTCCCAACGTCTACGTCTTTTCGAGTGAGAACGGGGTGCCACACAGGCGCCGGGACACTTTTGTTTTGATCGGTTCCAATGCCCCCCTGGACTTCACGAATCTCTCCACCGCCGGTGGTCACTGGTCGCAACCCCCGTTTGCCTGGAAAGAGAAACGACCCGAAGGGCAGGCGTCCAAACTCTCGAAGGGCCGAAACCAATGGGACTCCGTGGTTGGCTGGGCTGCCGCCAGACCATGGGGGGGCGTGCTGAGGGATGACTTCGCACCCGTCGATCGACTCCTCAAACCGGTCTTTGTCGAACAGGATGACGACTAACCGGTGCGATCCATTGAGATCGGCTCACGGTTGCCAGGAGACGGCGATGGCCATCGAGTTCAACTGTCCGTATTGCACGGCAGTGATCCGTGTTGGGGACACTGCTGTCGGGAAAAAGGGCACCTGTCCGAAGTGTGATACCGCGGTGGTTGTTCCGCGGCCAGGAGTGGTTTCCAGCACAGAGCCGGTTTCAACAGCGACCACCAGCCCGGATGTGGTGCCGGATGTGGTGCCGGATGTGGTGCCGGAATTCGAATCGCGGCCCGAGGCGTCGGTGTCCAGTCGCGTCAGGCGTCGTCGCCGAAAGACCGGTGGTCTGGCGTTTCCATTGGCATGTGGTGGATTGCTCTTGCTGGCTATCACAGTGGCCTGGTTCCTGACCGATCCCAGCCGGTTCCGTGGGTCACTCTCGGGTGAGTTGACCGCATCATATGTGACGGCCGACGTACTGGAGCCTCGGTCGATTGATCCGCAATTGGTTCAAACCCGCTCGGAGGATTTTGCGGCCCTGGTCGAGAGTCTTGGGGAACGACCCGGGCGGGTTCGTAGCAACGTGATGGTCGTCGCGTTTGTCGAATTGGACGGGACAATACAGGTTCGGGTTGAACCCGCATCGGAATACCGGTTGGTCCGGGTCGGTTTGGGTCAATCCGAGGCGTTGCAGCAGTTTGTCGAAACACAATCCAATCGACTCGAGGGGCTGCGTCGTGAGGATTTGGCCAACTCTCTTGGACAGTTGTTGACCGATTGGCAGGCGGCCCAGGAGGACGACGAGGTCTTCGAGGACTGGACGGGGTTCCGGGAGACAGTTGGTTTGACAGCACTGGTCGGGGGGCTGGGACACCACTCGATGGCTCGAACCGGCCGCCAGAACCTGCGTTGTCTTTATGAGGCCGGGGGCGCGTTGTACTTCCTGGTTCCCGCATCGCTGGGAGAATTCCAACTGGTCGGGCGTGTTCGGGACGACGGGAGTGTGCCGTTTCCAGCCGACTTCTCGGTCCGCATTGGTTCGGGTGGTTAGACGTGCGGGTTGCTCGTTGGGCGGTGGCTTTCTCCCACTTGACGCTCGCGCGAAGCGAACCTTATACTCGCGCGCGGCGCTGCTGCGGGTCCGTTTTCCCGCCCGGCCAATCATTTTGGTTACCCCGACAGCCACACCAACTCCTTTCCGATCTCTTGCCAGTATGGTCGATTCACCTGTTCCCGATGCCGATTCAGTGGCCGCCGAATCCGAGGAGTCTCGTCTCGGCGCCTCGTCGCGACCTTCCGCGACCGCCGAACTGGGGCACATCTTCGGGCCACTGATCGATGCGTTTCGCGAGTTCTTCGGTGGCGATCATCCCCAGCGTCAACAACGCTTGATCGGGGCATGGATTGTTGTCGGCTTGCTGGTTGGTGCTGTTGGTTGGAATCTCTACGACACTGCCTCGTTCCAGGGCGACGCGGGGACCTGGGGGAAATGGACCGGGATCCCGAGCGAGGTGAACGGGGGGATGATGAAGACCCTCAAGGATGGCGGCGTATTGAACGGCGTCGGGGCTTTTCGGGTCAAGGCATACACCGATTTTCTCAACAAGAACGCGGACGCTACCCCGGAGGTTCGGGCGTGGGCGAGATTGCTGTTGGCCGAGGCCCGGTTGGGTGAGGCGTTGCGGCGAGGGTACGTTTCGGACAAGAACGCCAGCCGCGAGAAGGGCGATCGCCGGATCAGGACTGGCACGAATGATGACATCCGAAAGGCCAAAGAGGACTTCGAAAAAGTTCGCGGCAATTCACCCGAAGGGTCGGACATGAGGCAACGCGCCCTCTACGGCCTGGCAATTATTGCCGAGGCGACGAGTTCGGGCAAAGACGATTCGATTAAAGCCGCTGTTGATGCATACAAGAAGCTCGAAGCGACCGAGGGGCCTTACCAGGCCCTGGCCAAAAGGCGTATCGAGGCGCTCGAAAAGCGGGCCGCCACGGACTTCTACAAGTGGTTCGCCGAGGTTGCTGAAACTCCCGCCGCCGACCCTGTGGCTCCCGCACTTGGATCCGGTGCGAACGCTCCTCAGTTCGATCCCAGCAGCTTGCTGGAAGGGCTGACAGGCGGGGATGACAAGTCGTCTCCGCATCAACCCGCACCGAATTCCTCGACCAAAGACGAACGAAAAATCCCCGAAAGCGTGCCGTTGCCAGGGAAGAAGCCTGCCGCGAAGAAGCCTGCCGCGAAGAAACCTGCCGCGAAGAAACCGGACGCGAAGAAACCGGACGCGAAGAAACCGGACGCGAAGAAGTCGGACGCGAAGAAGTCGGACGAATGAGCCAGGTGGGTGGAGGGTCGCCGATCCGGGTGACCGTCGAGTCCCGGGCTCATGGTTGGCGACTGGACCACTACCTGGTCCGGCTTTACCCCAATTTCAGTCGGGCACAGTTTCAGTCCTCCATTGGTTCCGGGGCGGTGACGGTCAACGGGTTGACTGCCAAGTCGTCGCGTCGTTTGCGGGTCAACGACGTGATCGAGTTGAGCTTGCCCGAGGAATCGTCGCCGCGGGTCGAACCGGAGGATCTGCCATTGTCGGTGTTGTACGAGGACGAGCACCTGGTCGCGATCAACAAGCCGGCTGACATGATCGTTCATCCGGGACGCGGTCAAACCACAGGAACGCTGGTCGCCGCCCTGCAGTTTCACTTTGATTCGTTGAGTGATGTTGGTGGGATGTTGCGGCCGGGTATCGTTCATCGTCTTGATCGAGACACCACCGGCGTGATCCTGGTGGCCAAGAACAACCAGGTTCACCACAAGCTTTCGCGGCAATTTGAACACCGCGAGGTGACCAAGCGTTACCTCGCCATTTGTTGGGGGCGGCCCGAACTGGACAGCGATTACATCGAGACGCACCTGGGCGCCAGTCGTCGCAATCGGGAGAAAATGCGGGTGGTGCCAGCCGGTGGCAAGGCCCGGCATGCTGAGACGTTCTACGAGGTGCTTGAGCGATTCGATCGACTGTCCTACCTGCGGCTGTCACCCCGGACCGGTCGCACTCATCAACTTCGGGTTCACATGGCCCACCTGGGCCATCCGGTGCTGGCCGACAGGCTGTACGGCGGCGATCGTCCCGAGGGGCAGGTGTTTCCTTCTCGTCGCCAGGCGTTGCATGCCCACTCACTGGAAGTGACCCATCCGGTCACCGGCGGGGCGATCCGATTCGAGGCACCGTTGCCGGAGGATTTCCAGCAGACTCTCGAGTGCTTGCGTACCGGCGCGGGTCCGGTAGGATCGTGACACGTCGCCATCACGGTGTGGTTGTCCGACGCATGGAAACATTTTTGCAGATTGCCAGGGTGGATTGAGCGATGAGGCTAGCCAGGGTTCGTACCGTTGAGGGGTCAATCGGAGTGGCCGTGTTGTCCGAGGATGGTTCGGCATCATTGCTGGATCTTTCGGGTTCCGAGAGCATCAGTTCACTGGCCGATCTGCTGCACTCGGCAGATCCTCGTGCTGCCGTCCAACGGTTGGTCGAAGCCGGGACCACCGAACTGGCGGCCGGAGGCTACTCGTGCCTGGCTCCGATTGACAGCCAGGAGGTGTGGGCTGCGGGTGTCACCTACAAGCGTAGCCAGGTGGCTCGGATGGAGGAGTCCGAGAGTGCCGCGACTCACTACGACAAGGTCTACACGGCTGATCGGCCGGAGTTGTTTCTCAAGGCCACCCCTCATCGTGTCGCAGGCCCCGGGGACCCGGTGCGAGTGCGGGCTGACAGTGACTGGACGGTTCCCGAACCGGAGTTTGTCCTGGTGATCAGTCCCGACCTGAGGCTGGTGGGTTACACGATCGGCAATGACGTGTCGGCGCGAGACATCGAGGGCGAGAATCCTCTCTACCTGCCCCAGGCGAAATGTTACCGGGATGCGGCCGGCCTGGGCCCATGCGTCCTCCTGGCCGACGGGGCACTTGATCGTCCTGGCACCGAGATCGCAATCGAGATCCAGCGGGCTGGAGAGACCGTCTTTGATGGCACCACGAACCTGGATCGAATGGCCCGGACGTTTGAAGATCTCGTTGGCTGGCTCAGCCGTGAGAATGTTTTTCCTGACGGCGTGGTGTTGATGACCGGCACCGGGATTGTCCCGCCTGACGAGTTCACCCTGGAAGATGGCGACACGGTCTCGATTTCGGTCACCGGCATCGGTAATCTGACCAATCCGGTGGTCAAGGACCCCGCCTGAAACGTCGTGTTTTCCGTGTTGTGAATCGGCACGAGGCCCATTCCGTTATGGATGTTCCGGTGATTCCCGACGCACTGCTCGGACAGATCCACAACCGGGATTGCCTGGAAGGTCTCTCCGAGTTGCCCGACGGGTGCGTGGATCTCGCGTTCGCGGATCCACCGTTCAATATCGGGTACGATTACGACGAGTATGACGACCGGCGGGATGCCGATGACTACCTCTCCTGGAGCCGGCGATGGACCGCCGAGGTGGTGCGGGTGCTGAAGCCGGGTGGAACCTTCTGGCTGGCGATCGGTGACGAGTACGCTGCCGAGTTGTCGGTGATGCAGAAGCAGGATCATTCGCTCGCGCTCCGCAACTGGGTCATCTGGTACTACACGTTTGGGGTCAATTGCACGAAGAAGTTCAGTCGTTCGCACGCGCACCTGTTTTACTTCGTCAAGGACGAGTCGTCGTTCACGTTCAATGCCGATGATCCCGGGATCCGCGTGCCCTCGGCACGGCAATTGGTCTACGGCGACAAGCGGGCGAATCCTCGCGGGAGGTTGCCCGACGACACCTGGGTGTTGCGGCCCCAGGACATCCCCGAGTCCTTCGGGGCTGATGAGGACACCTGGTACTTTCCGCGGGTCAACGGCACCTTCAAGGAACGTGCCGGTTGGCACGGGTGCCAGATGCCCGAGCAGTTGCTGGGCCGGATTGTCCGCGCGTGTTCGAATCCCGGTGACGTGGTCCTGGACCCATTTGCCGGCAGTGGTACCACGCTGGCGGTTGCCCGGAAGTTGGAGCGGCTGCCGATCGGATTCGAATTGTCCGAGGAATACAGTGAGCGTGCCAGCCAGCGGTTGGCATCAATTGCCCCGGGTGATCCTCTCGAGGGAACCGAGAATCCGTTGACCAGCGCCCCGAGGACATCAGCGGGCGTCAAACTCAGCGACAGGGCGACCAAGTCACGGCCCGATGACCGACAACTGGAATTGCTCTAGCCGGGTTGCCCGGCGGGGGAGTCGTGGTTTCAGCCGGTTGTCACAGGCTCGTACTGTCCGGACAAGCGGTCGATCGCGTCGACGGGATCCATGTTGAACATCGCTCGCCCTCCGGTTCCCCAGCGACCGTCCTGGAAGTGGAAAATCGCCGCCGCGTCTCTCACCAGGCCCACGGCTTCGACATCCTCCATGTCGCCTCCCTCGATGGCCTCGAAGCGGATGTTCACACCAACAAACGCTGTCAGCATTCCGTCCTCGATTGCTCGTCCCCAGGTGACTTCGGGAAGCCAGTCGCACTCGACCCACCGCAGGTCGCGGGGAATTCCACGGCCTCGTGCCAGGTCAAAGAACTTGGCCTCGAGTTGCTCGCGTTGCATGCGGAACAGGTCGACGGCCGAGACCTCCTGCCGGCGACGAAAGCGGCGGGCCAGTCCCGGCGCCGCCAACAGCAACCCCAGCATGAAGATCACCGGAACGACAATCAGGAGCAGAGTCAGGTTCGACACGGAGTGGCCTCGACGGGTCAGGATCTCAGCGGCTGTGGATCGATACTAGGGAGGTCGGTTGAGCCGACACAAGGGGGTTTCGGTGATGAGGTTGCATCACGTTTCGTCCCCGGTACTCTCGCTGTTTCGTGACTCCGATACTCCGTGATTTCAAGGAAGACATCCCATGCCGCTTCTGGGTGCCCACATGTCCGTCGCAGGTGGATTTCACAACGCGGTGGATGCCGCGGCCGAGCACGGCATGGAGTGTGTCCAGATATTCACCAAGAACAACAACCAGTGGCAGGCCCGGCCAATGGATCCCGGGTCGGTTGACCTCTTTTGTCGTCGACTGGAAGAAACCGGGATTCGACTGCCGTGTGCACACGCCAGCTACCTGATCAACCTGGGTAGCCCCAAGGAAGACCTCTGGCAGAAGTCGATCACGGCCATGACGATCGAACTGGAACGGGCCGAGGTGCTGGGACTGGCCGGAGTCGTGTTGCATCCTGGCAGCTTCACGACGTCCAGCGAGGAGGAGGGCATCGAGCGGATCTCCGAGGCACTGGACGTGGTGCTGTTGTCGACCGATGGACTTGATGTCGAGGTCTGGCTCGAAAATACCGCCGGACAGGGCACCAATCTCGGACACCGTTTCGAACAACTCGAGGCGATCATCAGCCGGCTCCCAGATGCGTCGCGGGTCGGAATTTGCCTGGACAGTTGTCACCTGTTTGCCGCCGGATACGCGTTGGAGTCGCCCGAGGAGTACTTGCAGACCATGACGGAATTCGACGAAACGGTTGGTCGAGATCGACTGCGAGCGTGGCACCTGAATGACAGCAAGCGGGAGTTTGGCAGCCGGGTGGATCGGCACGAGACAATTGGCGAGGGGCACCTGGGACTCGAGCCGTTCCGACACATTCTCAATGATCCGCTTTCCGCCGACCTCCCCATGTATCTCGAGACGCCCAAGGGAGATCGTGACGATCGGACGCTGGATGCGATCAATCTCGAAACGCTCCGTTCTCTCGCCCGGTAGGTTGGCGGGGAACGCGAAACGATCCCAGTGGCAGAATCGGCAAAACCGGCTCATGTCCAACCCGTTTCATTGCCGATCAGGGACGAGGTGAAGGAATGGCGGACCATTGGGCGACGGGCGAGAGGATCTCGCGTGGAGACCTGCTCTCATTCAACAAAGTCCCGGGCCGGTGCGGCCCTGGTGAGCCTGCTGGCGGGGACCACATTGTTGGTCTCTTCCGGGTGTGTCACGGCGTGGCCACTGGGAGGCCATGATGCTCCTCCGGTGGAACAGTCCGCCGCGACGGTGAGCGTCACCGACGTCGCCGCGAGGGTCAGGGCCAATGCAGCCGGTGACCTGGTTCCCGTCGATGCTCCGGTGGCTATCGGTGGGACGGCCATGGTCAAAGGTTCCTCCGGTTCGGCAACCGCGAAAAATGTGGCGGCGGAGCCGGAACCTGTCGACCCGGAGAGCCGTCGTCCGGTGGGATTCGGACAGGCATTGAGTCGATTGGAAGCAGCACTCCAGGAGACCGATTCGCCTCCTGCACCACCCGTTCCGCGGGTGACCACGTCGGTGAAACATCCAGAAGCCAAGGTCCCGGGGGCCATTGAGCCGGTCAGTAGTGGACCAGTGATCCGGCCGGCTGTCGTTCCCATTCCACAGGTCGTTGTCGAATCGACCGTGCCGGACGAGTTGTCCAAAACGTTGGAAACACCCGGGGCCCTGAAGCCAGGCCTGGCGACGGCTGCCGTGGTGCGGCTGCCCGATGTCATCGATTGGTCGAGGGACGAAAGTCCTTCCGCCGTTGGCTCGGTTCAAGCGACCGTTTCCAGGACTCCACCCACCAGCCAGGTCCATCGTCATGTTCCCTGGTGGCTCACCGTGATCGGGCTGGTCGGAATGGCCGGGTTAATCGGGTTGTCCCGGCGACTTGGGTGGCCTTCGGTTTCACCACTGGAATAATCCGACCCCCAGACGCTCCAACCCGAATCGGGTTTTGGCACTGGTAGCGGTCGTCCGTCCCAGCCGACGTGGTGTTGCCGTGTCCGGTACCACGGCAGGGTTTCCAGTCACGGTTTTTTGCCGATGATTCGATAGTCAGTAGAAGCCGCTGGTGCTGGCCTGCGCGGTTTTGCTCTCGCCCACCGCCCATCGTTCCAGCGGCGATTGCCTGAACAAATAGACAACTCATGACTGCTTTCCGGGACGACTTCATATGCTGCCCGATTTTTTTCGTCGACACAGCCGGCTGGTGTTGGGGTTCTTGGTCCTGACGTTTCCCTTCCTGTTCGTCACCGCCGAGTCGTTGACGTCGAACAATGACATCGAGACCTGGTTGCCCGGCGAGGCTCCGGAGCGACAGATCTACGATGGGTTCAAGGAGCGTTTCGGCGCCGAGGAACTCATCCTGGTCGGGCTACCCGGTGAGGAATCTGATTCAGCCGTCGACGAACAATTGGTCGAAGCGGTTTGTGAGCGGATCGAGGCGTTGCCGGGGGTTCGGGTTTGCTGGAGTCCTTACCGGCTGATGTCGATCATGGAGGATCTGGGAGTCGATCGAGACGAGGCCCGTGATCGGCTCGAGGGGCTGTCGGCCACCCGTGGTCCGGACGGCCTGATCGGAATCGCCGCGTTGTTGTCCTCCGATGGGCTCGCCGATCGTGTGGGCACTGTCAACGCGGTTCGAGCGGAACTGGCATACTGTCAACTCGAGGACTCTCGACTGGCCGGGGCTCCGGTGATCGTCTCGGAACTTGATCGTCTTGGCAGTCGCGAGAACAACAAGCAGTTCTTCCTGGTCACGCTGGCCGTCTGCCTGGTGCTGCTCTACTGGACGTTGCGTGACTGGAAATTGACCGGTGGAATTCTGGGACTCACCATCTGGTCAATCAACCTGACGCTGGCGGTGTTGTCCTGGAGCGGCACCGAGATGAACTTCATCCTGGGGGCCTTGCCCGTGATGGTGATGGTCTTCACCCTGGCCATCTCTGTCCACCTGGTCCATTACTACCGCCACGCGATGCATGGTCCCGATCCCCTGGGGACTGCACTGGGCCTGGCGTGGAAGCCGTGTTGCCTGGCCACGTTGACAACCTCGATCGGCCTCGCCTCGTTGCGGGTCAGTGACATTGGCCCGGTTCGCCAGTTCGGGATGGCCGGGGCCCTCGGGGCGATCGTCGCCCTGGTCGCCGGGTTGGGGTTTGTTCCGGCGCTGTTGACACTGTTTCCTCCACAGCCTCTCGGTTCGGCCGTCAGCCGGTTGCGAAGTCCACGAGGCACTTCACTGGCTGCCAGAATCGTGAGGAACAGCCGTTTGCTGACCGCCGCGACGCTGGTACTGATTGTCATCGTCGGCATGGGCGTCCCACGGCTGCAGACCCGGATTGACCCCATCGATTTTCTTCCCGCGACCGGACGTGTTCGTCAGGATTCTCGCCAGATCGAGCAGAACCTGACCAGCGCAACCACACTCGAGGCCGTCGTCGATTTCGGCACCCAGCCGATGGCGTTCGTCGACAAGCTCGAAAAGGTGCGGCACATCGAGGAACAGATTCGCGGCACCGACGGTGTGCGACACACGATGTCGTTGGCACAGCTGTTTCCGCAGGAAATGCCCGATGACCCGCTGGAGACGTTGTCCCTGCTCAAACGAGCCCGTGGTCATCGTGGTGGCAGTGATTATATTGCCGACGGTGAGCGGCTGTGGCGAATCAGCGTGCGGTTGACCGACGGTTCGGTGGAGGGACGCCAGAGGCTCCATGATGAACTGGTCTTGGCCACCTCGGGAATGCCGGTTGAATGGACCGGGATCAGCCCGTTGCTGGATCACGCCCAGGGCGAGATTTTCTCGGGATTCTGGGAAAGCTTCCTGGCGGCGTTCGTGATCATCACCGCCGTGATGGTTGTCTCCCTCCGGTCATTGACCACCGGGGTGGTGGCGATGGTCCCCAACCTGACCCCGATCCTGCTGGTCTTTGGGGTACTGGGCTGGGCGGGATGGTACGTCGATATCGGGATGATGATGTCGGGTAGCATCGCCCTGGGAATCGCCGTGGATGGCACGTTCCATTTCCTGGTTCGCTACCGGCAACAGCGGAAGGACCAGGTGTCCTCGTTCAAATCATCCCGGGATGCACTCGAATTGACCGGGCCACCGATCCTGCAGGCCGCCATCGTGGCTGCTGCAGGAATGCTCGCGCTGTCCCTTTCGCCCTTCCTGCCCACGATGCGGTTTGGCTTGCTGACCGCCGCGATGTTGATGACGGCCCTGCTGGGTGACCTGGTCCTGTTGCCGTCACTGCTGGCTTTGCCGGGGAGTCGTCGGAAAGACGATGAGGACGGGAGCGATGAGACGTCGCGACGTCGCACCAGGACTCCGCATGGAGAACAACGGCCTCACTTCTCGGTGATCGAGTCGGATGCTGACAAATCAGCCTCGACCAGGAAATCTGGGCGATCTCGGGGACGTGGCCGATCCAGACAGCAGTCGATTCCGGCATGACCAGCGGTTCCATCCGGAGAAAAAAAGGTTTTTCGGGGCGTCGAGCCACTTCGATTGACCCGGTTCGGTTGTGAAACGACGGTCAGATCTTAGAATGGTCCAATTGGAATGGATCCGCTTTTTTTCTCAGGACGGCAATGTCGGACTATGTGTTGCTTACCGGCGGCACCGGGTTGCTCGGCCGGTATCTTATTCGCGATCTGACCGATCGTGGCGTCTCCTTGGCGCTGCTGGTTCGGCCGACCCGGAAGATGTCGGCCCGGCAGCGCGTCGAGGCATTGATGTCGACCTGGGATGCCCAGTTGGGGCGTCAGTTGCCACGTCCGCATGTCATCGAGGGCGACTTGGGTCGACCCGGCCTGGGGTTGGATGAACTCGAACGCGATTGGATTGCTGAGCACTGCGACCTCGTCCTGCACAATGCCGCCAGCTTGACGTTTCACGGCACCGATCCCGGTGGTGAACCGTGGCGGAGCAATGTCGATGGCACCCGGGCGGTACTCGAGTTGTGCCGTTCCACGGGGATTGCCGATTTCCACCAGGTTTCGACCGCCTATGTTTGCGGGCTCAGGAACGACCGGGTACTCGAGTCGCAACTGGATGTTGGGCAGGAGCCTGGCAACGACTACGAGCGAAGCAAGATGGCGGCCGAGAAATTGGTGCGCGAGGCTGATTTCTTGAGTCCGCCGACGATTTACAGGCCCTCGATCATCGTTGGAGATTCGCAGACCGGGTTCTCCACTACCTTTCACGGGTTTTATGCGGCACTGCACCTGGCTCACACGCTCTTGAAGGCTGCTGTTTCGGATCCCACCGCACTGGTGTCGGGCCGACGGGCCCCGACTCGACTGACGCTTGATGGCAACGAACGCAAGAACCTGGTCACGGTGGACTGGGTCTCACGTGCGATCACCGAAATTCTTGTCCGGTCCGATAGTCATGGACAAACCTATCACCTGACCTCGCCCCGTCCTGTCACGTCACAGGTGATGTCGGACGTACTGGAACAGGTGATTGAGAACTGTGACAACTGTTTTGTCGGGCCGGGACCCCTCAAGGATCCCTCCAGGATCGAAAAACTCTTCTACGAACAGATGCAGGTCTACTCGTCGTACTGGCGGGATGATCCGGAGTTTGATTCAGCCAATACCTCCCGGGCATTGCCTGATTTGCCGCCGGTTGTCGTCGATCACGACATGCTGGTGACCCTGTCGGAAGCGGCAATTTCGATGGGTTTCCGCTGGAGAGATCGTCAGGTCGTCTCGCCGCAACCAGCGACCAGTTGACCTCCAGCAGCGCTGATCTTCCCAGTTGCATTCGTTTATGGGTTGTGGGATCATCGGGGACGTTCGGTGCCGCCGATAAACTCGTGAGGGTGCGGTGGTCGGTCCGGTTGAAGTATTCCGTCACGGAGTCGCCATAATGTTGCGGTTTCTGCTGGCTGCGGTGCTGTGTGTTTTCCTGTCGGCTCCTGCCTTTTCAGCCGACTCACTCGGGAAAGTGCTCGATCGGGAGAACCAGGCCAAGGGAGTGACTGGCAAGGCCTTGCCGGCCGTTGAGGATCTCACATACCTGCGCCGCGTGACGATCGACCTGGTCGGACGGATCCCGACCACCCAGGAGATTGCCGACTTCGAGTCATTGCCAGCCTCAACCCGGCGGCAGAAAACAGTGGATCGGTTGTTGGCTGACGAACGGTTTGCCGACCGATGGACGATTTTCTTTGCCGATATGTTGCGATTGAGGAGCAATGCGGAAGGTGGCGGAGCGTCGATTGCTTTTGTGCATCGTGCGATCCAGCAGGGAATGGGTTGGGACGAGATGGCCAAGCGGATGATTGCGGCCAGCGGCAAGGCCGGTTCCACCCCAGAACTCGGTTATATCCTCGGCGACAACGTCGATCCCATGGCCCTGGCCGGTTCAACCGCGCAGGTGTTTCTTGGTGTCCGTGTTGCCTGTGCCCAGTGCCATGACCATCCGTTCGATGTCTGGACCCGGAAAGACTTTTATGGCCTGGCTGCCTATTTTGGCAAGACCCGCCGTGTTCAGTCGCAATTCACCAACACGGTTTACACAACCGAGGCGGACCAGACGACAGTGCTGTGGCCGCCCGAGGGTGTCGAAGCCGCCGCGGGCCGCAAGCCGATGGTTCCGACGTTCCCGTTCAAACTGGACAAGGCCGATCGTCCCGGTCGTCCGATTGCCCGGCTGCGAGCTTTGAGAGAGCGACAGACGAAGTTGCTGGCCGCCAAGGTCAAGGGGGCCAGCAAGGGTGACGAGGGCCTGGAGGCACTGCTGGCCGCTGCCGGTGACAAGGCCGCGAAGGCCAGTTCCGGTCGCAAGGTAAGTTCGCTCGATGTCGCCGGTGAGGCCAAGCGGGATGCCAAGAATCTCAAGATTGCCCAGTCCCGATACCGGGCCAGTAAGCTCCGAGCCGACCTGGCCGCCATGGTCACCAACCCACGCAACCGCCTGTTCGCCCAGAGTTTCGTGAACCGGGTCTGGGCCGAACTGATGGGCCGTGGTTTTGTCGAACCGGTCGACAACTTCGCGGCCGAAAACCCCGCCAGTCACCCCAGGACGATGGATTTCCTGGCCGACGAGTTCATTGCCGGGGGCTACGAACTCAAGGGAATGGTTCGGATGATCGTCAACAGCGAGGCCTACCGGCGGCAACACGCCGTGGGGGTCGAGGATCCGGTTCGGATTGAACTCGAGAAGGCGTTTCTGGCGACTCCGATGAGACGCATGTTGGGCGAAGTGCTCTACGACAGCGTGGTCACCGCGGGGCACCTGTTTGACGTCAAGCACGAGAAGGGTAAGAACCTGAAGGTGGTCTGGTCCCGCTCCAGNGTNGCGAAGCGACCGGCCGATGGGTCGGACAATCCGGTCAAGCCGCAACTGCTGGCCGATGCGACCGCCGGCAAGGTGATGAAGAAGCCCGCGATGAAAAAGAAGGGCGGGCCGTCACCTTACGACGTTGAGCAGGCCATCGAATTGGACTTCGATGCCTTGTTGAGTGAGTCGAAGGAGGAGGTAAAAATTGAGCGGATGAAGGTGATGTCCAAGGAGGAGATCGAGGCGATGCGGATGCAGCAGGAAGCCGCCACCCGCCGTCCCAACGTCGAGTATTTTGACCGATTTATCCGCAGCGTTTTCGACGACAATCCCCGTTTTTCCACCTCGATGCGAATGGCCTCTCCGGCAGCTCCGGAACACTTCCTGAGAATTTTCGGTCAGCCCAGCCGCGCGACACTCGACGAAAAACGGGACCACACNCCGTCCATGCGACAGGCCCTGATGCTGCTCAACGGGCGACTGACTCATGAGGCCTCGCGAGTCGGGGAACTGGAACCNATCCACAAGCTGCTGACTGGCAAGACCCGNGACATTGACNGGGCGATCCNGTTGGCCTACCGCGAGATTTTTACCCGCAATCCCTCGACCGCCGAAATCGCCGAGGCCCGGCAGATTGTTTCCGGAGGCGATTCGGTCCTGGCCGGCATGGCTGACCTGCGTTGGGTGATGCTCAACTCCAACGAATTCCGTTTTCTGCCCTAATGCCAGCCACCGNTTGGAATCGAACCAATAAATAANCCAAAAGAGACACGTTCTCTGGTCCAAGGAGTGACGAACAAATGACAATCTCGTGCAACGATTACAAGGTGACACGGCGGCGGATGCTCGCAGCCACGGGCGCCTCGATGTTTGGCATGAGCGTTCCGCAGTTGTTGGCGGCCCAGGGCACCAGCCACGCGCCCACGGCCGAGCACGTGATCCTNTTCTGGAACGGCGGTGGTATGACCCACCTGGACACATGGGATCCCAAGCCGGGTCGACCGACGCAGGGTGAATTTGAGCCGATCCAGACATCGGCCAAGGGCGTGCAGATCTCCGAGATCTTTCCTCAGCTGGCCAAGCAGATGCACCAGTGTGCCCTGGTCCGGTCGATTGCTGGTACTCAGGGTGCTCACGGCCAGGCGACCTACAATCTCCAGACCAGTTACCGGCAGACGGCCAATATCCGTCACCCCGGTTTTGGTTCGGTTGTGGTTCACGAGCGTGACCGCCAGGGTGACCTGCCCGGTTACATCTCGATCTCCGGTCGTGCTCCCCGGGCTCATTACCTCGGCCAGAAATGCGAAGCCTATTTCGTGGCCAGCCCCGGTGACCGTGATCCGTACCTGGCCTTTCCCGAGGGAATTGGGCAGTTGCGTGGCAACAAGCGGCTCGACGTGTTGANCCGCTTCAACAGCCGCTTCAACGCNGGCAGTGGCGACACCAAGCTTGCCAGCAACCAGACGGCGGTCAAGGAAGCCGTGAAGTTGATGCGGAGTCCGGCTCTGAAGGCATTCGAACTGGACAAGGTCCCCACCACGACGATCGATCGTTACGGTGACACGGCGTTTGGTCGCGGGGCNCTGTTGGCCAANCGGCTGGTCGAGACCGGTGTGCGGTTCGTGCAGATCAACCGTGGTGGTTTCGACACGCACAGCAACAACTTCCCCGCGATGCAAAATCATGGAGACGTGATGGATCCCGCGTTGGCCAGCCTGATCCAGGACCTGGCCGAAACCGGGATGCTGAAAAAGACCATGGTCATCATGCTCAGCGAGTTTGGCCGTACGCCACGGATCAACCCGAATGCTGGACGTGACCACTGGCCCAATGTTTTCAGCGGCTTCATGGCCGGTGGTGGAATCAAGGGAGGCACGGTGATCGGAACGTCCGACAAGGACGGAATGGAGCCGGATCAACGGCCCGTTCCGGTCGCTGATCTTCATGCCAGTTTCTGCCACGCCCTGGGAATCGATCCCAACCGCGAGGTGCAGACCCCGCTTGGTCGGCCGATGAAGCTGGTTGACAACGGCAAGCCGGTGACCGAACTGTTCGGTTAGACGGACTGCCACAAGATCCCTGATCAGTCAGCGGCCGGGTCACCTTTTCCAGGTGGCTCGGCCGCTGTTCATGCGCCACAGGCCCACTTCCCCGGTGAACCGTTTCATTAATACATCAACATTGGCCTTTGGGTTTGAATAGACGCATCTGGGCTGCGAGAATTGTCTGTTGGTGAACCATCGGAGCCGGTTCGTCCGGGCGCCGGTTTTTGTTCCGCAAGGAAATTCGACCATGCGACATCTGCTTGCGATCGGTGTGCCGTTCGGTTTTCTATTGGCGATTGTTGTCGGCGAAGCCGCCTCGCAGGACGCTTCCAAGTCGGCAGCCGCGGGCAAGAAAAAGAGGCGGGTGCGGGGGTCCCTGGTCGAGGACCGCGCCGCCAAGAAACTCGTCGAAGCCGGCGATTCACGGTTGGAATCCGGGGAACTCAAGAAGGCCGTGGAGGTGTGGCAGAGCGTGATCGAGCGGTATCCCAGGAGCCGGATTCGTTACGAGGCGCACATCCGCCTGGGCAACTTCTTCCTGGAACGTGATCGGGCATACGACAAGGCCCGGGTTCATTTCGAGGCGACCGCCGCCGAGGACAACCGGGATGAGGATCAACGAGCCGAGGCGACACTCAAGATCGGCGTGTGTTTTTACCAGGCTCGCAATTTTGGGAAATGCTTTGGCGTGATGCGGGACGTGATCGAGCATTTCCCGGTCAGTTCCCAGGTCAACCAGGCCTACTACTACATCGGCCTGGGCCACTTTCAACTGGGCCACTACAGCCGCGCGATCGCAGCCCTGGAAAAAGTCGGAACGAACATGTCCGGCGAGGATGACCAGGTGGCGAAGGTGGAGGCGGGGAAACGGTTTTTCGTACGCATAGATGACGCCGACCTCGCGGCCCTGGAACCGGGCAAGCCCGTCAAGGTCACCGTGTCTGTCACCAGTGGAGACAGTGAAACGATCGATTGCTTCACCGTGGGACGCAACGTACGGATTGCCCTGGGAAGTATCCCCACACGCCTGGGGCGACCGGTCAAGGGGAACGGGAGGCTGGAGGTCAAGGGCGACGACACGGTCAAGGTGACCTACACCGACGCACACACGGCGGACAAAAAGACCGATCAACCTGTCCTGAATTCCGTGTCCGTTGTCGGCGATGGTGTGGCTGCAATCACCGACGGCGCGTTCGAGGAAACCCTGAACGGTGCCGTGCTGGGCAAGGCGATCAATCTGCAGATCTCCGATCCCGACCGGGACCTGACCGATGGCCCGGACAAGATTGAGGCGATCATCGAGGTCTACCGGCGGAAGACTGACGAGGAGATCGAAACGGAACTGTTGAAAAAAGGGACCGAGGCGGACTCGGAGGCCACCAAGAAGGATGCGGCCACCAAGTCCGCAGCCAACGTGGGCGCGACAGGGGATGCCGGGAGTGATGGCGAGCGGGAAGAGATCGACCGATTCAAGAAAATCGACGAGGTCAAGGTGACGCTGGTCGAAGCCAGGATCGAACGGCGGGTGCGTGGACTGGATGGGAAATTGCCCGAGGTGCAAAAAGCCGGCGATGATCCTGCGGCCAAGCCCGCCCCTGAAAAGAAGGACGTCACCGAAAAAACACCTGCTGCCGAAAAGAAGGACGCCGGGAAGAAGGACGCCGAAAAGAAGGACGCCGAAAAGAAGGACGCCGAAAAGAAGGACGCCGGGAAGCCTGCCCCCCAGCCGGTTGTCGACAACTCGATTCATTCTGGTGTCTTTCGCACAACCGTCGCGTTGGCCAAGGCGGACGAGATTGTCGGGGGCGACCAGGTTCTGCAGGCGTTGCCCGGCGACAAGGTCCGGCTGGTTTACCTGGACGAGCGAAACAGCAGCGACGGAATCCACCAGGTGCAGTCGGAAGCTCGTTGCATTGAAGGCAACCTGGGAGGAGTGCGGGTCACCCGGGCCGTGATTTCAGACCTGGAACTGCGACTTCAGACGGAGCTGAAAACGGCCGGAGCGTTGACCAACATCGCCAATCGCTACAAGGAATTCGGCCTCAAGACCAACGCCAATGACAAGTACAAGCAGGCCCTGGCGGTTTGCGAGAAGGTGGCCCGTTCGGCCTCGAAGCTCGGTGGTCGTCTGCTCGAGGAGACCTACGTGCAGTTGTGGCGGATTTATTTCGAGATGGATCGTCTCGAGTTGGCCGCGGCGATGGCCCAGCGGTTGCAACGGGAGTTCCCCAACAGCGGGTTTGTCGACGATGCCCTGTTGCAACTTGCCGATGTGGCCCGCAAGCAGGGCAACCTGCAGCGAGCCATTGGAATCTACAACCGACTGGTCAACATGCAGACCAGCCAGTTGCGGGGGGAGGCCCAGTTTGGGATTGCCCAGTGCTACGAGCAGATGGCGTTGGCATCCACCGGAACCGGTGCCGCGCAGTTGAGTGATCGTGCGTTCCAGGAATACAAGAAGGTCTTCGACCAGTTCCCCGACAGTGGCCGGGTGGGTGAAGCTGTTTCGCGAATGGCCAACTACTACTACCAGCAACGCGATTTTTCTCGTGCCGTCGACACCTTCGAGACGGTCCTCAGCGATTATCCCGATGCAAAGTTCCTGGACGTGATCCTGTTCAACTACGGTCGCTGCCTGTACCGCATGAATCGCCGGTCGGAGGCCGGGCGACGATTTGACCAGTTGATCCAGGAGTTCCCCGAGAGCCCATTGGCCTCGGATGCCAAGAAGATCGCTGATGCTCTTTCTCGATTGAATCGACCCAAGCCGGCGGCACCCGCTCCCGGGGAGGGAGCCACCAAGGGGGCTGCTGGTGGGGCAGGGCGGTAGCGTTGAAGGACTCCGTGGTCCCGTGTGGATCGCGGTGAACGTGCGGCGATCGACGAATTCAACAGCCCGAAGGGCGAAATGAACGACAAGGTGGGGCGATGACACGCAAGTCGAATGTGGAGTGGACCCGGCGAACAATGAGCTGGGTTCGAGGACAGCGGCGAGCCCTGGCTGCGGCTGTCCTCGTTGCCGGACTGGCCGGTGTGATTCTCGCCCAGGACTCCAAGCCGGCGGCCAAGGCCAAAGGTGAGGTGGATGCCGTCAGCCAGCAGGCGACGAGCCTCGAAGCGGAACTTGGCAAGTTCAAGGACACTTCCAGTGAGGCGGCCGAGGTGATGGTCAAGCTGGTCGACCTGTATCACCAGCATGGTCGGTTGTTCGGCCTGATCCGTGTGGCCCAGCGTTTTGTTTCCTCGCATCCCACCGACACGCGGCATCATGACGTGTTGTTGAAACTGGTTGATGGCCTGGATGCTGCCAGCCGGCACAATGATTTCATCGCGAGTGCCCGTCAGTGGCTGGACCGGTATCCCAAGGATCCGGCTGCGGCCGGCCTTGAGATTCGTCTCGCGGCGGTGCTGAACCGTGGATCCGATCGCCGGGTTTCCGGAGCGGCTCACGAGGCGGTTTACCGTCGGAGTCCCGGATCGGTGGAGGGCCGTCGTCACGCCGTGATGGCAGTAACCCAGTACGCGTCGGTCAACAACAAGGCGGTTTACACCCAGGATGCCTCGCTGGCCGAGGAACTCCTTGACGCACTTCCCAAGGGTGTGTCAGCCGAGGAATCCGGTTGGCAGGCTGTGGCCCAGTGGCGTCGGGGCAACGAGTGGGCCAAGAGCAATGCCGCGGCAACGAAGTTGCTGGCCAAGGGGTTGCCGGCCACGCCCGATCGGAAGCGGCAGTTGCACCTGATGATGGGTGAGAATTTCGGTCGGTTGGGGCAATGGGCCAATGCCAGTGACAGCTATGGCAAGGCGCGGGCGATCCGTGACAGCCAGGACGTGCACTTCCTCTCCATCACGGCGCTCTCGAACAACCAGGCGGCCAAGGCGGCCCAGATGAAGCCGGTCGTCGACGACTATCTCCGCAAGTATCCTGCTCGCCCGGATCGTTTCGAACGGTTGGGATTGTTGGCTGGCAAGTACGAACAGGCCAAGGATCTGCCCAATGCCAACCGGATTTATGCTCAATTGCTGCCGCTCTCGGCGCGGTCGCACTCGGCGGCATCGGCCTACCTCCGCACACGCGGCAACGAGCCGGCTGACCACGTGGCCAGCGAAAAAGTCTTGCTCGACGCGATTGGCCGTAATCCCAATCTCGGCGACAAGGCGTACCTCCGGTCTGTCCTGGCTTTCGAGGTCTACCGCGACCGGATGAAACAGCTGGACAAGACCCGGGCGGTATTGCGTCAACTGGTGTCGTCGTCACCGAGCAACGACAGCTATTCCACCAACGCGGTGAGTTGGTTGCTGACCAATGCGACCACCGATGTCGAGTTCAATGCCGAGGTGGCGCGGTATCTGGCCTCGCGCCGGCAGGTCCCCCAGATGAACAGTTTTCGTGGAGTGCTTGCCGGTTGGATCGATTCGGCCCGTCGCAACAAGGACACCAGGAACCGTGCGGCTTCGGCCAAGGCGTTGCTCAAGACCGCGGATGCCGATCCGCTGCTGGTGGCCTGGACGGCCGGTGAACCCAACAACAAGAAGGGTGACACTGCTCGCGAGTCACTGGTGTCTGGAAACCTCTACAAGCAACTCTCCAGCGAGGCGGCTCGCAACCTGCTCTCTCGCCATGCCTACTACCTCCGTCACTACGCTCCGAGCAATCAACGATCCCGGTCGACCAGTGCGTACGGGATGCTGGCCAAGCGGTTTCCCAAGGAGTATCCGCTGGCGGTCGGCTGGCTGGCTGCCGCGACCGATTACGGACCGGCCGAGGCCGCCAGCGAGGCCAGTCGGCACCTGGTGACGCTCCAGCCCGAGTCGAGCAACAGCGACACGTTCCGCCGGTTGTTGGTTGCCGCTGACATGAACAAGTCGGCGGAACTGGCCCGAGCTGCTCACACCTGGATTGTCGGAGTCGAGAAGGCCCACGGACCGGCTCACACCTACGCGTACCAGGTCGGTGACACGCTCAAGAAGTACAAGCTCGACGACCTGGCTGTTTCTTACTGGCGGTCCCACATCGGAGTTCAGCGAGATCACTACGACTCGTTTTACTGTGCCGGTCGGGTGTTGGGGACGCTCGAGGACGCTCAGAAACCAGCGTTTCTCAAGGAATTGCTCACCCACGAATCCAACTACCGGGGAGCCTATGCGGCCCAGTTGGCCAACTGGCACTTCCGCCAGGAGAAGCCGAACCTGGACGAGTGGGAGAAGATCGTTCGGGCCAGCCGGACTCGCCAGGACGCCCGGGCGTTTCGGGCTTGGGGATTCGATGAGAGACTCGCCCAGGGCTGGGTCGACACGGTTCGAGGGAACAAGGAGGCCACCGATGATTTGAAGCGACGGGTCTACACGGTCGTGCGGGACCTGCGTTTGCATCGCCCCAGTGCTGCCGCCACGCTGGCACTGTTCGAGTTGCCCGTCGACAAGCCGTTGCCGTCGACAGCCCGGCTGCTGGCTTACCAGAAAGTGACCGCCACAGTCGGCAACAGCACCACCGACTGGGATCGGCTGATGCCGTACGTGCAAAGCGCGCTCACCCGTGAGGATTACATGGCGGCTGCCTCGCTGGCCAGCGGGATGCTTGCCAACATCACCTCGGTCGATGAGGGGCGTCGCAAGAGCGGGCGGAACGTGGTGGCCCAGAGTTACTCCCGGGTGGGGGCCGTCGGGCTGACGATCGACGAGGACAGTCCGTTGGCACCACTGCTGCAGGCCGCGTTGTCACTGCGGCTGGGTGACCAGGAATTGGCCATCGAGACCTACAACGCCAACAAGGCGTTGTTCGATCAGCATCGGGACGAGGTGCCCGCCGATCTCGTGTTGTTTGTGTGCGAGCGTTACATTGCCGCCGGCGGTGACGAGAATCATGACCGGGTTGAGGACATCCTGCGGGGCTGGGTTGTCAAGCACAGCGAGAGCAAGCAGTTTGATGACCAGACCAAGGCCAAGGTCCAATTGCTGTTGGCACGGAATTTTGCCAAGGCGCAACGGTACGACCTGGCGCGGAACGAGTTCACCACTGTCAAGAATCGGTACACCGAGACGCCCCAGGCGATCGAGGCCGAGTTTGGAATCGGCGAAACCTTCCTGGCTCAAAAAGTCTATGACCAGGCGGAACTGGTTTTCGAGAAGCTTGCCAACAGTCGTGAACTCGACGTGGTGATCCGGGCGGAGTTCCTGAGGGGCGTGTTGTCGCATCGCCGGGGTGATCGTGACGAGGCCCGGGTGATCTTCCGGGGTGTGCTGGATCGCGTGCCGTCGATCACGCTGGCCAACAAGGCGCTGTACAGCCTCTCGGAAGTCTACCGCGATGAGGAACGTTACATCGACCAGTTGAACCTGTTGCGGACGGTTGGCCGACTGGGACGAAACAGCAAGCGGACCCACCCACCGGGCTTGCCACTCTCCATCGTTGTCCAGGACAGCGATCTGGGGATCAGCCGGGGGCACAACCGGATCCCGGTGATCGTGACCACCGAGCCCGGCGGGGATCGCGAGGAGGTGTTCCTGATCAGCGGCGGGGCCGGCAAGGGGTTGTTCCGCGTGGACCTGGCGACCGAACTGGGACCCGTCACGAAGGGCGACCGGAAACTCCAGGTCACCGGGAAGGACAAGATCCGGTGCGATTATCCGGACACGTTCAAACAGGAATTCAAGAAGGTCCCGCTTTCGGACGTCGACATCATCATTGCCTCCGACGGGGAGTTCTCGATTTCCAGCAGCCTGGTCATCGATTCCAAGGAGGAGACATTCAGCGAACGCCTGGAACGGGAGGCGCGGGAGCGCGAGCAAGCCGATCAGCGGGTGTCCCAGCAGCGACCGGCGAACCAGATCAAGCCGGGCAACCCGGTCTATCTCCGGGTCAAGGACAAGGACCGCGACTTTGGTGATGAGTTTGACCAGGTGGTGGTCAAGTTGACCGCCGAGAGCGGAGACCAGGTACAGGTCACGCTCAAGGAAACCTCGCCACATTCTGGTGTTTTCGAAGGCACCGCCACCACGGGCGAACTGCCAGCCGGTGCCCAGGCCAGTGACACCGCGATCGAGCACAGCCCGTTGATGGCCATCGACCGCGATCCCAAGACGTTCTGGCAGAGTGAACCCGATGGAGCGACTCCCAAGCAGTTGACCGTTGACATGAAGGATTTGAGGCTCGTCTCGCAGGTCCGGCTCACATCGCCGGACCCCGAGAGTCAGGTGCCGGTTCGCGGCGTGTTGATGGGGAGCAACGATGGACGATTCTGGTTCCGACTGGCCGGCAACCCCCCGCAGACGGTTGCCGATGTGGTGTTTCCCGCTCCGACTGCTGAGAAACCGGCGAAGGCTGCTGCCAAGAAGGCTGCGAGCAAGAAGGCTGCGAGCAAGAAGGCTGCGAGCAAGAAGGCTGCGGCCCCTCAGCCGATGGTCAATCCCGACCTGATGCAAGTGCGGCTCTACAACGGCAACCACACCGGATACTCCAACTGGGGACAGGTTGTCAGTCTCGGTCGCAACTCACAGCCGTTCCAGACATCGGTGGTCGAAGAATTGAAATGGATGCGTCCGGAGGATCCCGAAGACGATAAGGCCCAGGCCCGCCCGTTTTCAGCGATCTGGTCCGGACTTGTTGTCCAGGAACGTGAGGGGGCGGCCCGGATTGCGGTCACCGGCCAGCGAACCGCCATTGCAATTGACGGCCGGCTTGAACTTCCCGTGGGGCCTGGCAACCGGTCGGTTGACGTGTGGCTGGAACAGGGCACCCACCAGTTGACCATCTTTGCCGCCACGACCGCCGGGGCCACCGGCGTGCAGGCGACGATCGCACGAGCCGATCACAACAGTGCCGCGGTCACCATGCTGCCCTTCCGCAAGGCAGATTTTGATCTCGACCAGAAATTCGCCCAGCCGGCCCTGGCCCGGGAGGAAGTGCAGGCCGACTTCAGTGACGGCGAATGGACGATGAAGTTTGAACCCAGGGAACTCCGTTACGTCCGCTTCGACATTCTCGAGTATCGGGGCGTGGCGGTGGCCATCAGCAACATCGAGGTCACCGGCGAGGAACCCGATCAGAAGTACATCCCGACCCAGTCAGATGTGTTGGCGCTGTCGAACAACTCGACTCTGGAAATTGCCGGGGGTGACCTGGTCACGGCAACCTACACCGACGAGTTGACCGAACGGGACAACGCCACGGGACGACTGCTGACCGGAACGCTGACGGCCACCTACTACAATGGATCGGTGACCCCGATCGACTACGACCTGGTCCGTGCCAACAACGGGAGTATCAACGAGATCCGCAAGAGGGTGATGCGGGTCGATCCGGGTGACAAGGTGGTCATAGAGATCGTGGATTATGATCGGGATGCGTCCCAGAAACAGGACACGATCACCTTTGACGTGATTCTCAATGACGGCGAAGCGGTCGAATTCACTGCGACTGAAACCGAGCCGTACTCTGGAATCTTCACCAAGGAGATCTTCACCGGTGACAAGCCGGGTGAGAAGATCGACTTCGTGATCAAGCCTGGCGACCGGCTCTATGTTCGCTACATCGATGCGCAAAACACCTTCCCGGGTCACGCGGTGCCGCGAGAAACCGTGGTGCTGGTCAACCAGCCCAGCGAGGCACAGGTGACCATTATCGAGAGTCGCCTGGTGCCGCCGCCGGAAGGCAGCAAGCTTCCTCCTCGCGCGGTGTACTCGTTCCGGCCCGAGGACCGGGATGTCAGCCGGGTGGCGTTTGAAACTCCACTGACCGTTGAAGTCATCGATCCCGACCGGGCCAAGGACAGCCGCAGCAGCCTGGTGGTCAAGCTGAAGACAACCGACGGAGCCACGGTTGATGTCCGTTGCCAGATCTCAACGGCCTTTGGCAACCTGCCGCCGGGTGCTTCGGGTGCCGACGTGGCACTCGAGGAAGGGCGATTTGTTGGGCAGGTGATCCTGCAATTGGGTGGCGCGGGAAGTCCGTCGGTGGTACCGGTGACCGCCGGGATGCCCCGCGGATTGATTGGTGGACCGGTGATTTCCAAGGAGGATGGCGACGAGGAGACGCAGGCGCTGGACAGCAGCCTGGTCACACGCGTCCTGAATCTCACCGGCAAGGACCGCATCATTGCAAACTACAATGACCAGTCGCGCCCCGATGGTGCGGCCAAGGTGCTCGATTCCAGCGGTCGACTCATCTCCAATGGCAACCTGGCTGTCACGGAGCGGGACTACAAGGACCCGATCACGAGACTGCACGTCGGGGAGAGACTGTTCGTG
>PBOU01000008.1 GCA_002724415.1 Planctomycetaceae bacterium
GAGAGTCGCGATCTGTCGTGCCGGAAAGATTCCGCCGCAACCGGTCGTGGCGATATTGAAGACATCGAGTGAATCGTGGCGGATGTATTCCAGGGCATCTCCGGGAGTCATCACGTGTTCAATCAGATTCACATCGACCTCGCGGCGGACGGCCGCGATCTCGGCCGGGTCGCGGCCACCCACGGGTGTTTCGACTCCGTCCAGGTCAAACCGGGCCAGCCGTTGAATGTTGGCGACCGCCTGGTCGCGGTCCCAGCCTCCGTTGGGATCGATCTTGATGCTCGCGTTGGGGCCAGCCGTCTCTCGCATTACGGCCAGTCGCTGTTCGTCCAGGTCGATGTCGACACCGACTTTCAGCTTGAACGCCGTGAACCCCTCGGCACACTTTTCGGAGATCTCGTCTCGCAGCAACTGCAGGTCATCGCGAATGAAGGCGACCCAGGAGATGTGGATCCGGTCCCGCCACTGGCCACCGAGCAGCCGACAGACCGGGAGGTTGGTGGACTGGCTTGCCAGGTCGTAGCAGGTCATGTCGAGACCGGCCCGGGTCAGGCGGTTCAGTGACGACCCCCTGGGATCCTCTGGATCGGGCAACGCTCCAGCCCACTCGTCATGGTGACGTGCGATGTCAACAGGATCGCGGCCAATCAACAACGACGCAACCTGTTCCCGCCAGTGTTCCAGGTCCGGCACCTCGTCNGGTTCAATGTCAGAGATTTCGCCCCAGCCAACAAGNCCACTGTCGGTGGTGGCGCGGATGAAGAGGAACGGTGACGCCTCGACTATCTCGCGGGCCCCACCACCTTCCTGGGCGATTTGCGTGGCGTAGCGACGTCGGACGTCAAAAGGGATCAGTTCCACACCGGTGATTGTCATGGGCTTTTCCGTTCCGTGCTGGTTGGCATCGGTGCCTNGACGCGTGTCCGCCAGTCGACCAACAGGGCGTGAAGACGTTTGGCGACTTCAGGTTCGGCGTCGGCGAGATTCCTGGTTTCCCCGATGTCACGGCCNGTGTGAAATAACTCCAGCCGGTCGTCCTCGAAGAACTCGATCAGTTTCCANTCACCTTGACGGATGGCGGATGCCGGCGTGGTTCGCCANTGGCCCCTGCGTCCGTAGGCCTCGAGGTAGCCGGGGAAGTGCCAGAATAACNNGCGTTCCGGCAGGTCTTTTCCGTGGAGCAGATCCACAAAACTGACGCCATCACGAATTTGCTTGACTGGTAACTTGGCCTTGGCGATCTCNGCCAACGTGGGGAGGAAGTCGACGGTGATNACGGGTGTCCTGGTGATCGAGCCGGCACGGGTGTGGCCGGGCCACCGGGCAATCATCGGTACGCGGATGCCGCCCTCGTAGAGCATTCCCTTGCCTCCCTTCAGCGGCGCGTTGTCGGTGATGCCGTTGGGAAGTTGTTTGTTGGCCGAGCGGTAGCCGCCCAGGCCTCCGTTGTCGGAGGTGAAAATGACCAGTGTCTGGTTGGTGATCTTCATCTCGTCCAGGGCCGACAGCACCCGTCCAACACCACTGTCCATCGTCTCGACCATCGCGGCGTACTTGGGATTGTTGTGTCCGGCGACGGTTGGCCGCTTGGCGTACTTGGCGGCGAGCGCGGGCTTGGCCTGGATGGGGGTGTGGACGGCATAGAAGGGCAGATAGATGAACAACGGCTTGTCGGGATGTGTCCGGACGTGGCCGCGAATCACGTTGGCTGCCTCGGTGCTGAGCCGGTCGGTGAGATGTTCGCCCTGGGGGCCGTTTTCGAGTTGTGGGTTGCGATAGGGCGAGAAGTAACCACCACGGGGTGACCCGGTCCGGTTGCCGCCGAAGTTGATGTCGAATCCCTGTTGCCTGGGGCCAGCCATCGGTGGTGATCCCAGGTGCCACTTGCCGAAATGGGCGGTCGCGTATCCAGCATCGTGTANCGTTTCGGCCAGTGTGACGATCTTTGTGTCGAGCACGGTCTGGTTTCTGGCGGGCACCAGCTTGCGGAGNGCGGCCTTGCCGCGGGCCCCGCTGCCAACGGTGTAGATTCCGTGCCGAGGAGAATACTGGCCGCTCATCAGGCACGCCCGAGTCGGGGCGCAGTTGGGGCCACAGGTGTATGTCGCGGTGAATCGCAGGCCGGATTTTGCGAGCCGGTCCAGGTTCGGGGTTTGATAGTAATCGCTGCCGAAGCAGGCCAGGTCGGTCCAGCCCAGGTCATCCGCGACGATGAGCACAATGTGGGGCGGGGCGGATCGGACCGGTGAAGCCAGGACGGCCAGCAGAAACAGGAACGGGGCAATGCGNCGTNAAGACATGGGGGCCTGTTTGGTGAATTCAGTTGGTGATCTTCAGCAGGTCGATGCCTTGTCGGTCTTTCCGGATTCGCATTCGCAGGCCCCAGATGGCTGTCTTTCGTTGTTTGCCGTTGGGGTCGTAGTAGACGACGTAGATTGATCCATCGGCCAACTCGGTGCCGATGCAGTAGACGTAGACGGACCCATCGATCGGGAAACCGCGGTCGCGGGCCGGGGCCACCCACGTGTGTCCGTGGTCGTCACTGAAGATGGCCTGGAGTCCACCCGTGCCGCCGTAGCCNTACAGGCAGACGATGGTGCCGTCGGCGAGTGTCAGCAGGCAGGGCGCGACCATCTTGATTCCCGTGGCGATTGGTCGACTCCAGTGGCGGCCGTCATCCCTGGAGAAAGCGAGTTCCCCGTTGGGGCGGGCGACCATCACGGTCTGTCCGTTCGNGGCCCGGGTGATCGCCGGTTCGTCGAGTGCCCCGGTTGTGCCCTTGAGCCGCGAGACGAACTTCCAACTCTTACCACGGTCATCGCTGCGATAAACTCCCAACTGCTCCGGGCCGGTCCATGTGTCCTTGCCATAGGTACTCAACANCACGCCACCGTCGGGCAGGACAACCGGTTTGCCGCACATGCGATCGTAATAGCCGAAGGGCGAGGGCATGTAGACGGGGCGCGACCANCTGCGGCCGCCATCTGTGGAACGGATCGAGGCGACCCGGCTGTTCTTGTTTCGTCCGGGGGGGGGCTTGTCGTAGCCGTACCAGTTGTCGATGACGAAGAAAACNCAGACCAGGGTGCCATCCTTGAGTTCAACAATGACCGGATGCCGGTCGTCACCGGGGGTGTCAACCAGTGTGACTGGCCGCGACCAGGTGCGGCCGTTGTCCTTCGAACGGCACCACAGGCCGCGGCCGCCCGTCGGTGCGTCGATCTTTTTCGGGAAACCTCCACGGATGTACTGCTGAAGCAGTGGAGGTTTGAGGTCGATCGGCGTGGGGAACGAGACGTGCCAGTAGCCAGCCGAGAACGAGCAGAGCAGGTCACCGTTCTTGAGTTGAATGACCGATTCCCATCCAACAAACCCGGTGCACCCCGTGTAGTCGGGGTGTTCGTTGAGATCCGGTCCGGTGATCATTGTCCGCAACTTGCGATAGTCGCCGGTGGANGAGTTCTTGACGACGCGAACGGAGAATTTCGGTTCCGCGGCATGTGCGCGGGGAGCCTGGCCGATCGCGAGGACGGTAGAAATGACCAGGAGCCGGNTNAGAGTGGGCACGTTGGACTTTCGTTCTNTCTGGAGGGGCGTCACGGATGCTCGGGCGGGGNAACGGCGNCGACTGTCACCGGTCCTTGTCCTGCTTGGAGGGTGACGGGGGATCTTTCAGATCGATGAACGACTTGAGTACAAATCCACAGGCGATNCTGACCCCGATCAGTGCNAGGAAGGGAAACGGTGGCATGGCCTCCTCGAAGCCGTGTGTCAGGTTGACACCGAAGATGGCACTGAACGTGGCCAGGGGGAAAAAGAAGGCCGCCAGCAAATTCAGGCGGTGTGCCGAGCGAGCCATCTGGTGCCCCGCGGTTGCCTGGGCTTCGGCCTGGAGGGCGGTGGTGAAGCCNAGCGTGTTCTGAGCGTCCTGGTAGGCGAGATCGGCCATGCGTTCGATCTGGTAGGCCCGGTCACGGTAGACGATCAACTCCTCGGCTTCGGGGAGCATGTCGCGGGCGTGTTGCAGTGCCGAGTGCAAGTTGCGACTGGCTCGGACCAGTGGAGCCAGGGCGGTGATGTCGGCGTGCAATTCAACTGCGTTTTCCTCGGCCGGNTCCCTTTCATCGATTTCCGAGACGATCGACTCGTATTCGGCCAGGTGCGCGTCGATCGTCCGGCAGGGTTTGCCGGTCGCCGCGGCCGACCAGGTTCCTCCGGGATCTCTCCAGTAAAANCGTCCNCCTCGAGCGGCGTGGTCGTCCGAGGGAGGGCTGTGCAGCACCAGCAACAGGTGNCCCTCCTGGAACATGGCACGTTGCCGGCCGACGGTGACGCCCAGCCGGTCGCGAAAGACCTGGGGGATCTCCCAGGAGGCTGGCACGGGGGATGGTCCGGTGGACATACAGGAAACTCGCTGGATGTTGGGGACNAGGTCGCCNGGAAGNGGGCGAGGCGGTCTCCGGGNGAGGAAGAACTACTCGGNCGAGGCCACGTGGTTTCGAACGTGGTCGGCCACGTTGTTGAAGCATTGGATCATCAGTGTCACGTCGACGCCGTAACAGATCCAGTCGAGTCCATAATCGGCCCACTGGGCGACGGAATCGGGAGCCGAACCGATCGAGACGCCGGTGGCGACCCCGGCGGCCTTGGCCCGTTCGACCACGTGCCGGACAGCTTCNTCGACGGCCGGATGTCCTGGCTGNCCCCGGTGGCCGAGAGAGGCGGAGAGGTCCATCGGTCCAAAGGCCAGGCTGGTCAGGCCTTCGACCGCCACGATCTCGTCGATGTTCTCGACCGCTTCGGCCTGCTCGATCTGCACCACCACCATGATGTTCTCGTCCGCCTCGTCACAGAATTCGACCGCATTCCTGCGCCCGTAATCCAGCGGTCGCAGTGGACCGAAGCCCCGTTCACCCAGGGGAGGGTACCGGCAGGCCGATACCGCCCGGGTGACGTCCTCGGCGGTCCGGACCATCGGGAAGATCACACCNTCGGCGCCCAGGTCCAAAACNGGTTTGACGAGTACCGGGTCGTTCCACGGCACGCGAACCAGNGCAGCGGTATCGGTCCCCTTGAGAGCCATCATCATGGTCTTGATGCTGTCCAGGGAGAGCGANCTGTGTTCGGTGTCGATCCAAAGCAGGTCGGCGTCCGGGCCGAGGGCTTCGGCGGCCTGTGCGTCGGAAAGACTTATGCAGGTGCCCAGGCACAGTTGTCCGTCGCTGATTTTTTTGACAAAAGGATGCATCGTCGTGGCGCTCCATGTTGAAAGACGTGACAGGGCCAGCATAGCCAACCTGGTTCTTGGGTGTCAGTCAGTCGCAGGAGATCGAGCGAGAGAGTAGGATGCCGTGGTTCACGGTGGCAGCTCGNTGATTTTGGGAGCACAACAGATCATGCGGTTGATTGTCCGTTGCGTTTTGCGAGCCTGTTTTTTCGGTGTCCTTGTCTGCTCGACGGCGGGTGCGGTCGAACCCCAGGAGGGGAGGATCGGTCCCAATGACTGGCCGTGGTGGCGTGGGCCGTCTCGGGATGGAGTTGCTCGTGGAACCGAGGCTCCCGTCAAGTGGTCGGCCACGACCAATGTTGTCTGGAAGGCCACGGTGCCTGGCCGCGGCCACTCGTCGCCGACGGTCATTGGTTCGCTGGTCGTGATGCAGACGTCCGACGAACAGGCCAAGACACAATCGGTCGTTGCGTTTGATCGCAAGACCGGCNCCAAGCGATGGGAGACCACGGTCAACAGCGGCGGTTTCCCCACCCGAATCCATCGCAAGAACACTCACGCTTCGCCGACGGTTGCTGCCGACGGCAGCCGGTTGTTTTCGGTGACCTATCATCACCAGGGGATCCACGTGACGGCCCTGGACATGATGGGCAAGCAANTGTGGCAAAAACAAATCGGGCCATTCCGTCCCGATGAGTACAAGAACGGTTACGCGGCCTCTCCGATCGTCCATGGCAAGAACTTGATCGTGCTGGCCGAGTGCGATGACAGCAGCTACATGGTGTCGCTGGAGTGTGCCACGGGCAAGCTGGCGTGGCGGACCGCGCGGCCGGCTCGAATCAGCTATTCCTCTCCCACGCTCGGCCGCGTTGCCGGTCGCGACCAGGTGCTGATTTCCGGGTGCGACCGGGTGGCCGGTTTTGATCCCGTGACGGGGAAAGCCTTGTGGGAGGTCCCGGCCACCACGATGGCCACCAGTGGCACGATGGTGTGGCACAAGGACCTGGTGTTTGCCAGTGGCGGATTTCCCAAGGCCGAGACGGTGTGTATCAAGGCCGACGGGTCCGGAACAGTTGTCTGGAAGAANACCCAGAAATGTTACGAACAATCGATGATCGTCCACGGTGGTTACGTCTACGCGATGACCGACACCGGGATCGTCTTTTGCTGGCGGGCGACCGACGGCAAGGTGATGTGGCGAGAACGTCTGCGCGGACCGATCAGTTCGTCACCGGTGATCGCCGGAGGGAATATTTACATGGCCAACGAACAGGGGACGACTTTTGTCTTCAAGGCATCGCCGGCGAAGTACATGGAGGTGGGCCGCAACACCCTGGGCAACGAGGTGTTTGCCACTCCCTCGATCTGCGGTGGCCGTGTTTATGCTCGGGTGGGGCACCTGGCCGCNGGCAGTCGTCGTGAGGTGCTGTATTGCATCGGTGACAAGGCGACCGCGTCGCGTCGCTAGTCGGTTTCCGCGGGGGGGNCGACCAGTGGCACGGACAGGAAACACTGNAATTCGCTGACGAAGTCGACGGCGATGCAGGCGTGCACCCGTCCCTGCTTGTCATCGAAGACCACCCGCTCGCCGACCGGATACAGGGGCTGATGCCACGTGCCGGGGTGCAGGTTGATTCCGGTTCTGCCGTCGCAATAGAAGGCCCGGAAGTCGGCNGGAGTCACGTCGTCCCCCGGCGGTGCCAGCAGGGCCACGAAAGGNTGTCCGTCGCGGGGGAAAAAGACCTGGCCCCCGTCGGGGTGGTAATTGGCTTCACTGACGAGAACACGTGAGGAGTCATCGGGCTCGGCCGTCTCGGAGGCTGTCGCGGGGTCGGCGAACCAGCCAGTGACGTAGTACCCGTCCACGGCGTGGTTGCGGCCCAGTACCAACTGGCCCGAGCGATACACCTCGAATTCTCCGGAGGTCACTCCTCCCTCGTTTCCAGTCCCAGGCACCACCGGTCGCCATCCCGGCTGGGGCCACGTCTCGATCTGGACCTCGGCCCCCGCAAACGAATCCTCCAGAGTGGCCAGGCCGGCCAGTGAGTCTGCCGTGGCTTNCACCAACGGNACNTCGAACACGGAAATTCCGGGTTCGTTGATCGAAGGGATGCGATCGACCGGTGATGTCAGCGACGGGGTGCGTGAATCCATGACCTGGTCCCTGTTTATTTCAAAAGAGAATCTATCTCGGTCGAGATTTGTTCGAAGGCGGCCCATCCCAGCTTGACGACCGCGTCATCCTCGGCCGGTGTGCGAGCCGGGATCGCCCCTCCGAAAATCTGGGCAGTGCGACGGTCGTCTCGTTTCCGGGACGCCTCGATGTTCTCGGCCCTTGCGCGTTCGATGCTTCGGAGTTCCTCGAGTATTTCTGGAATGTCTGTACGGCCATCGAGAAGTTCTCTGGCGAGAGACCAGCCCGGATTCTCGCCGTCCTGGCCCAGGCAGTCGACAGCTCCGGGGGAGGAGGCGCCGACTCCGGCGGCCTCGAGTCGTTGTTTGACACCGCGGAAGGCGAACCAGTTGATGTGACCACGGTAGGTCTCGACACCGGCTTCCAGATCGGAGCGGGTCATGAAGTTCTTGCCCAGTCCATCGATGTCGNCGGTGGTGTAGATGTCCTGNGTCGGGGCAGCNTCGAGTCGCTCGACGGCGTCGCGCATCAACTGAATCGTTGGNGGTGACAGGGAATCGATCTCCAGGACGTCATGACGGGCCCGGTCGCGTCGTCGATGCTTCTCGTCGTTGCGACACACCTGGTAGAGGCTCTGCTGCAGCACCCAGCCGGGAACCAGTTGGTTGAATGCCGGTGAGAGTCCATCGACCGACATGGTTGGCGTGTTGACGAGCGAGAAAGGAAACTCGAGTCGTTGTGGCAGGGTGGTGACACCGGCGGCGAGAACCGTGTGTGGCGAGGCGGTGAAGTCGGCGGGAAACTTGACCTGGCAACCCAGTCCGAAGAACAGCCCCTCTCCGCAGCGAATGGACTGGTCCGCAGCTCGGCCGGTGTGGTTCGATCCGATCTGGGCTCCCGATCCAATGTTGCCCCGGCCGGCAGGCCAGGTCGCTGCGATCAGCAGCGATTCGTGGTGCAGGACGACAAAGGGACCCAGCAGCGAAGCGGTGATTTCGCCTCGCGCGACATGAGAATTCGCGCCGACATACGTTTCGCTGACCGAGGCTCCGTGTTCGACATTGGCCTGTTCCCCGATCACCGAGTCGTGGACGACCGCGTGGGTCGCAACCCGTCCGCCCCATTGAACGATAGACCCATACAGGCAAGCCCCATCGGTGATCGATGTCGGTTGCTGTTCATCGGAGATGACACAACTGTTCTCGATGACCGTCGCTCCTCGCACCTCGGTGGCTCGCCCGATATACGAACCGACGATTCGTCCCGCATCGTGAATCACCGCGGCTTCGTCAACGATGGTCCAGCGTCCGGTTGCCTCGATGACGTATTGTTCGAGCAGGCTCTCGTAATCGACACGAAAATCCTCGTCGTCGAACCACTCGAGCAATTCGGCGAGTGTCGACGTGGTGAGTTCNGCGAACACACCCAGTCGCTGGCGACAGGTTTCAATTCCCGGTGGCAATGNCAGNTCGCANCCGTAAAGCGTTTCATCGTTTCCGGTGACGCTGCTGGTGGCGACGATCGTTGCGTGGGGGCCGACCAGGGCATCGGAGATCAGTCCGACATGATGGATCAAGGCCTCGTCTCCGATCTCGCAGTCCTTGAGCGTCGAATCGGACACACCCGTTGGCAGCACGGTCCCGACATCAAATTCGGCCGGGGAGCCCGTGAAGTGGCCCAGGACCACGCGGCCGATGAAACGGTTGCCGCAGACGTGTTCGGCCGTGAAGTCTGGACTGACTTCAACCATCGACCAGTTGTCGCTGCGATTGCCCTGGGAGACCAGTTGCTCGATTTCATCCGCGGTCAGCGGCCTGGGAGCCACGCCCAGTACCAGGCTGAGGTTCTCCTCGGCCCACTGGTTGATGGTGGCCAGCGTGTTGAGCAATTCGGATTGCTCCATCGCCATTCGGATCGTTTCGAGCAGGCGATGCGAATTGTTGCTGGTCATCGGTCGCACTGAGATTGGGATCGTCGATGGGACACCGGTTTTCTCTTCCTCAGGTTATAATCACCGGGCATGTTGGCTGCACCGGGGAACACGATGCAAAACGGCTTGATGACTCGAATGCGATGGCTGGTGGCGGTGGGCCTGGTCCTGCTTGGGGCCGGTCCCGGGCTGNCTGTTGTCAAGACGTTGCCGGACGAGGACGATGAGTACCAGCCGGGCCTGGTGGGGGCCTACACGGTTGGCGGTCAGACCGTCGAGCGGATCGACCCGGACATCGCCTTTGACTGGAAAGGCGGTTCACCGGATCCGCGGCTGGAGTCCGGTCGGTTTCGAGCACGCTGGCAGGGCAATTTGCTGGTCCGCCAGCCCGGTCGCTATCGCTGGCATGCGTTCGTGAGTGGTGCGATTCGAGTGCGCGTGAACGGTCGTGAGGTCCTGGCTGGCAAGGCGGCCCAGGCCGGCAAGCCGGGGTGGGTGAGTGGCGGTGAGTTCGAAATTGCGTTTGGAGAAAAGCCACTGGAGGTCGAGTATTCTCGCACGGGGCAAACGGGACGGGTGATGTTGTACTGGTCGTCGACGCACTTTCCGCTCGAACCGGTTCCTCCCCAACTGTTGTTTCTCCCCGTTGCTCGCGGTGATCTGCAACGGATTGAACGGGGNCAGCGNCTGGCCCGTTCTCACCGTTGCAATCGCTGCCATGTTCGTGCGCATGATCCGAAATCTGCCGCNGCACCAGATCTCTCGACCGTCTCGGTTGGCACGTCGCCACGATCACTGGTTGACCAGATCGTCAATCCCCGCAAGGCCAACGGTTCGCATCGNATGCCCTTGATGGGGGTCAGCCGCGAGGAAGCCGAGNCGATTGTTGCCTGGTTGCACTCGGCTGGTCAAAAAGCCGAGTTGCTGGCGCCGGTGAAGTTGAAGAAACCCGATCCCGTGAAAGCACGAGAGGCCGGCCTTGAATTGTTGAAGTCGACCGGTTGCCTGGCGTGCCATCGGGTCAAGTCGCTCGGAGGCGGGGCGGCCGAGGCCGGGCCGGAACTGACCGACGTGGGACGGCGACGGTCGGTGGAGTGGCTCTGGACGTGGTTGAAGGAACCCTCGCGGATCAATCGCGATCACAGGATGCCGGTGTTCCGGTTCAACGATACCGAGCGGATGCAATTGGTGATGGCGTTGTCGGCATTGGGAGGGCCCTGGCACGGGGCCGCGGTCGAGACGACTCCGGACAGGATCGCTCGAGGTCACAAGCTGGCACAATCGGCCGGCTGCGTGCGCTGTCACCGTTTACCCGGCAAGCCGGGGCCACAACAGCCAGGCGGGAAGCTTCCCGGTGACTTGTCGCAGCCACCGAAAGATTGGGCGGCGAGTTGCCTGGCCGGGACTCCCGACCGAGGCAAGAAACGGCCGGCCTATGGCACGTTGTTGAGCAAGGACCAGGTGTCCGACATTCGCGCGTTCTATGGGTCTCGAACCAAGCGGGTGTTGTCGCCGTTGTCGGAGTACGACCAGGGGCGGATGGTTCTCCAACAGCGAGGGTGCCTGTCCTGTCACGAGCGGGGGACCGGGAAAGGGAACACGGCCCTGGCCGGTTCGGTCGCGACCGGAGAACTCGCCGGCCAGAGTCCGGCGCTGGTGCCTCCGTCACTTACGGCGGTGGGTGACAAGTTGGTCGACCGGGCNTTGGCCCGTTCNGTCGCCGGTGAACAGAAGTCGGTTCGCTTGCCCTGGTTGAGAGTCCGCATGCCGCGTTTTGTTCATTCAAAGGATGAACAGGCGGCATTGACGCATTTCCTGATCGCTCATGACCGGGTGCCCGACGATTCTCCTGCGACGCCATCGGTACCGCCGCGTGGCGGCAATGACCAGACACTCCTGGAGTCGCAGGACCTGGTCAGCTTCAAGGGGTTCAGTTGTATCGCCTGTCACCAGTTTGGCAGCTTCGTTCCCAAGAACGTCGCNTTGGGGACACGTGGGTCGGATTTGAAGGGGCTGGCCGAGAGAATTCGTCGCGAGTATTTCCTGAGATGGTGTCGGGAGCCGCTGAGAATCGTGCCGGGCATGGAAATGCCCTCGTACAAGAAGCCCTTGAAATTCGTGTTTGGTGGCGACATCGAGCGTCAGTTGGCAGCGATGTGGGACGCCCTGAACGACAAGCGGTTCCAGGCACCGGTCAATCCGAATGCGGTGGAACAGTTCCTGGTCGTCAACCACGGCGAACCACCTCGAGTGGTACGCGATGTGTTCACGCTGCCCGAGTCGGTTGGTGGCGGTTCGGTTGCACGATCCCTGGCGATCGGGTTCTCCAATTCTCACAACCTGTTGCTCGACCTGGATCGGGCCAACGTGGCGATGTGGACTTTTGGCGATTTCGCCAAACAGCGAACCCAGGGCAAGAGCTGGTTCTGGGACATGGCGGGACGACCGGTGATCACCGGTGGCGAGCGTCGCAGTGACCTGGTGCTGGTGCGTGTGGATGGAGCCGGAAAACCGATTGCCGTGCACCGTCCGCTGAAGGACCCGGTGACCGCCGCGAGATTGATCAGGTATCGGCAAACCCCCGANGGGGCTGTCCACGTGGTCTACCGGATGCGGTACGCCGTGTTGAAANAGACGGTTGAGGTAGAGGTGTTGGAGCGGTTGCGTTCCAGTGCGGTGGAAGAGCCGCCGGGGCGGACCAGTGGATGGGACCGAAACGTGGCAGTCAGTGTCATAAAGCCCGGGAGGGAGGCCCGGGGAACGCTTCCGTCGAACCTGGAACTGTATATCGGGCGGCCAACGGCCGGAGGGCNGTTGGCCGGTGCGAGTGTTACCGCATGGTCCGGCCAAGAAGAATCGCCACGCCCACTTGGGAAGCAGGCCTGGGGAGTGTTGCCAGGCCAGGGAACNCAGCAGTTTGCCAGGCTCATTTCAGGTGACAGGCCGGGCATCCTGTTGCGATACACCACCGGGGTGGTGCCCAACCGGCTGTCGTTGACGCGGGTGCCGGCACGGCCGCAACAGATCGAACGCGTGACCAGCGTGCCCGGTTACGAGGGGATTCGTCTGCCGATTCCCCAGACGATCATGCCCACCGCGATGACCTGGACCCGGGATGGCACGTTGGCATTCACGTCACTCAAGGGGCACGTGTACCTGGCCCGGGACACCAACGGCGATGGACTCGAGGACAANCTCAGCCTCTTCGAGGAAGGGTTGGCCGCACCGTACGGCATCATCGCCGATGGAGATGACTTGATCGTGGCTCACAAGCCGGAGGTGGTCCGACTGCGGGACAGTGACGGCGACGGCCGTGCCGATGTGCGGGAGGTGTTGGCCAGTGGGTGGGGGTACAGTGACGACTACCACGACTGGACCTGTGGCATCGTGCGGGACCGCGCCGGTGACCTGTTCGTTGGCCTGGGCAGCAATTATTCGCAAAGGAATCGGGTCAAGGAGACCAGTCGTTGGCGGGGGAAGGTGCTGAGAATCAGGCCTGGCGGACTCGTGGAACCCGTGGGGCACGCGTTCCGTTATCCGACCGGATTGGCCATCGATGCGGCCGGTCGGATTTTTGTCAGCGACAACCAGGGAGTCCAGAACACGTTCAATGAGATCAACCACCTGGTTCCCGGTCGCAATTACGGCGTGCCGAGTCGATTCGAGGAGAAACACGACTCGGCCCCGGTGAAGCCGGCGATCCACGTGCCACACCCGTGGTCCCGGAGTGTCAACGGCCTGGCATTTTTGCCCAAGACGTTCGGAGACGGTTCGGTCGCTGGACACGGGATTGGCTGTGAGTACGACAACCGCTTTCTGGTGCGATTCACGATGCAGGAGGTCGGGGGTGAGATGCAGGGAGCGGTGTTTCATTTCAGTCGGCCCGGAGCGGGCGTCGGTGACAAGAACTTCGTCGGTCCACTGTCGGTTGCTGTCAGTCCCAAGGGAGCCATTTACATCGGCAACATCTATGACAGTGGCTGGCTGGGGGGACGCAACACNGGGACGATTACCCGNTTGCGCCCGATTCCAGGTGGCCCGAANGGGATGCGGGACGTCAAGGTTGTGCCGGGTGGTTTCCGTGTGACATTCGCGCGACCGGTCGACCGCGCGGCGGCTTCGAAGCCGGAAGCCTACACCGTGTCGGGTTATACGCGCGTCTGGAAGGGGGGCTACACGACCACCGACTCGGGACGGCATCGGGCGGCCGTCAACCGGGCCAGCGTGTCCTCGGACGGCCGAAGTGTCATCCTGGAAATCGATGGCCTGAGAACAGGCAGTGTCTACGAGGTGACGTGTGGTAAGATCTCGGGTGCGGGAGCCGAGATGTGGCCGGCCACCGGGCACTATAGCCTGCACCGTATGCCGCGGGAGAAACCGTGACTCCGTTGAACCAACCTGCGACCAACGAGGAACTCCTGGCGTTTCTCGAAGAGCAATTGCCGGCCGAGCGGATGGCCGAGATCGAGCAGGCGTTGCGTGACGACGAGGAGTTGCGGCAACGGTTGGCCTCAACACTGCGTCAGCATGATCCCGGGGCCCACTCGGTGGGTGCCATCTGGCGTCGTCGTCGATTGAGCTGTCCGTCTCGCAGTGAACTGGGCAGTTTCTTGCTTGGAGCCGCCGATNCGACGCGAGCCGAGTACATCGAGTTTCACCTGAGGGTCATCGGCTGCCGATATTGTGCGGCGAATCTGAGTGACCTGGAGCAGGCCGCGGGTGACCAGGTCGAAGAGGTGAATCGCCGTAGACAGAAGTTCTTCCAGAGTTCGGCGGGTTTTCTCTCGGGTGAAGAAAAATAGACCGGTTTCCGGTCCGCTTCACTTCTTCGTCGTCTTCTTCTTTTGGGCCACCAGCAGCTCGTAGTGCAGCCGGCCCNCCTGCCACATGTAGTGTGGTCCGAATCCGGCTCGCGGGCCCCACTTGTTGGCAACGGCCTGCCGCAGGTGTTCAACGGCCTTNGCGTCNCGTTTGTGGATCGAGTGGTCCAGGCCAATGTACAGGTGCGCGTAGAAGTACCGTTTTTCTCGTTCCGTGTCACTGATCTTGGCCGCCTTGATGTTGGCCAGGATCGNCTCGGGCTTGATTGTCTCGGAAAACAGCTTGTAGACCGACGGNAACGGTTCGCGGTCGTCCTTCTTGTATTTCAACAGGCCCTGGCGAGCCTTTTTCAGGCCGTAGGCCCTGGCCTGGGAAAAGAATCNCCAGATGCCGTTNTCGCGGTCGACGTTGTCGAANCTGTCGTAGATCTCGAACTGGTGCGCGGCCTGTTTGTAGTTCTTGGCATAGAACCAGGCGATGCCGCGTCGCCAGTGCGACTTGTCGAGATTCNTGTCGAGTTCGACCATCTTCTGGTAGTCGGCCACCGACTTGTCGAACTGTGCAAGATAGAAGTAGGCGTCGGCACGTCGCGAGTAGAAACCGACGCGATCGGGTTCCTGCTTGATTTGTTCGGTGAGTTCGGCGACCTGTTTTTCCCAGGCACTTGTCATCATCTTGCGAGTCTCTTGTGAGAGCGGATGCTTGGCGACGTCTTCGGCGAGAAGGGACGGTCGCGCGGTGACCAGCACGGCAACGAGTGCCAGGCCGAATTGGGTGGGGCGAGCGGGTGTCATGAGGTGGCTCCGGAAGGCGAACGTGCTTCGAGTGTCCGACGGCGGTGATCATACCGACGGATCTGGCGGGTCGCTACACTCACCGATTGGCGACGGCCACGTTCGGTCCGTCGTGCCATCGGGTGTGGAGGTGAGAAGTGACCATGGNNGAACTGGGCGATCGGGTGGCAGTGGTGACCGGTGGTGGTCGTGGAATCGGTGCGGCCACCTGCCGACGCCTCGCGGAGGCCGGCGCCCGGGTTGTGGTGGCCGAGATTGATGTGGTGTCGGGCCAGGAGGTGGCCGACGAACTTCCCGGTGCGATGTTCATCGAAACTGACGTGACCTGCCAGGAGAGTGTGCAGGCGATGGTTTCGCTGGCAGTTGAGCGGCTGGGGAGGATCGACATCCTGGTCAACAACGCGGCGGTGTTCGTGATGCGGGGGATTGATGCCAGTGATGACGAGTGGAGGCGTAGCCTGGATGTCAACGTGCTGGGGGCGGCCCGTGTGGCCCGGGCGGTGGTTCCGGTGATGCAGGCGGCCGGTCGTGGAGCGATCGTCAATCTCGGTTCGATCTCCAGCTTTCTGGCGCAGCCNGAGTTCGTGACATACAACGCGTCGAAGGCGGCCATTGCCAGCATGACCCGTTGCCTGGCTCTGGACATGGCACCCCATGGCATCCGGGTGAATGCCGTTTGTCCCGGTACGGTCTGGACGCCGGTNGTNGANAAGATGGCCAGCGACGAGGGNCTGGATCGNGNNGCGGCGGAAACNCATCCNGATTTCGGNGGNGCNCACATGNTGTGNCGNNTNGCCGANCCNCGNGANATNGCCAACGCNATCTGNTTCCTGGCCTCCGACGAGGCNTCGTTCATNACNGCCGANTGCCTGATGGTTGATGGNGGCTANGCGGCGAAGTGAGTCAGTGNNCTGTTTCNGACGNTGANGCTGNNGGAGNGNNNNCGTGNAGGTGNGGTGGNTCGACGTAGCGGATCGTCCACGCCAGGNNGACNCCGGCCAACAGGCAGGCCGANTACTTGATGCGGTCGTGCGAGTGAAACTGGATTTCCGGCAACAGGTCGCCGAGNGCNATGCAGAGNAAGNCCCCGGCNGANAATGCCAGNGCGGNNGGNACNAGNNGNCCNGNNGATGACTCACTCAGTTGCATGTCCAGCAGCAGGAAGAACANCANGGCCGCGANCGGGCAGACCANNGCGTAGGNCACGTTNACCTTCCACTGGGANNGGCGGGACCANCCGCCGGCGGCCATCANCGTGGTGATCGACATCGAGTCCANGGGCTTGTGCAGGGCGATGGCCAGNAANGTGCCGATTCCGGCCAGNGTNATCGNTNNGNNGGNCNCCNAACNGGCNGCCACGGCCGTGGCCAANGCCACTCCGTCGATCAGNGTGTGAATCGTCAATCCGACGAAGACNCCNGTCCANCTCAGGGNATGTTGTGTTCCGTGATGGTGNGAATGGCTGTCGTCGTGNTCGTGNTCACATGTCGGCNGTGAGTTCCCCCGTGTTCTCGACCGACCCGTGCTGATGAAAGTGGAGAGCCCGGACCAGGAAGAACATCCCCAGGAGGCCGATCATCAGGTAGAGCATTGCCGAATCGAGCGATCCGCCATGTTCGACCGAGTGAGGCAGCATGTGGAAGCAGGCAATGCCCAGCATGAATCCGGCCACCAGGCTCATCAACGCGTGCAGTCGCACGTGGGTGAAACGAATCATTCCTGGTAGCCAGCCGCCGACCACGGACACCGCGGCGATCAGGACACAATAAACCAGTAGGATGAGCACGACTGATCGCCAGGAGAATCGGGGGACACGCGCCCAGTAGGAGACTAAATGGGCCCAGTGGCGGTGTCGAAAGGACAGGTAACGATTCTAGACGGCCCCGGACAGGAAACCCAAGGGAGCCCCACCTCGCTGATGTTCCACCAATGTTTCCTGTCACTGGTGTTCATTTGTACAATTCGGAACGTTGGGGGCTGGTTATGCGAAAACGGTGGTGTTCAATTGCGTAGTCTGATGTTTCAACGCCAGAACGTTTCAACCAAAGAGAGGCGGAGAAATGGCTGAGTTTTATATCCGGACCCAATCAGATGGGCGGGAACAGGGCCCGTTTTCGGCCAAACAACTGAAGCTTCTTGCCAAGAAGGGGCAACTGAAATCTCATCACGAGATCTCTCGTGACGGAGGGGAGTGGTTTCGCGCTGAGAAGGTTGCGGGGCTCTCGCTGGAGGCCGCGCCGGTGTCTCCGCCCTCGATAGAGGACTCTGCGAACGGCGACTCCGAGTGGGACGATCTGGTTGAAATGGAATCCGACCAGGACGTCTATCAACCACAGATTCAACCCGCTCCACAACGGACCCAACGATCGCCTGCTCAGTCCTCGGCGTTTTCTCCGTCCGAGCCCCGCAGCCACCGTGGTGGCAGCCCTCCGGAAGGGGCGACGACCATCCTGGTCCTTGGGCTCCTGGGATTCTTCTGCATTCCCATTCTCGGAATCGTGGCCAGTTTTCTTGGGCACAGCTACATGAAGAAATGTCGTGAGCAGGGGGTCAGCCCGGAAGGATCAGCCGTGGCAGGTTATATCCTCGGCCGTATCACGACGTTCTTCATCGTCCTGGGCGTGCTGATTGTGGTGGCGTTGGTGGTAATGGGGGTGGCTCTGAATTAGGGGAAGATTGCACCAGTTGTCGGTTTGCTGGATTGGGGATCCCGAGGTCGGCCAAGAGCAAGCCAATTAAATATGTTTCACGAAGGGCACCCATGCCGATTGCCAATTGGAAGACACAGTCATACAACCTGGTTCAGAGCCTCCTGTTTGCTAATCCACATCGTATTATTCGAATGCTGGTGATGAACAAGGACGGTCAACGGCAGGAACGGAGCGAAATTCCGGCTCCGGTGTTGCGGATCTATGAGACCGATGCGCCGTCGGATCGAATGTGCCTTCAAACGATCCAGTGTGTGCAACACATGTGGATTCCGCCCGGTCACCGCCACGTGCTCGAGCTACACATCCATCCCGACGCGGAAGAGTTGGTTGTCGTGATGGACGGGTGCGGAACCGCAGTGCTTGACGGTGAGTCCACCGAGATTTCAGCCGGTGATGTTGTCTACATTCCGCCAAACACCGAGCACGAGATCCGCAACACCAGCCAAGACATGCTGGGCGTGTTGTTTCTGGCAGCGCCGGTTGGAGAGGGACTGACGCGGCTGGCTCATGCCCAGGAGACGGCCAAGTCCGGTTGATCGGACTGTCTGTTTGGCACCGTCAGTGACTATACTCGGCGTCTCAAAATTGCCCGATAGTGTAATGGTAGCACGAGTGACTCTGAATCACTTAGTCTAGGTTCAAATCCTAGTCGGGCAACTTTCACCAAACCCCGTGCCTGAAAGCGGAAACGCGTTCCCGGCTGTCAGCCGGAGGCAGGCTATCTCTCGAGGGGCCCTGCCGATTATCCTGACAGTTGATGGATGCACTGTTCGGAAACCGCTGGAAAACCTTGCTGGCTGTTGTGCTGGCTGTCGCTGCTGCTGGACCGGCAGGGGCGGACGACTTACCGGACCACTGGGCTTTTCGGCCCGTGAGCCGTCCCAGGGTTCCACGATCAGTTGGACCGACTGCGGTCGATCGGTTTGTGCGTGATCGATTGGCTGCGCAAAACCTGGTCCCCTCGGAGCCAGGCCCCGAGGCTGTCCAGGTCCGTCGGCTGACCCTGGATCTCACTGGACTGCTGCCGACTGCCGACCGCATGGATGCGTTTCTCATGGATTCCCGGCCGGATCGCTGGGAACGGCTCGTCGAGGAACTGCTCGCATCACCCCATTTCGGTGAGCGATGGGGGCGTCACTGGTTGGATCTCGCCCGTTTTGCCGACAGCAGCGGATACGAAGCGGACACGCCTCGGCAAATGTGGCCCTATCGCGATTGGGTCATCAGGGCATGGAATTCCGACATGGGTTTTGAGAGGTTTGTCACCGAACAACTGGCTGGGGACCTGTTGGCTGGCAATGAGATTTCGCAGAAGATCGCGACCGGGTTCCAGTGCAACGCGATCTACGATCCGGGAGTCCGCTACGAGGCAATCGTTGACCAGGTGCAGACCATCGGTTCGGTCTTCCTGGGACTGACTCTTGGTTGCGCGCAGTGTCATGCACACAAGACCGATCCTCTCTCGCACGAGGAGTTCTATCGGCTGTATGCGTTCTTCAACGAGACGGCGATTGAACGGTTGCCACTGCCGGGTTTCGATCCGGGGTACCGTGATGGCCTGGTGATTCGGGATGAGACGGCGAAGTCAAAACGGCCTACGGGCCCCGCCACCCTGGTCCTGAAGGCTGCTCCGCAACCCACGCACGTGTTCGAGCAGGGCGACCCCTCGCAGTTGGGAGAGAAGGTTCTGCCCGGGTTCCCGGCATTCCTGCCCATCGCAATTGATGCAGGACCTGCAAGAAAGACCCGCAACCGGGGTGATCTCGCCAGGTGGATCCTCTCGGAGCAGAACCCCTTGACCGATCGGGTGACTGTCAACCGGGTGTGGCAACGTCTGTTTGGAGCAGGGCTGGTGGAAACGGAAAATGACTTTGGTGTTCAGACACCGCCCCCGTCTCACCCGGGTCTACTGGATCACCTGGTGATGGAATTTCGACATCACGGCCGCCGTTTCAAGCCCCTGATTCGTTTGATAGTGCTTTCAGCCACCTATCGACAACGCAGTGATGAGCGAAGGGATCTTGCCGCGATTGATGCGGGGAATCGCCTGCTGGGGCGGCAACGACGAATACGGCTTGAAGCCGAGGTGATTCGTGACATCAGCCTCCAGGCCGGTGAACTGTTGTCCGAGAAGATGCTGGGGCCCAGCGTGTTTCCCGATCAACCGGCGGGAATCCTTGATGCACGCGCGACGGCAGCGAAATGGACGGCGAGTACTGGTGAAGACCGTTGGCGACGGGGTTTGTACACCTTTCACTGGCGACTGACACCGCATCCGCTGAAGCCGTTGTTCGATGCTCCCGAAGGGGTGACGTCCTGCACGCGTCGCGACCGATCCAACGTTCCGGTCCAGGCCCTGGCATTGCTCAACGAGACTTCCTTTTATGCATCGGCGCGGGGACTGGGGCGGTGGGCCTGGCGTCAGCCGGGAGGGGTTACGACACGGTTGGACGCCATGTGCCTCAGGTGCCTGGGACGCAACCCGTCGTCAGCCGAACGGCGTGTGCTGTTGAATCTGTTCACTGCACAGCGAGAGACGCTACTGCAGGACAGTGCAGGTTGCCGAACCATCCTGGCGATTGAAGGCCATGCGACTGATGATGCGTTGGCTGACCGGGCGGCCTGGGTGCTGGTGGCACGGGTGGTCCTGAACCTCGACGAATTTTTCACTCGAGAATAACAATGGGCATGGTGCCATTTTCTGGTTGGGAGTTGCCGTCGAGCGTGTCTCGTCGCGCACTGTTTCGCTCCGGGGGGCTCTCGCTGGCCTCGATGGCGACGTCCCAGTTGGCCGCCGATGAAACGCGGTCGTCGCGGCGTTCCCATTTTGTTCCCAGGGCCAAGTCGGTGATCTTCCTGTTCCAGGTCGGTGGTCCCAGCCAACTGGACCTGTTTGATCCGAAGCCGGAAGTGAATCGCCGGGATGGGGAGGAGTTGCCCGAGAGCCTGTTGAAAAAGGTGTCCTTTGCACAGATCCAGGAGAAGCGACCTCGGCTGATGGGCTCCCCCTACCGATTCCGGCGGCATGGTGAGAGTGGAGCGTGGGTGTCGGAATTGATGCCTCACACGGCGGGGATTGTTGACCGGATCACGATCGCGCGAACATTGCGGACAGACGATACGAATCACATGTTTGCCGAGTTGTTGATGAACACCGGGTGGCGACGGTTCGGGCGACCGAGCCTGGGCAGTTGGGTGTCCTACGGGTTGGGCAGCCAGTCGCAGGAGATGCCAGCATTCCTGGTGCTGGGTACGAAGCCCCGCAGCAAGAGTGCCAACTATGGCAACGGATTTTTGCCATCGCAGTACCAGGGGACCGTTTTGCGGGATGCGGGTGAACCGATCCTGAACCTCTCGAATCCACCGGGGGTGACGACACGGCGGCAGAGGTTGTCCATTGATGCCATCAACCAGTTGAACCGGTTGCGTCTCGAGGCTTCCGGCGACGATGAGATCCGGGCCAGGATTGCCAGTTACGAGATGGCGTACCGCATGCAGGCGCGGGCACCGGAATTGCTTTCGCTGGATCGAGAGACTCCGGAAACATTGAAGCTGTATGGGATCGAGGATCCGGCCAGGCCGTCATTTGCCAGGAATTGCCTGTTGGCTCGGCGCCTGGTCGAGAAGGGTGTCCGTTTCGTGCAGGTGTTTCACGGCGACTGGGATCATCACACCGATATTGGCAAACGGCTTCCGTCAGAATGTCGTGTGACCGACCAGGGTTCGGCAGCGCTGGTGAAGGACCTGGCGCGGCGCGGGTTGCTGGATGACACGCTGGTTGTCTGGGGCGGCGAACTGGGCCGGACCCCGGTGGCTCAGAAGCCGATGGCTGCTGGCGGTCGCGTGGGCCGTGATCACCAGATCGAGGCGTTTACGATGTGGTTTGCCGGTGGTGGCGTGCGGCCTGGCCAGGTGATCGGTGACACCAATGACCTGGGATGCCTGCCGGCTGAAGACGGTTGGCACGTGTATGACCTGCAGGCGACGATCCTGCATGCCCTGGGATTGGACCACGAGCGACTGACTTACCGTTACGAGGGACGCGAGTTTCGCCTGACGGACATTCACGGCGAGGTGAAGAGCGAACTGTTCGCCACCCCAGCGTCACGGGGTTGAAGGCGTAAGAGGCCGGGGGCCATTCATACCTGCCAGCCGACCCGGAACGCCGGCTTGATCAGCCCGCGGGCGCGCGGGTTGCCGGTGACAGTCAGGGGCTTGTGGTCCCAGCCGAAGCCCTCGCCACCAGCCCGGTAGGCCACGTTGCCCAACAACACCGTCTCGGTGAGCGGTCCCGAGTAATCGAAGTGACAGGTGGCGGGGCCACCACCTCGGATGGCGGCGGTCCATTCGTGGTAGAACCCCGGCGAGTTGGGAACCCTCTTGACCTCGATCTTGGCGCCCTTGAACTTCGATTCGGGCAACAGTTGCCGTTTCGAGAATCCACACAGCAGCATGCCCTCGGTGCCGACAAACAGCGTGTTGTTTCCGTTGTGCTTCAGACCGTGCTTCTTGAGAATCTCGGGCCCATTCTGGGCGTGGTACCAGTGCAGCATCACCTCGGGGCGGTCGCCCTTGGCCGGGAACCGCAAGTGGGTGGCCATCGAACGCGGTGTGGTGAGGGCGTGGACCGGTGGGCCGGAGGCCGAGACGTGGTTGGGGTAGTCCAGGTCCAGGGCCCAGAACGGGATGTCCAGGATGTGACAGCCCCAGTTGCCGGTTTCTCCGGTTCCGTAGTCCCACCAGAACCGCCATCCATAGGGGCAGTAGGTCGAGTGATACGGCCGCGGTGCCACGGGACCCTGCCAGAGGTTCCAGTCGAGGTGTGCTGGCACCTCGGGCTTGTCGGTGGGGATCTTGGACATTCCGCGGGTGCCGCCAATCCAACTGTGGACCTCGGTGACCGTCCCGATCGCGCCGGCCTGAATCAACTCAACCACACGGTGCACGTTGGGGATCGTGTGTCGCTGGACACCCAGTTGCGTGGCCACCTTCTGCTTGCGGGCCAGGTCGGTCATCTGGCGGACCTCCCAGATGGAGTGAGCCATCGGCTTTTCGCAGTACAGGTGTTTGCCGAGTTGCAGGGCGGCCATCGAGGGGTGGAAGTGAGTGTGGTCGGGGGTGCTGATAACGACCGCATCGATCTGCTTGCCGATGGCATCGTACATCTTGCGGAAGTCTTTGAACTTCCGGGCCTTGGGGTACCGTTCGTAGGCTTTTCCAGCCCGCACATCATCGACGTCGCACAATCCCGCGACATTCTCACCCAGGCGTACCATCGATCCGAGGTTGGCGGCACCACGTCCGCCGATTCCGATAAACGCCACGTTGATCTTCTCGTTGGCCGCCGCGAACGCCCGGGGGCTGGGGGGGCCCAGGAACAGTCCGGTGCCAACGGCGGCGGCCGATTTCAGGAGGTCACGGCGGTTGATCGAATGGGTCATGGGACGTGCTCCGGTCTCGGTTGGTCGTTGTGTGCTGGGACAGAAAGAATGTGGTTGGTTGGATTACTGTCGGCAAAAGCGGGGGGAGTTCTAGAGTTCGCGTACGCGTCGGCCCTCACAGAGGACCTGCTGGCCCCGCTGGAACTCGTCAAAATAGGTCTGCTGTGAGTCGATACCCAGGTGGTGGTAAATGGTCGCGTGCAGGTCGGCGGGAGTGACCGGTTGGTCGGCCACGTGTCCGCCGTTCCGGGTGGTCGATCCGTAGACCTGTCCCCCGCGGACACCTCCGCCGGCCAACAGCGCGGTGAAGGCGTGTGGCCAGTGGTCACGCCCGGTCGACTTGGTGTTGTTGCTCTGGGTCACCTCGCCCATTTTTGGCGTGCGACCGAATTCCCCGACTGCAACCACCAGGGTTGTTTCCAGCAGGCCACGTTGATCGAGATCGTCAAGGAACGTCGGGAAGGTCTGGTCGAACATCGGGCACAGCAGGGTCTTGAGCTTGGGGAAGTTCCTCTGGTGGGTGTCCCAGCAGGTGTTGACCCCGTCGATCTTGGTCGGGTCGATCCAGTTGACGGTCACCAGCGGGACTCCCGCCTCGATCAATCGCCTGGTCAACAGCAGGCTTTGTCCGATCCGCGTGCGGCCGTACGCATCGCGGACTGCAGTCGGTTCGCGATCGAGATTGAAGGCGCGGCCGGCCTGCTGTTGCAGGAAATCGAAGGCCCTCACGGTGTCACGATGTCGGCCGGAGACATCCAGGTTGCGGTTCGTGCGAATTGGTCCCGAGCGATCGAATTGTCCCAACAGCTTGCGACGGCGGACAAGGCGTTGCTCGGAGACGTCCTCGGCCAGTTCGAAACCCTTGACCTGGAAATCGTCCTTATTGGGATCTCCGTCGACCAGCACGGCGTCATGGCTACGTCCCATGCGACCGGCGGTCTGGCCAGCAATCAGCCGGGACTGTCCGGGAAATTGCAGGTACCAGGGAAGCACGATCGAGGGGGGCAGCCCGTTTCGAGATTGTCCGAACCGCATCGCCAGAGAACTCATCGACGGCCAGTCCTCCGGGCTCGACTGGTCGGTGACGGGTGGGAACGGATATGGCCGTCCCGTGTACAGTTCGCTCATCGCCGGCCCGTGCACGTTCATCCTGTGGGTCATTGATCGCAGCAGGCACAACTTGTCCATCCGCTGGGACAGGCGAGGCAGGTGTTCACAGATACGGATTGTCGGTTCTTTGGTCCCGATCGACTGGAATTCCCCACGCACCTCGACCGGGGCGGTGGGCTTCATGTCCCAGAGATCGATGTGACTGGGGCCACCGAAGAGAAAGACGAAGACACAGGATTTCGCCCGAGGAGCCTGCGCTGCCGCGGCCTCTCGCAAACGCAGCAGGTCACCGGTGCCCAGGCCGAGCATCGAAAGCCCGCCGATCTCCAGCATGTGACGCCGCGTGGTCTGTTGTCCACTCATAGTCGCTATTAGACCGCAAAGACACGGTCGAATGCAGTCTGAAGTGTCAGAAGTAGGCGGCCACGATCATGTCAGTGGCTGGGCGCCCCGCATGTCGCCGTATCCACCACCCTTGGATCCCTTGGGATATTCGCCGAAATACCTCTCGTCGTCGGCCGGTTGGGCGGCGGGTTGGAAACGAACATCACAGGAGAGTCGGACGCGCCCGATTGGCGAGATGTTGTCCAGGGAACCGTGCAGCGTGAACATGCTGAGCAGCAACAGGTCTCCGGGTTGGAAATTCGCGGTCAACAGCCGGGTGTCGCGATCGGTGACCAGTTGGATGGGGTTGGTGTCCGAAGCGCCTCCGTATGCGGCGGCCTGCACGACGTCGTTGGAACGGTCGGCCGTGTAGTCGACATCCAGGAACTCGTCGATGAGATCGGAGAATCGGTTCGAATTCTCGACGATCACCAGCGGACCGTCCTCGATCGGGATCGAACCAATGGGAATCCACGCATTGATCATCGGTTGTGCGCTGCCAGCGAAAAACGGGTAATCGTAGTGCAACGAGGTGGCCTTGCCGACGGCGGTGGGACGAAGGTAGATGAGGTCAAAACCGCGGGAGGGTTCGCCCAGCGCGGTGTCCATGATGGTCTGGATTTCCATGCCGTGGGTCAGTCGCCGTAGTACCGGGCCCTCGCTGACTTTCTGCCAGAACAAACCTTCATCTTCAAAGGGATCCATCCTGCGGCTGGTGCCCGTGGCAATGCCGTCACTGGGGGGATCTGCGATTTCCCCCATGCTGGCCAACTGACGAAAGACTTCCAGGCGGGCTGCTCGGACCAGGTCGGCATCCAGCACGTCTCGCATGAACAGGTAGCCGTCCTCTTCGAGTCCGGTGGCGAGATCCGTCGGGCTGGTGGGGTCGCCGGTGAAGGTTGTCAGCGTGCCGAGACGTTCGCCGGGAATCGGGTGACCCTGGATTGTCGGTGAGGGCGGTGTGAGGCCGGGCATCAGTTTGGCTCATCCAGGGAAATCACGTTGGCGACCCCACCGTCAACCGGAATCGTGTGCCCGGTGATGTAAGCCGAGGCGTCGGAGGCCAGGAACGCGACGGCCCCTGCCACATCGGTTGCTTCGCCCCAACGGCCGAGCGGGACGCGGGCGATAACCCGGGCCGAGCGTTCGGCATTGTTCTGCAGGGCATGGGTCATCGGAGTGCGGATCCAACCGGGCGCCAGGGCATTGACCCGGACTCCCGATCCCCCCCACTCGGCGGCGAGTTCTCGTGTCAGGGAGACCAGGGCCCCCTTGGTCATGCAATACACCGTGCCGGCCCGCCCGAGTCCGGCGATGCCACCACCCAGTGCCGAGATGTTGATGATGCTTCCGCCTCCCGATCGAGTCATTTCGCGACCAACCCGTGTGGCGACCTGGAAGGCCCCGCGGAAGTTGACATCGAGAATGGCCTCGACGTCGTCGGGGTCGAAATCGAGCGGGTCGACCCGTCGATGAATGCCTGCGTTGTTGACCAGGATGTCTATCCGTTGGAGTTCTTCGACGACTCCAGCGACCAGTTGGTCGACCGAGTCGGGGTCGGTCACATCACAGGCCCGGGCCAGGATGGTGGCTCCTGTTTCGGAGGCGAGTCGTTCGGCGGTGACCGCGACGGCCTCGGTGTCGAGATCAGCAAGTACGACGGTAGCTCCCATCTGGGCCATGGTTCGGGCCGAGGCTTCACCCAGACCACGTGCTCCGCCTGTCACCAGGGCCACGCGGCCGTCGAGGATGAAGAGATCGGAATGGCTCACTCGGAGGTCTCCCCGGCGGGTGGCTGCACGGGCTGAAACAGTTCCAGCGTGTAGCCATCGGGATCCTTCATATAAATGACCAGGCCACCGGCGTTCGGCCCGGCAGTGATCTCGACCGGATCGGACTTGAACCGGACTCCCGCTTCGGACAATTCGGCGACTGCCGATTTCAGGTCGTCGACCAGGAGGCAGAGGTGAGAATTGCCGGGGCGATTGGTGTCGGTCATGGCCGCGTCGCCGACGTGGTTCATGTACTGGACCACTTCCATCGTCTGGCGACAATCGGGGCTGATGCGGAACGAGGCGACGTTCAGTTCGACATCGTCGTATCCGGTCTGTTGGCCGACGTAATCGGCCGTGACACTGGGGCGGCGGCCGATGAGTTCCATGCCGAGCAGGTCGCGGTAGAAGTGGATCGACCGTTCGATGTCGGCGACGGTGAGTCCGAGATGGTGGAGGTCTCGGAGAGCCCAGCTGCGTTCGGAGGTGGTCACGTGGAATCGTCCCGGTTGAGAGTCACTGTTGTGTCACGACCGCTTCAACGATGGCAACCTCGTGTGGCACCGGGCCAGGCGGATCGGTCGACCGTGAGACGCGGGGCCGGATGTTGTGTGAACCGAAAGAAGTGAGGGCGACAGGATTCGAACCTGTGACCTACGGATTAAAAGTCCGTTGCTCTGCCAACTGAGCTACGCCCCCCGTGGGGTTTCGGGCATCCTAGCGAGTCAGGCCACCGATGGTCGAGTGCAGGAGACCGCGTCCAGGCGGCTTTGACCGATCTTATTCTTGGGGGCTCTTGGTGCGACTGCCCGTTGCTTGTCAGTGAATTGACAAGCAGAGAGTTCATTGTGATAGCTCGGTTTTTTTCGGGACGCACCCCTATCCAGAATGGGCAGGCTGTGCGTTTGTTCCTTTTTTCGCAGTCTAGAAGCTAAGGATGTTGTATTGCTTCAACGGCCTGGTCGATGTGCTCGGGGTGACTGAACCCGATGATGGCCGACGACATGGCCGGATGATCAAGGGAGAATTGAACGGCGGCCTGCTGAAGCGTCGTGTTTGCGGGCAGTTGTGTGGAAAGTTCCTCCGCCCGGTGAGAGTGGCGCTGGTAAAGATCCATCGGAAAGAACTTCGTGGTATGGGTGTGTTTGGCCGGGGGGCGTCCGAGCAGAGCCCCTCCGGCGTAGACCCGGATGGCGAAGACGCCCACGCCTGCAGTGGCACAATCGTTGATGACACAAGCGTGGTCGGTTTCGCTCCAACCCGGTTCCGCGGGGTGTCCGGCGGTGGGGTTCAGAAGGTGGTAGGGCACCTGCATCGTGGCAAAGTGCCCCGAGCGAATCAGTTGTCCCAGGGATTCCGGGTCGCCGAGCCCGGTGATTCCCAGGTGGTCGACGACCCCTGTTGACTGCAATTCCTGCATGGCTTCGACGATTCCGCCGGCACCGAGAGCATCGTCGGAAGTGACCGAGGTCGGCAGATCTCCGCGGGAGCGGGTGACCGAGTTGTGCAATTGCAGGAGAGTGATCCGGTCGACTCGCAGCCTGCGGAGGCTTCCCTCCACCGACTCACGGACGAGGTCACCGATCGAGTGCTGGGCAAGTTGATCGGGTGTCAACCGGACCTTTGTGGCCAGGTGAAATTCGTCCACCGCATCCAATTCGGCCAGGGCTCGACCGATGCTGGTTTCGGAACGTCCGTCGCCGTAAGTCGCGGCGGTATCGATCCAGTTGATGCCGTGATCGAGTGCACGGGCCAGGACGTTCCTCTGTGTGACCGTGTCGTCTTCGGTCATCAACTCCGGGATGGGGCCAGTTCCGACTGAGAGAATCGAGACGTCGAGGCCGGTTGTTCCGAGTGGTCGTCGTGGAATCATCGTGTTGAGGATTTTACATTGTCGCAGCCGCAACCTCGATGGTATGCTCGCTCGCGACGTGGCAGGTGAGGCCCGTGCCGGGCCGGCCAGGGATGGCATCGCGGTAGTGTCCAGGGAGAGGGACGTGGCAAAGTCGGGGCGTGCGGTGGGAGTGATTCCCGCAAGGCTGCAGTCGACGCGACTGCCCCGGAAACTTTTGCTGGATGAAACAGGTCGCGTGCTTCTCGAGTACGCCTGGGCGGCGGCGTGCCGAGCGAGTCTCTTGGATGAGGTGCTGGTCGCCGCTGACTCTCCTGAAATCGTTTCGGCGGTCGAGGCGTTTGGCGGTCGGGCGATTCTGACCGGCGAGCACTCCAGCGGAACGGATCGGGTGGCCGAGGTGGTTGCCCGCTGTTGTGGCGACGTCGACACGATCGTCAATGTCCAGGGAGACGAGCCGGAGTTGGACCCCGACCACATCGACAGCCTGGTCGAGGCGCTCGAGAACGATCGAGGGCTGCAGATGGCCACACTGGCCTGTCCGATTCGTGATCGCGACACACTCGAAGATCCGTCCTGCGTCAAGGTGGTCGTCGGTATTGACGGGCGGGCGCTGTATTTCAGCCGACATCCGATTCCGTATGTACGAGATGGCAAAGCCGAGACGTTGCTGAACGGCGAATCTCCCTGGTTGCTCCACGTGGGGCTGTACGCATACCGGCGGGACTACCTGCTCGAGTTGACGCGACTGCCCGTCTCGCCTCTGGAGCAGTTGGAGCAACTGGAGCAACTGAGGGCGTTGCAACACGGAGCGTCGATCGGCGTGAGAGTGGCTGAGCATTCGGCGGTTGGAATCGACACTCCGGAAGACTATGCTCGGTTTGTCGCACGGACCCAAAACTCACGTGAAGGGCGGGCGGCGTGATGAATGGCAGGTGGTGCCGGGCACGGATGTCGGGCGACTGTCGCGATCAAGACGGCTCCAGGACAGGATGAACAGGGGAGCATGGCGAAGCACATCTTTGTGACCGGGGGCGTGGTCAGTTCGCTTGGCAAGGGACTGACCTCCGCATCGATCGGCCTGTTGCTCGAGCAACGGGGCTTGAGCGTGCGGATGCAGAAGCTCGACCCCTACATCAATGTCGATCCGGGAACGATGAGTCCCTACCAGCACGGTGAGGTGTACGTGCTCGATGATGGGGCCGAGACCGATCTCGACCTGGGACACTATGAACGGTTCACAAATAGCCCACTCTCTCGCGATTCGAACTACACCACTGGCCAGATCTACCAGAGCGTTATCGCCAAGGAACGGCGGGGCGAATTCCTGGGAAAAACCGTACAGGTGGTGCCTCACATCACCAACGAGATCAAGGATGCGGTCCTGAGTCTGGCGACATCAGATGTTGACGTGGTGATCACCGAACTGGGTGGCACTATTGGAGACATCGAGGGAATGCCTTTCCTGGAAGCTATTCGGCAGTTTCCCCAGGACGTGGGGCGAGAAAACTGCCTGTTTATCCACCTGACCCTGGCTCCCTATCTGAAGGCCGCGGGAGAGTTGAAGACGAAGCCGACCCAGCAGAGTGTCGGCCAGCTTCGCCAGATCGGTATCCATCCGGACATCCTGATCGTGCGAACCGAGCGACCGTTGGGACACGAAAACATCGAGAAGATCGCGTTGTTCTGCAACGTGGCACAATCGGAAGTGATCGAGGAGATCGACAAGGAATTCTCGATCTACGAGGTTCCACTCGGATTGGTCGATCACAAATTGGATCAGCTGATCGTCAACAAACTCGGACTGTCTGCTGGCTCGTTGGACATGAGTGCCTGGCAAGAGATGCTGCAGCGGATGCGGTCGCCCGAGCACGAGGTGACCATCGGGGTGGTTGGGAAGTACATCGAACACCTGGATGCCTACAAGTCGATCTACGAGGCTTTGGGGCATGCGGGGGTCGCCAATCGCGCCCGCGTCTTGATCAAGCGGATCGAGGCTGAGGAATTGGAAAACCAGGACCCCGATGTTGTTCTCAGTGGCTTGGATGGCATCCTGGTGCCCGGCGGTTTTGGAAGTCGTGGTGTGGAGGGCAAGGTCGAAGCGATACGGTTTGCCCGTGAAAACAACCTGCCGTACTTCGGCATCTGCCTGGGAATGCAGTGTGCTGTGATCGAGTTTGCTCGTAACGTGCTGGGGCTCGAGGGGGCGCACAGTACCGAGTTCGTGGCCGAGACCGAGAACCCGGTGATCTGCATGCTCGAGGAGCAGAAGAAGATCACCTTCAAGGGGGGGACGATGCGGCTGGGAAGCCAGCCATGCACAGTCCAGGAGAATTCGACTTCGGCGGAGTGTTACCAGGAAACGGAAGTCAACGAACGGCATCGACACCGATACGAGTTCAATCCCGAGTACCGCAACCCGTTTGCGGCGGCGGGAATGCTGGCCTCGGGGACCAGCCCCGACGGGAACCTTGTGGAAATCGTTGAAGTTCCCGATCACCCGTGGTTCGTCGCCGTGCAGTTCCATCCCGAGTTCAAGTCGAAGCCCCTTGTCCCGCACCCGCTGTTCAAGGGGTTCGTCGAGGCGGCTCGGATTCGACACCAGGAACGCATGTCGATGCACCTCTAGGCGGCCCGGTGGCGGGAATCGGGGATCAACCGCGATGACGTGTGGTTTCGTGGTACTGGATAAGCCTCGCGGGATGACCTCTCGTCGCGCGGTTGACCGCGTGAAGCGATTGGTGCGGCCATTGAAGACCGGTCACGCCGGCACGCTGGATCCGCTGGCCACCGGCGTGCTGGTGGTCGCCGTTGGACGCGCCACCCGGCTGGTGCCACAGGTGCAGGCCCGGCGGAAAGTGTATCGGGCCGAGTTCCTGTTGGGCCGCCGAAGCGAGTCAGACGACACGGAACTGGAACTCGAGGTGCTCGAGGAAATTCCTGCCCTGGAACATCGGGTGATTGAGTCGGCCCTGGGCGAATTTGTCGGTCCGATTCGCCAGGTGCCGCCAGCCTACTCGGCCGTCAAGGTCGACGGCCGCCGTGCCTACCAGTTGGCACGGGCCGGGCAGGAGGTTCAACTGAAATCCCGGATCGTCGAGATTGATTCGATCCGGCTGCTCGACTGGCAGTCGCCGACGCTTGAACTCGAGATTGTCTGCAGCGGTGGGACCTACATCCGTTCGATTGCCCGTGATCTTGGTGAACGGCTCGGTTGTGGGGCGGTGATGAGTGGGCTGGTGCGGACCCGGGTCGGTCCATTTTCGCTCGAGGGGGCCGTTCCGGCAGAGAGCCTCGATGCAGACACGTTGTCCGGACAGCTGGTTCCGGCACTGATGGCGGTTGCAGAATTGCCACGTCAGGTGGGGTCGGCTATCGAACTGACAGAAGTGTTTCACGGGCGACGCGTGCCGTGGTCCGGGCCCGAGTCTTCCGATGGATCCGCCGTGGTGTTGGTTGACGCTGCTGGCCAACTCGCGGCCCTGGGAGAGCTGGATGCGGCCAACGGACAATTTGCTCCGCGGCAGGTTTTCCTGGACACACCGCCGGTCAGAACCGACTGACAGTGGCATCGGTTTACCGGCCGGCGGCCCGCCGTGGGGCGATTGAGACGGCGGTGGAAGTCGCCGGGCGGGTGCGTTCCCGGTACAGGACCAGTCCGTGGAGTGCGTGGTATAGCGGGCCACACTGGACAGTCTTGTTGGCGTGGAGGTTCAGGTCGGCGGCCACGGCGGCCACGCCACGTCGCATCCACTCGGACTTGAGTTGCTTTTCGGAGGCTGCCAACACGAGCCATTCGAGCGTGTGTCCTGATGTTTCAATCCGTTCCTGGAACTGGTGGCTCTGGTGAGGACCCAGGAAGTAACTGGCCGAAAACGTGCCATCGTCGTTCTGGTAGATCTTGGCCTCCTCGACGTGACGACGAATTTTCTGGTCGGCCTCCAGCCACGCTCCCCGGACCTGGCCCTTGTTTGCATCACGATAAGCGTTGCGGGCGTAGGTCAGGGCGAACAGTCCGTGTGTGCCTCCGCAGGCGGCCTCGTCCAACGATTCGGACTGCTGGATCTGTACCAGTCTTTCGATGCTCCAGGGTTCACCCGCGGCGTTTGTCCAGCGGGAGTCCGGTGGCAGGTAGTGTGCGAGGGCCCAGAGAGTCCAGGTGATCTCCTCGCGATCGTTCACGTTGGCCTGGGCGTGCTTGACCAATTGTGCGATCGAAACCGTTTGCTGTTCCGGACTGTTGGCCACCGCAAAAGTGTGGGTGGCGGGCAACCGTGACATGGTCAGAATGGCCAGGAACTGGTTGGGATGCCCCTCGAATTCGTAGGGCTGCGTGTAGGGTTGGGCCTCGGCTCCATATTCTGTGCGACGGAACAGCGGCGTGCCGCGATAACTGGCCCCCTGGCTGATCCAGTTGATGGCGCGGACACGGTCGCCCATCTTGCCGCCGGGTCTGTTGATCACGAAATTCTGGCGGAGTGCAAGGACTCCGTGGAGGATCTGCCAGGGTGAGTGGTGTTCGATGGTCAGAAAGCGACGGCTCGACACATCGATCGCTCGATCGACCTGCCTGGCCAACGAGTCGACCGCTGGGGCCGCGGCGTTCTGGGCGGCCAGTGGGGCCGCTGTGGCAAGGAACAGCAGGATGGTTCCGAGCATTGTGGGACGGAAAAAGATCATTGTTGTCGAGCCTGGTGAGGGTCTGGTGGACACGGGACGTGTTTGCCCAACGCGACCCAACCGATCGCGGTGTCTTTTAGGATTAGTCGGGTTGCGTTCCCGCGCAACTGCACAGGCAGGTTGCTACTGAAGCCGACTTGGCCGAAGCCGTCCCGGTTGTGCCGGAAATGCGGATTGCACGATTCGCGGAACTCAACAACAATCCCGGCCCCGTGCTCCCTGGCGGAAATGTGCGAGGCGGCGTTTCTCAACAGTCACGTCTCCAATCACCCGCGGAAACTGTCGGATGATTCGAGCGGCATTAAAAAATCCCTACCTGGTGGTCGTGCACGTGCTGATCGTCGCCGTGATTGGCACGGTCAGCCTGGCCAGGATCCCGGCCGATCTGCTGCCCACGTTTACTACTTCCGCAGCGCAGATCGTCTGCTTCTACCCCGGAATGCCCCCGGAGGTGATGGAGCAGGACATCATGAGTCGCCTGCAACGCTGGACTGGCCAGAGTTCAGGGATCGAGCACCAGGAGGCGAAGGCGATGCAGGGGGTCTGCATCGTCAAGGACTTCTTTCATCCGGAGGTCAGCCAGTCGGAAGCCCTGAGCCAGGTGAGCATGTACGCCATGAGCGACATGTTTTATCTGCCCCCGGGCACGATCCCGCCAATGGTGATGCCGTTTGACCCGACAGCCAGTGTGCCCTTGTGCCTGGTCTCGGTTTCCAACCCGGACATGACCGACGCGGAACTCTACGATGTCGCGTACAAGAACCTGAGAAACAATCTGCAGTCGATTTCCGGTGTCATTGCCCCGGCGGTCAACGGGGGAACGCTGCGGCGGATTCTCTGTTATGTCGAGCCGGAGAAGCTGAGAGCTCACGGGCTGACAATTCGCGACGTGCACGCGGCCCTGCGGCGACAAAACGTGTTGATTCCCGCCGGCAGCGCCAAGATCCAGGATCGGGAATTCTATATCTACACCAACGCGATCCCCGATCGTGTTTCGGAATTGAACAAGGCTCCGGTCACCGTCGGTGCCAACGGAGAGCCAATTCTCTTCAGCGATATCGGCGAGGTGAAGGACACCAGGCAAATCCAGACCAACATCGTGCGGGTCAATGGCCGCACGCTGGTTTATGTGCCGGTGTATCGCCAGCCGGGCGCCAACACGATCGAGATCGTCGACCGGATCCACGACAAGTTGGGCGAGATTCTCTCGCGGTTGCAGGATGAAAAGCGGAACGATCCGGTGATGGGCCCGAAGATGGCCAGCCTCAAACTCGAGGTGGTCATGGACCAGTCGGTCAAGGTCCGTGAGAGCATTGATGCACTGTGGATTGCCGGAGTTCTCGGTGCGGTGTTTGCCGGGCTGGTTGTTCTCGTCTTCCTCCGCAATCTTCGTTCAACGCTGGTGATCATCATCGCGATCCCCGTCTCGATCCTGTCCTCGTTGATCGGCCTGTATTTCACCGGCAACACGATCAATGCCATGACCCTGGGAGGTCTGGCCCTGGCGGTGGGCATCCTGATCGACCAGGCCATCGTGGTGCTCGACAACGTCGAACGTCACATGTTGATGCCTGGCAAGGGGCGATTGCGGGCGGCCTGGGACGGCACACGGGAAGTCTCGGTGCCGCTGTTGGTCTCGACGATCACATTCATGGTCGTGTTCTTTCCGGTTATTTTTCTGTCCGGCCTGGCGAAGTTTCTCTTCACGCCGCTGGCCATGGCGGTCCTGTTTGCCGTCATCGCCAGTTACCTGATTGCGATATTCTTTGTTCCGGTTGCGGCCGCCAAGTTGATGGGGCGCAAGCAGGTCGTTGACCAGGCCACTCGCGGCCAGTCATCGCCGCAGTTCGCCGGGAGTGATGCGGCACCGGTGATGGTCGACCAGGGGTGGCTGGTCCGTGGTTATCGTGTCCTGTTGCTGGCATCGCTTCGATTCAAGTGGGTCGTGCTGGGCGTGTCGGCGGCCTTGTTTGTGGCGTCGCTGGTGGTGATGAGCCAGACGGGGACCGAGTTGTTTCCACCGGTGGACGCCGGCCAATTCACGATTTATGTCCGGGCCCCGTCGGGGACCCGGATCGAAAAATCCGAGGAACTGGTGCGGGCAGTCGAAAACGAGATTGTTGCCGTGATTGGCGATCCGGCCCCGGGAAATCCGGCCGAAGCGATTTTCCCGGTGACCCGCGACAAGTTTGCCGGCGGACAGGCTCGGCAATTGACCGGTGCAGAAGTGAAGCGAGCCCAGGCGGCGTCCCATTGCAAGATGTTGATTTCCAATATCGGCGTCCTGATGGATTGGCCGGCGGCCTACACTCCCAATACCGGGGCGATGGATTCGTTCATCCTGGTGCAGCTGGGAGGCCATGGCAAAACGGATGTCTTCGGCCTGGTGCAGCGACTCCGCAAACGCCTGGGGAAGAGGTTTCCCTCGGTCGAGTTTGCGTTCGACACCGGGGGGATCCTGACAGCCGCTTTGAACATGGGCGAGCCGTCGCCGATTCACCTGCAGATCGCCGGTTATGACCTCGAGAAGGCTCACGAAATTGCTGACAAGTTGACCGGGACGATCAGCAAGGTGCGGGGGGCCACGGATGTGCGAGTGGCTCAGCGGACCGATTACCCGATGATCGAAGTCGAGATCGATCGGGTCGCCGCTGCGGATCACGGGGTGACCCCCCAGGAGACGATGGAAGCCCTGGTCAGTGCCACCAACAGTTCGATCAATTTCGATCCGGCATTCTGGATCGATCCTTCCAACGGCAACCATTACTTCCTGGGGTCGCAGTATCCCGAGGAACGCATCAACTCGCTGGACACATTGCGAATGATTGTCGTCCGCGAGGACAAAAACGGGACGCCGGTCTACCTGAATGACATCGCGAAGTTCGACACGACAAAAACCGGACCGGGTGTCATCAATCATCGCAATATCACGCGGGTGACCGACGTGTTTGCCAACGTGGAACCCGAGTACGACCTGGGTGGCGTGGTGGCCGAGATCGAGGATCGGCTCGCGGTGCACCCGGGACTCAAGTTGCGACCGGTCCGCGATTCGCGAGCGGCCTCGTCCCGATATCCCCAGTGGTTTCAGCGCGTCCTTTCGGCAATTGGCTTGAATCGTCCCACGCGATTTCAAATCACCGGTGGTGATTACGCGGGAATGACGATCGAACTGCACGGTGAGATCCGTTCGATGCGAGATTCGTTTGTCGATTTTGCCGTGGGATTGTTGCTGGCCACCGTGCTCGTCTACCTGGTGATGGTTGGCCAGTTCCGGTCGTTCGTGGATCCGATGATCGTGATGGTGACGGTGCCGTTGGGATTCATCGGTGTGGCATTGATCCTGAAGTTGACCGGCACCCGTCTGAATATCCAGTCGTTCATGGGCATCATCATGATGATCGGGATCGTGGTCGAATACACCATCGTCCTGCTCGATTTTGCCAACGGACGATTGCAGGAGGGGGCGGATGTGCAGCAGGCCATCGTTGATGCAGCACTGGTCCGTTTTCGCCCGATCCTGATGACATCGCTGACGACAATCCTGGCGCTGTTGCCGATGGCGATTGGTTTTGCTGGAGGCGAGGCGGATGTCCCACTGGCCAGGACGATCGTGGGAGGAGTGATTGCTGCCACGCTGTTGCCCAAGTTCGTGGTGCCCTGTTTGTACGTGTTGGTCAAACGACGAAAAGACAGAACCGAGGACATGGATGCTGCGTGGGCCTGACGGCAATGGGCCATTGCCGTTTGCCGGATGTGTCGAGTGGCGCCGGAGAGTGATGCTGATGCATGAATCGAAACAATCAAGACCCGCACGGTGTTGGCTGGTTGCCACCGTGATTTGTGTGGGACTGCCCGTATTGTCCGGATGCGATCAGTCACAAGGAGGAGCGGCCCGGGTGGCCCCCATCGAATCGTCCGGTGACGAAACGTCCGAGAGACCTGCGACGACCGTTGAACCGATCGAATGGATCGTGCACCAGGAGACGGTGGCCGATCTGCCCGGGGCCAGCGTGGTTGGTTTCGAATCGACAGTGCTGGTGGCCAAGCAGGCGGGATACGTTGAGGCAATCGGCCGGCGAGGTGACACCGAGATTGATATTGGCGTCGCCGTGGAGGCTGGCAGTGTGCTGGCCGAATTGGACATTCCGGAACTGGCCGAGGAGTTTCGCGAAAAACAGGCCCTGAATCGCCGGGCAGTGGCCGAGGTGGCCCAGGCCCAGGCTGCCCTGGAAATTGCTCGCTCGATGGAAGACCAGGTGCGGCAGTCCCTGGTGGAAAAACAGGCCCTGCGGGCGTTAAGAGAAATCGAGCTCCAGAGAATCTCGCGGCTGGTCAAGATGGGAGCCGCGGATCTCGACAAGCAGGACGAAGCCAGGTTCCGTCACACGGCGGCGAAGGCGGCCGTGCAGGCGACACAGGCCGAGATGGTGACCGCAGCGGCGAACATCAAGAAGGCGGTGGCTGATGTGAACCAGGCTGAAGCTGAAGCCGACGTCGCCGAAGCTGGCGTCAAGCGACTCGAGGCACTGAATTCCTATCGCGTGATCAAGGCTCCTTTCGATGGTGTGGTGGTCGCCCGGCATGTGGACCCGGGAGCCTTTGTGCGGCCGGCGGGAAACAAAGAATCGGGGAGCCCCCTGTTTGAAGTGGCGAGAATTGACCGCGTTCGGATTGTGGGGTTTGTTCCCCCCTCGCAGATCAACGTGATTCGGCCGGGGAGGCGGGCCCGGTTTCACCATATTGGTGGATTCAAACACGGGGCAGCGGTGAGTGGCCAGGTGGACCGTTCCGCGATGGCCCTGGACCCATCGTCGCGGAAGATGAGAATTGAAATGCACGTGGACAACCTGGATGCGGATGGGGGAACACGCTTGTCCATCGGACAATTTGGGACGTTGAGTGTCCTGGCCAGGGAGTGGACCGATGAGGACAGGCTGCCGGTTGTTCCCGCGTCTGCGATTGGCACCGACAAGCAGGGGCGTTCATTTGTCGTCGTGGTCGAAGGAACTTCCGGAAATCGCCGTGTCCTGGTGGAAACGGTTGCGGTCGACCAGGAGCGAGTGGGGGCCATCGGCGAACTCAGGCCCGGTGACCGCGTTCGGGTTGGAGACCTGTCGGCTTATTGAGATGTTGCAATTGAAACCAATCCAGGAAAGCAAAACGTGGGTGAGTGAGGCTGCAGAACCTGCTGAAACCGTGCGCAGGCCCGGTTGGAACCAATGCCAAGTGACGTGATGAAATTCGTTGTCCTCGATCAAAGCCGAACCGTCGTGGCGATCCTGCTGGCGAGCAGTCTCGCGGTGACTTGTGGGTGCGAAGTGCACGTGGCGATGGGGGTAGGTGACGAGGCATCCGATTCTTCCATGGACCTGGTGTCCGGCCGGCTCAAGCGGTCCGCTGACGCGTCCCAGGAGTCCGCTTCGGCAGATCCATCGACGGCCGTTCCAAAAAAAATCACGAGATCAGAGGGCCGTGGAATTCGACCGGTTTCGGCATGGCGAGCAGGTCGAAAAGAGAAGCCGGGTGAGGACGCGACGGCTTCCTTCCCCGTCGATTTGCCGACCGCGCTCAGGCTGGCGGGCGCCCAGAATTGGAACATCGAACTGGCCGCTGAACGGGTCCGCGAAGCCCGCGCCGCCGTGGATGCCGCTGAAGCAATGTGGATGCCGTCGCTGATTGGTGGGATGGGATACACGCAACACTCGGGACAATTGCAGGCGACATCCGGAAGTGTCACTGACGTGCGGCGCAGTTCGGTGTTCGTTGGTGGTGGAGCCCGAACCGGCATGGCGCCGCTGGCCGGTGGCGGTGGTGGCCCGTTGCGAATGAGTGTTGACCTGTCGCTGGCGGATGCAATCTTCCAGCCGCTGGTTGCTCGCCAGCAACTCGACGTTGTCCGCGCCCGGGAGACAGTGGTTTTCAATGACACGCTGCGGAACGCGGCGCTGGCATACTTGGCACTGGTCGAGGCCCAGGGGCAACGGGCCAACCGGCGTGCTGATCTTGATGATGCCAGTGCGTTGTTGCGACAAACCAGGGCATTTGTGACTTCCGGGAAGGGGTCGAATGCCGATACGTCACGGATTGCCGCCGACGTCGAGCGACGACGCCAACGCCTGGCGATGTCCGAGAGCGACGTGGCTGTGGCTTCGGCGGAGTTGGCAAGACAATTGCGATTGGATCCGGCGACAACCCTTTTCGCGCTCGAAGAGCAAGCGGTGCCGGTGGAATTGCTGGAGGAGTCCGACACGCTGGAGCGTTTGGTCGATGGTGCACTGCAGGCTCGGCCCGAATTGGAGGCGTTGCGGGCCGGCGTCGACGCTGCGGAGGCGGCCCAGTCGGCGGCGAAATGGCGACCGTGGTTGCCGCACGTTCTGCTGGGGGTCTCGGCTGGAGGGTTCGCCGGTGGTGCCGGTAACGAGATGGGGCGGATGGATGGCCGTGCCGATTTTGACGTGCTGGCCGTCTGGGAAATCGAAAATCTTGGTCTCGGAACTGATGCGGCCCGGGCGACCGCCGCCAGCCGGGGACGACAGGCCGCGTTGTCGCTGTCTCAAACGCGGGACGCCGTGGTGACGGAAGTCACGACGGCGTGGCACCGACTGGTCGCCAGCCGACGGCGTCTGATGATCTCCCAGGAGCGTCTCAAGCAGGCCGGGGAATCGCTGCGGCTGCACAGGTTGCGAATCCGCAGCCTGGTGGGATTGCCACTGGAGGCACAGCAGTCCGTCGAGTCACTGTCGCAGGCACGACAGGATCGACTCGAGGCCATTGTCGACTTCAATCGCGGGCAGGTGGCGCTGTTGCGTTCGGTGGGACGGCCCCTGGGCGGAGCCGACTAGACAGGTTGCGATTGTTCAGGTGAGCACGTCGATCAGGCGTTCGATGTCCCCGGCATTCGAGTAGGCGTGTGGGCTGGCGCGAAGCCGTCCGTCTCGAGAATTTACGACAACGCCCCGGTGGCGGCAGTCGCGTTGTACTTCCCGGGGGAGGCGTTCGGGGAGCGAGAAGGACACGATGCCCGAGGAGTGTTCGGGACGACGGTCGCTGGCCACGATGGCTCCCACTGACTCGAGCCGGCTGCAAAGAAAAGATGTCAGGTCAAGGATTCGGTTGCTGATGCGTTCTATGCCCAACTGGTTGAGCCAGTCGAGACTGGCGGNCAGGCCAGCAATCCCGGGCATGTTGTAGGTGCCTCCCTCGTAGCGGCCGGCGTGAGGCTTGAGATCGAGTCGCGTGTCGGTGAAGTCTCCGGCGTGCCGAACACTGTTCCATCCCAGTCCGAGTGGGCGGAGCGCATCCAGTAGGTTGGGGTGGACGTAGAGCAGCCCGGCACCCTCGGGCCCCAGCATCCACTTGTGCCCGTCGGCGGCCAGTGCGTCGATTCCCATCGAGGCGACATCGATCGGAAATGCTCCCAGGCCCTGGATCGCGTCCATGAAGAACCAGGCATTGTGACGGTGTGCAATCTCGGCAANCCGGGTCGGATCGATCCGGAATCCGGTGCGGTAGCCGACCCAACTGGTTGCGACCAGCCGGGTGCGATCGTCGCAGGCTTCCTCGATCTCTTTGTAGTCGACGTGGTCGAGTGTTGACGGGATCACTCTCACCTCGACACCCCGTTCTTCCAGGTGTTGCCAGGCGTAGAGATTCGACGGGAATTCACAGCCGGGAACAACCAGGTTGTCCCCCGGTCCCCAATCGAGTCCNTCGGCCACCAGGCCCACTCCCTCGGTCGTGTTGCGAATCACCGCGATATCGTCGGCCGGGGCATTCAGAAGTGATGCCGCGGCGGTCCGCAGTGACTCCACACGCTGCCGCCACTGGCCCCAGTTGGTTGCTCCGTTGTTGAGCAGGTCGGCGGTCCATTCCTGTATTGCCGTCGCAGCGGCACGGGGCAGCGGCGCGACGGCGGCATGGTCGAGATAAGCCCAGTCCGCTGTGGATGGCATGTCCACCCGCAACTGTTCGGCCCAGTCGGAGTCGATCAATGGTTCAACGTGGTCGGTCATCACCTGTCCCGCTGCGTCGCGTCACCCGTGCCAACGGCCTATCATGACTCCCGCGGATACCTCCGGCAACAAAGCTGCATTGCCATGACCTCTGTGCCGTCGCGTGATGAATTGATCTCGAGATATCTCGATCAATTGCCGTTTGAACCGTACCCGGTGCAGGAAGAGGCGTTGCTGGCCTGGTTCGAATCGGAGCAGGGGGTGCTGGTCTGCACGCCAACCGGGACGGGCAAGACGCTGATCGCCGAAGCGGCAGTCTTTGAAGCGTTGGCCACAGGGAAACGGGTCTATTACACCACTCCGCTGATTGCGTTGTGTGAGCAGAAGTTGCGGGAATTGCAGGACTCGGCCCAGAAATGGGGGTATCCACGAGAATCGATTGGGCTGGTCACCGGCAATCGCAGGGTCAATCCCGAGGCCCCGGTTCTGGTTGTGGTGGCCGAGGTTTTGCTGAACCGATTGCTTTCATCTGGCCAGGAGGGAGCGTCGGAGGATCTGGGTGACGTCGATGCTGTCGTGATNGACGAATTTCACAGCTTCAATGATCCGGAGCGAGGCGTGGTCTGGGAATTGTCGCTGGGGTTGCTGCCCGAGTCGACGAGATTGCTGTTGCTGTCTGCGACGGTCGGGAATGCGTCCAGTTTCCTGGGCTGGATGCGAGCCAGCCACAGCCGGCGGTTGACACTGGTGACGTCCGACCAGCGACGTGTTCCCCTGGAGTACCACTGGATTGGCGAGGAGTTGCTTGGGGAACAGGTCGAGGAGATGGTGAAGGCGGAGCGGACGCCAGCGCTGGTCTTCAGTTTTCATCGTGAGGGATGCTGGAGCGCGGCTGAACTTTTGAAAGGAAAGCGACTGGTCGATGCTGGACAGCAGGAGTTGCTGGCTGAAGCGGTCAATGGAATGGACTGGGGGCCGGGTGGTGGTCGCAAGTTGAAACCGCTGTTGCTGCGTGGTGTGGGAGTTCACCATGCGGGAATCCTTCCGAAGTACAAGCGGGCGGTTGAGGAGTTGTTCTGCCGGCGGTTGCTGTCGGTGGTGGTGTGCACCGAAACGCTGGCCGCCGGTGTCAACCTGCCGGCCCGTTCGGTGGTTCTCACCGAACTGCTCAAGGGGCCGCCCGGAAAGAAGACGGTGATCGAGGCCAGTCGGGCACACCAGATGTTTGGTCGGGCCGGACGGCCGCAATTCGACGACCGTGGCGATGTTTACGTGCTGGCCCACGAAGACGACGTCAAGATTGCCCGGTTCAACGACAAGCTGGCAACGATTCCAGAGAAAACGGGTGATCCCAAGCTGATCCAGGCTCGCAAGAAGTTGTTGAAAAAGAAGCCCAAGAGAAGTCCCAATCGTCAGTACTGGAACGAAAAACAATTCCGTCGCCTGATCGAGGCACCCGCCGGAGACCTGGTCAGCCGTGGTGACATTCCCTGGCGGTTGCTGGCCTACCTGTTGTCGGAATCTCCGGAGGTCAAACGCCTGCACGATTTTGTGGACGGGCGATTGCTGGGGCCCAAGGCGTGTGAAGCCGCGCACGACCGTCTCGATGAGATGCTGAAGACGTTGTGGGCGGGTGGCTTTGTCACACTGGATCCCGAGCCGCCGGGGCGGAACGAGGAGAGTGTCGTCGAGGAACCGGTCGCGTCATCGGGGACATTTGGGGCATTGTTGGCCGAGGCTGTTGCGGAGTCACTCGGGACGACCGGGGCTGGATCCGACAACGAGGTGGTTGACGAATCGAGGGGGTATCGGGCCGAATGGGCCAGGCCGACCGATCGGCTCGAGATGCTGGTGGGGTTCCGGAGTATCCATCCTCTCTACGGGGCTTTCCTGAGAGACCACCTGGGTTCGGCCAGCCGTGTCGAGTGGATTCAGGCGNTGGAGAGCACGCTGGAGTTTCCTGGTTCGGCTTTGCGGTCGGTCCGTGTCCCCGGTCCGGAACGTGTGGCCCAGGGACCGTTGGCGATCGAGAGGCTTCATCCCGAGCTCTTGCAGCGTGGCTTGGCGACGGCGGCAGAACTGGGCAGCGAACCCGATGANGACGAGTTTGGAGAGAGAATCTGGCCACTCCGGTTGGCCGAAAAATTGAAATTGCTCTTTGATTCTCAGTACCCCGGTGCGGGACGGATNCGGATTTCAGCGATCTGGGCAGCTGGAGCGATCGACGAATTGGGNGGCGACTTCAACAAGGTGGTCGGCGTGTGTGACCTGGGTCGCCAGGAGGGGGTTCTGTTTCGTCACCTGCTGAGGTTCATCCTGTTGTTGCAGGAATTCGCAGCNGCTCCTCCATTTGATGCAGATCCACATGCCTGGGAGGACGAATTGACAGGCCTTGCCGAGGTGTTGACCCGGTCGTGCCAGGCTGTCGATCCCCAGAGCACAGACCAATTTCTGGAAGAGACTCGCACGCGTGACCCTCTCGGAGAGATGTGGCGAGAGGGTCGCGGATGAGCGGCCAGGCAGTCGACGGAGCCGGCCAGGCGGGCCAGTTCAGTGATTGGCCACAGGTGGGGCGAGTCTGCCGGTTGGGGTTGGCCACCCGTGGCAACACGTCATTGGAACCCGAGGATGTCGAACACGCGGTCGGCCAGGGAGTCAACTACCTGAACTGGTGTCGCCACGAGGACGGATTGCAGGAATGGATCTGCCAGAGTGGATTCCGGCGAGACCAGTTTCACGTGGCCGTGCAGTTCTTTTCCAGGTCCGCCTCCGAGGCCCGGGAGGAGTTGTCTGCCTGTCTTGACCAACTTCAAACCGACTACATCGACGTGCTGACCTACTACTATGTCGAGAGCGATTCCGAGTGGGAGCAGATTGTCTCGAGGGGGGGAGCGGCCGAAACGGTCGAGGCCGCACGCGCCGATGGTGTGGTGCGGTCCATCGGGTTGACCAGTCACCAGCGACGCCTGGCGGCCGGGTGGGCCGNGACNGGCAGGCTGGACAGCCTGATGATCCGATACAATGCTGCCCACCGTGGTGCTGAACAGGATGTGTTCCCGGAAACCGGGAGCCGTGAAATTCCGGTCGTGGCGTTCACGTGCTTGCGATGGGGGGAGTTGCTGAAATCGACCCCGGATGATCCTGCTGGGTTCCGGCCACCTTCGGCAGCCGATTGCTACCGGTGGGTGTTGTGTCAACCGGCCGTTAGCGTGGCCCTGGCTGCCCCGGATGGACGAAAGGAACTCGACGAGGTTCTTTCGATCGTGTCGCCGTGGCAGGAATTGTCGCTGTTGGAGCAGTCGGCTATTCGCGACCACGGCGATCGCGTGTATCGTCACGGCGGGAGTTTTCCGTAGCCGTGGTCTGTGCCGAGGGTGACGGTGTCGTGGCCAGACGGATCGCCTGGAAACGTCCCCGGCGTTCGATCTGCAATGTCAATTCGAGGGGGGCCCTGGCCAGCAGTTTCGCGAAGTCGGGCACCCGTGAAACCGGTTGGCCGTCGATCGCAATGATCCGGTCGGCGTTCTGAAGCCCGGAACGAGCCGCTGGTGATGTTGGTACCACNCCCCGGATGATGATCGAATGGGGTTCGGCCATGTCGGTGTACCATTCGAATCCCACTCGTCGTGGNTCACCGGGCAATTGCAGTGAGACTTGACGTGTTTTTTTCTTTCCGCGGCGTTGGGCCACGATGTCGATGGCCGTGTCAGCCGACAGCAACTGCCACGTGAAGTTCTCGGCATTGGTGATGTCGGTGCCCGAGAGTGTCAGCAGGCGGTCCCCTTTTTTCAGGTTGGCTTCATCGGCAGCGGTGTCTTTTTCCACCCGGGTCAACTGGATGACGCCCTGCTGGGCCAACTCGGCATCCCANCTGGCTCCCAGGCGTTCCTGGGCCGTCACGNCGGCCGATTCGAGCTGTCGGCGGAAGGCTTCCGACTCATTGGCTGCCGTTTGTCGGTACGCGGGAAGGNCTGCTTGGCAGGCGGCCTTGTGGGTCAGCCCGACCATGAGTTTCGTGACAGCGGCAAGCCCGACGTAGGAGATCCGGTCGGCGTCATCGCTGGGGCGATGGTATTGCTCGTGCAGCCCGGTGTGCAGGAACAGGACAGGTANGCCGTTGGCAAAAAATGGGTGGTGGTCACTGTTGGCGATCAGGTCCCAGTTGTATTGAAATGTCAGCGGCCGTTTCAGGTGCGAGTTGGTCGTGGCAGCNAGCTGCCTGAGGCCGGAACCAGTGCGGGTTCCGTAGACAAACAACTGGTTGTCTCTCAGGCGTCCGACCATGTCGACGTTCAGGGCCATGTCGATCGTCGAGAGTGGAATTGTGGGGTGCGCGGTCCAGTGCTTGGAACCCAGCAGACCCAGTTCCTCGGCATCCCAGAAGATGAACAGGATGGATCGCCTCCGGTCCAGCGTGTCGGTGGTGGACAGGGCCTCGGCCAGTTCGAGGACCGCAGCGGTCCCACTGGCATTGTCGTCGGCTCCGTTGTGAATCTGGCCCAGNCCTCCCCGGCTGGTTGTTTTTGTTCCCAGGCCGACGTGGTCGTAGTGTGCTCCGACAACGATGTAGCGATTCTTTAACACCGGGTCGCGACCGGGAAGCACCGACACGATGTTGCGGAACCCCCTGTCAGAGAATTCCTGGAAGTAGTCGCCGTCGATCCCGGCAGGTTGAATGCCTATCCGNCGGAGTTGTTGGACGAGATAGGAGCCCGCGGCACGTCCACCATCGCTGCCAGCTGCGCGACCTCGCAGGGTGTCACTGGCCAGCGTGTTGATATGGTTGGCCAGGTCCTTTTGGCGGATCGTGGCGATCGCAGTATCGAGTGGAGCCGGGGGGGCAGCCGGGGGGGCAGCCGGGGCCGTGGCAGCCCATGCCGCCAGGACAATCGTCAGGATCGCTCTAACCGGTCGGTGGCGGACTCTGGTGGGAGAAAAGAGGTGACGCATCGGTTGATCGTTCTCCAGGCAACGGGATCCCGTCTGCACTTAACGTGTGGTGCGTCCGGGGGTAGGGCAAATGGTCTTGCGGCCGATTCCGACCTTGAATTACAAGTCGGCTCCCGGTTACGACGAATCGGGCGATCGACACCCGTGGCACGGACGCCCATGCGACCGCTTTCTCCCGCAAAACGCCTGCTTGGTCGGGCGNATTCCATTTGCTTGGCCGCCGGCCGGAACCTTCTTGATTCCGGGCCGATTGACGGTTTCGTGGTCGCGTTGTTCCTGGTGGCTATCTGGCACCAGGTGGGGACTTTCCTGGGGAGCTCGTTGGCGACGGATTGTTCGATTGCCTGTGCGGTCGCCATCGGAGCGACACTGGGAGTCACCCGGGAGACGCGGCGGGGCTGGTTGCTGCTGGGTCTGTCGGCGTGGTCGGCGATCCTGGGAATGCTGTTGTCGACGATTGGCTGGGGACTGAAACACGTCGCCGCTGAACAACTTGCTTTTGCTGATGGCCTGCTGGTGGCTGTGCCAGCCGCGACGCTGGTGTTGGCGATTCCGGTTGCCTGGTCGGTTCGGTTGTGCCTGTTGGATTGTGGCCGCCGATCGCGGGGATTTCTGTTTGGCGCTGCCGCCGGGGCTGCGGTGTCCGCACACCTGCTGATTGGCCAGATTGGCATTGATGCGATCCTGCTGGTGGTCGCCGTCATGGGGGGCACGCAGTTCCTTGGGGAATTGAAACGGGAGGGGTGGGCTGGGACTGGAACAAAATCAAGGCCGGCTTCTTGCCCAGGGCGGCCCGATGGAAAGTCGGTCGCTGTGTTGCTGGTCCTCGGAGGCGTGCTGGCGTCGCTGGACCGAATGCTGGGGCAGTTGGTTCCCGCGTCAGAGTGTTACTTGCTGATGATGGCTGCGGGCCTGTGCCTGGGTGGGGCCGTGTCACGGCCGGTTCGAAGGCACGTTGTCACGATCAGCCTCTCGGCAGCGTTGCTGCTGGTTCCAGCACTGTTTCCAGAGTTGGTTGATGGTTTGCTTCACCTGAAAACCGTTGGCGGTCATCCNGCGGAATTGGTCGCGGCGTGGTCGATCCTGGTCGCGGTTGCCGTGATGCCGGTCGGGATGTTGTTGATCGGTTCACTGGGGCCGGCCATTTCGGTTCCATGGCGAGGAATTCGTGCGGAAAAGAACTCGGGCCGACTGGCCGTGCCGATTGCGCCATTACTGTTTCTGACGGGGTTGTTCCTGGGGCGATGGCTGGTGATTCCCGTTGCCGGACCGATTGTCGGTGCCGTGGTCGGCAGCGTGTTTCTGGCGGCGGTGGCGGCGGTGGCGGCGGAGACAGTGGGGGGCGTGTCGAACCTGAGGAAGATGGCCTGTCCAATTGTGCTGGTTGCGGCGCTGGCTGTGCTGTGCGGACGATACAACCCGGAGCAATCGGCGAGNTTGCTTTTTTCGAGTCGGGTGATCACGGCGGCTCAACAGGAGTGGCCGCGGCGGTTGCACGAGTCGCTTGATGGATCCCGGATCATCGATCGTCGTGAGACCAGTGATGGGACACTGACGGTCTGGTCGCAACGGGGAGTCAGTCGCCTGTTGCGAGTCGACGGCATCCCCGCNGCATCCTGGAGCGAGAATCCGTTGGTCAGTCCGCGGCAGAGTTCCGAGATACTCTCGGTTGTGCTCCCCCTCGTGGTGCACGAACGACCTGAACGTGTCCTGCANTTGGGAGTTGGAGGCGGCGAGGGACTTCGGGCGGGCCTCGGNTTCCCGGTGAACCGGATTGACTGTGTTGAACCCAACCGTGGTTTGCGAGGACTGGTCGCCGCTGATACTGCATTCGACGATGTCCGTCTCAGTTGGCGACACCTTTCTTCGGCACTGGACGTTTCGTCTGGTTCGGGTGACTACGATGTGGTGATCGCCACGTCGGTGGCACCGGTTTCGTGGCGGTCGGAGTCAATTCGTACAGTCGAATTTTACCGGAATGTTGCTCGCCAATTGGCTCCAGGTGGAATCTTCTGCCAGGTTCTCTCGCAACGGGATGTCGGCTCGACTGCCGTGACGGTGCCACACGCGACAATCCGGTCAGCCTTTGGGTTGTCAGTGCAGGTTCAGGTTGGTTCGGGGCGGGTGCTGGTGCTGGCCAGCAACGGCGACACGTTGCTGGATCGGTCGGGTTTTGTCGGTCGGTTGCAGGGGCCTCATGTTCGAGCGGCCCTGGCCGAGATNGGTTGGGACTGGGCCAATGTTCTCCAGTTGCCAGTTCAACAGATGTCCGAACAGTCCGAGGGCGCAATTTATCATGTTGGCAGTGGCTGGCTGGCCGCGAAATTGCCGGTCGCCGCATTGTCTGGCGGAATGTCACAGGACAAAGCATTGTTTCCTGCACGTCCACTTTTGAATCTCGTGACCGTTGAGGACGAGTGGGTGGCGGAACTCCGAGAACGGTTGGCCGATCTGCTCAAGGGGCAAAAGCTGTTGAGCCGAGGAAGCGACGGATTCAGGACNTANCGGAGTGCGGTGGATCAACAGATCATCGAACGACCACGATTCGTTTTCGAATCTGATTCCAACCAGGGATTCCGGCGGTCGCGGCACCCGGTGGATCGCAGGCGACAGCAGTTCCTGAGAGTGTTGGGGGCAATTGAAAAAGCAGNGGAGCCTNCTCCGGATCAAATCGAGCAGGTCATGTCCTTTGCCGAGCCGTTCGATCCACTGTTGAGCGAATTCGTGCACCGTGAAGCCGCGGCGTTGTGGCTGAAACGGTCGGGAGACACCGCGGCAGGCGAGTTGCCGTACCGGCTTCATGCGGTCTACTTCGGGCGTCAATCAGTCGACTCGGTCGAAGACGTGCACATGGCGATCAGGAGCCTGTTGCGAGTGGAACCGACGCTGGGGGAAGCGGCTGTTTTGTGGGACCACTGCAATGCGTTGCTGGANGTTCTCGAGCAGCGGTGGTCGGTTGATTTGACCCGACGGGGTGGGGCGGTCAAGGCCGNTGTCACCATTGAATTGGTGGGTGAATTGTTTGACCGGATGGACAGTTTGGTTGAATTGGATCCGAGACTCGGAGACCGATGGGATCACCGGCGGGAAGTGGTCGAGCTTGGATTGATTGAGCCACTTCGAATAAGACGTTCACAGCGTCCGCTGCCTCGCCGTGTGACTCGCATTTTGGCAAACTAGTTTGCCGACGATGATGGCTGTTGCGGGGCTGGCAAACTGTCATCGTGGTTCGCGTGAGAAGGTGTTGAACGATGTCCAGTTTCGCGGTGATCTTGCCTGCGGCCGGTTCGAGTCAACGGTTTGGGAGTCGAGACAAAAAACCGTTCGTGAATCTGGGGGGGCGGGCTGTCTGGATTCGTTCGCTGGAAGCCTTCGTGACTCGCGATGACGTGGTCCAGGCGCTGGTGGTGGTGGCTGCGAGCGATCTCGAGGAGTTCCGGGAACGGTTTCAGGCCAGTCTTCCATTCCTGGACGTCGAGGTGGTGGTTGGTGGTGAGACCCGGATGGAGTCGGTGGGGAACGCATTGGCGCAGGTGCGGCCAGAAATCGAATACGTGGCCGTTCACGATGCCGCTCGCCCACTCGTGGCCGGAAAGTGGATCGACGATGTGTTTTCCGCGGCAGTCGAACATGGGGCAGCGATCCCCGCTGTCCGGGTGGCCAACACACTGAAACGTGAAGGCCAGGACTCGACGATTGCGAGCACCGTTGCCCGTGAGGGGCTCTGGGCGGCACAGACGCCCCAGGTCATGCGCCGTGAACTCCTGGTCGAGGCCTATGCTCATTGTGACGACCTGGTCGCGACCGACGAGGCCCAGTTGGTCGAACATCTCGGGCATCCTGTGANACTCGTGCCTGGCTCGCCGATGAATATCAAGATCACCACTCGAGAGGATCTTGAAATGGCCCGATCGTTGCTCAAGGCCGTTCCGACGGATGANCTGCTTGATCGNTTGCATCCATTCTCTGAAGTCGATCCCCGGTCTTTGGGCGACGGTTCGTTGGATCTCGATCAGCTCATCGATTGAATCCAACACGGTCCCCGAATGCCTGATCCGGCCTTGGCAGTTTCGTGGGGTGATCCGTAGGATGACAGTGGTGGACACGGCACCGGTTTGTCGGGTCTCGGTGACCAACTCAACGGGGTGACCCATGCCGTCGACGCAGATTCCCTGTCCCGAATGTGCCAGTGTACTGAAACTGCCCGACCGCTCGTTGCTTGGAAAAACGGGGCGATGTCCGAGTTGCCGTCACACNTTCGTGCTGGTTGAGCCCGAAGACGAGGTTCAACTGGAATTGGCCGATGCGTCAGTGGCCGATCCGCCACAGCAGGGCACCTCGGCACGTTGGGTGCCGGACAAACCTGCCGGAATGGCTTCGCCGCCGGATGCGGNTCCGAGTGACGAGGCCGAGTCGTNGGCAACCAGTTCCGGAACGTCACAGCCCGCCGCGAGTGAGTTTCCTGTTTTCGATGACGCGCCCAGTCCAGTGGGTTCCCGCAGCAAGAAACGTAAGCGACGTACAAAAAAAACGTCAGCGACGGCTGCGCGTCGTTCCAAACGTCCGAGTCGCATGTCTCCGGCCGTGATAGTCGGGGGCGTGATTGTTGTTTTGGCTGTTGTCGGAGTGGCCGTCACATGGTTTCGTCCGGATCCGAATTCTGTCGCGACCGTCGTGGAACCGGCGGAATCCGCTCCGGAGGTGGCTGCAGTCCCGGCAGTGGTCAGTCCTGCCGGGGTGCCGTCGACCGAAGACGCAAAACTGTCGACTCGTCCTATCAGTCTTGGCATGGTGCCGGCTGGAGCGAGTGTCGTGATCAACCTTCGCCCGAGGTGGTTCTGGACCGAGGAGTCTCATGGTGAAGAGTTGAGGTTTTGTCTCGGACCACTTGGAGAGTGGGCTGGTGCACAAATGCAAACACTGTGCCGGTTTCCTCCTGAGGAAATCGACGAGGCCATGATCTGCCTGATGTTGGGACAACGTGGCGATCCTCCCGAGGTGGCGGTGGTTGTCAGGTTCAAGGATGCCCAGAAACCGTCGGTGCTGCTCGAGAAATTTCCCGGCCAACGCAGCGACGATTACTCCTACCCGGTTTACCTGGGAGAGACCCACTGTTACCTGCGTGCCGAGGACGCAAAGACCGTGGCGATTGGCCCCCTGAATCGTGCAGAAGAGATGGCCGCCGCAGTACGCCAACCGGCGGTGACATCCACAGGGATCGAGCAGATCCTGCCGTTGACCAGTCGAGATAAGCCGTTGACTGTTGTCTTTGAACCACGGGACATGCGTAATTTCCAGGAGGTGCTGGTTTCGGACCAGGTTGCCCCGTTGTTCAACCTGATGTTGGACTGGTTTGATGACGAAGAAATCGAGACGGTGGCCTGGAGCATCGACGTTGACCAGCAGGGTGACCGTTTCGAGTCTGAGTTCCTGCTCCGGAATCACAATTCACACAACAGCATCGTCAGTCCGGGGCGCCTCGAACGCAGTGTTCAAAGGCGGCTGGGAGTTTTGCCAGTCGAATTGATGCAGGCCGTCGAGAAGATGCAGCCGCAGCAGGTGGGAGCCTACCGGCTGATTAGCCGCTTTCCGGCCTTGATGTCGGCTTATGTGCTCGAAACCGAAACCGCGGTCGGTGATCGACACGTGCAATTGTTGACCAGGCTTCCGGAGCGGGCGGCTCCGAACATTGCCCTGGCGGCCCTGTTGACGTGGGACGAATCGACGCGAACCGACTTCAATGCGGCCGCACCTCAGCGAGTCGAACAGGGCAAGAAATTGCCAGCGACTGTGGCAGGCCGCCTGGGAGTGTCGATTGAAGTCGATTTTCGGAGGACTCCACTGCAGGAGGCTGTTAATTTTATTGGCGAGGAAATCCAGGTTCCGTTTGATATTGACGGAGACGCGTTGAAATTGTCCGGGTTTACGAAAAACATGGCCCAGACACTGACCAAGGCGGGAACCGCCAAAGCCGTGTTGCACGACATCATGAAGCGGTACAAGGGTATGGTGATTGTTGTTGATGAGGAGAAGAAGCGGATCACGTTGATGACGCAGCCGGTGGCTGAAACGAAGGGCTTGAAACCGTTTCCCGTGTCAGACTAGTTCGGCACCAGTGCATGTTCCGTCTCGAAACCGTATCACCGATGCTTGTTGCCTGGGCAGTGTCGTTGGGATTGGGAGGGCTGTTGCTGTTCTTGTTTTTATCGGGGGATGCGACCGAGGATGTTCCAGCGGTGAAACCAACGGTCGCCGC
>PBOU01000077.1 GCA_002724415.1 Planctomycetaceae bacterium
CGGTCCATCAGTTGATCCCGTTCCTGGTCGGTCAACTGGGCCATCTGCCGTCTGATTGTCACTCGCAATTCGGTTGCGGTTCCCGGGAGGCCCTGCCGCTGGGCCTGGGTCACGATCGTGTTGACAGCATTGTCCTCGACAATGGCCTCGAATTGACGGTCCCGCTTGGCCCCGAAACGGCGGACCAGCTCACCCGCCAGTGCCCCGGGCGAATCCACCTTCCACTCGGCGGCCGCCGTGCGGGCCCAGGCCCGCAGTGACTCCATCGCCAGGGTCTGCCACTGGTGCTCTTCGGACGGCACCCCCAGGGGCAGGTTGGCCGCCTCGTTGGTCAATGCCCGTAGCCTCAGGATGCTGGAGATCTTTTCCAGCGAGATGTCGGTGCCCGGTTCGAGAAGGGCGTGAGCGGCACGGAGGGCGAAATAATGCTGGAGCTTGTTGTGCAACTCGCGCAGTTTTCTCTGGTACTGCGTCATCTGCTCGGCAGGCGTTTCCATGGCCTTGTTGAGCTGGGTGCGATATTCGCTGGTCGACCCTGGNGGNGGTTGAACGTGATCCTGNAATTCNCTGAAGGCGTAGCGGAATCCCGNGCGACGTTCGAGCTTGAGNACGGCGAGCACATCNAGGCTCTCGATNCGNAAGACCTTGTGCTNACCGGCNTCGCTNGANTGNGTGATTTCGTCGAGNAGCCATCGNATGGCCGGCTGGGCCGTGTTGTTCTCGTCACGGTAGGTGTTGCGGCCCGAGATGACNCGNAGNCTATTGCGGGCCAANGTGTCNAAGGGCTTGATCCGGCCCTCNAAGNCNANCGGCAAGCGTCCGAATGCGTGGATGTCGGGCAAGTNNGGACCGGCATCGGGANCNCGNCTCGNTNNCANGATCANCAGGANNGCGGNGANNNAGNANNGCCAGNGGNACGAGGTNTTGAGCCTGNNGGTACCATTTCNTNGCAGGNNGNTCACCGCNGNGGCNGTCGNCTTCGGNCCGATCGANATTNTGCACCGGGNCAATTTTTGCGGAAGCCAGNTCGGCCACTGCGGGTGCCTTGAGAGGTGTGTCGGTTGCCGGCGGNGAGATCACTCCNCGGTGNCGNCGCTTCTGNAAGCGAATCACCGCGAGGGTGAACTGGTAGAACATCCCGATTCCNACCACCATGCAGGCGANGTAGGGAATCATCCAGCCGGTGTTGGTCACCACCTGNAGNCCGGTCTGTTCGACCCCGTCGTCGCCCTGGTTGACCGACGACTGGTAGAAGGTCTTGCCGGCAAACCGCAGTGGATTGTTCATCCAGATGTGCACCTTGCGGTCGACCGAACCATCAAATGCCACCAGTCGGACATCCGACGAGTAATTGCTGGCGGTTTGGGTGCCGATGTACTTGTCNAAGCGGACATCGGTCAGGTGCAGCGAGTAGGGCACGTAGGTCCGCTTGAAACGCAGAGTGACGTCGTAGGTCTTGCCGTCCACCTCGATGGACTGGGGCTTGAGATGCTGGCTGAAGAGATAGCGACCGATCTTTTTCTGACCGGTTCGCAGCACGGCTTCGATCGTGGCGACATCGACCGCGCCACCGGTGTCGGTTCCAGTCCCGGCCCGTGCCTCATCGATCTCGATGAACCGCCCGGCTCCGGCAAAGCGGTTCTCCGGGCTCCGGCGGTTGTGTGGGGGCATCGAGTTCTTGATGTATTTTTCGATCTCGATGCTGAAAGGCAGGTCCGGATGCTCGATGACCCGCTGTTGGGAATCACGATCCAGGAACCGGGTGCCGACCCCTTCCTCTGTCAGGGGCACGACGGTGACCCGGTTGTGGTCGGCGGGCGAGGTGTCGACGACGGCCAATTCGATGGCGCGGATGTCGTGCTCGTAATCGACCGTGTCTCCCTCGCGGATGCTCATCTGGCCCTCGATCGCCGAGACGCCGACCAGCAACTCGTTGTACATCATCAACAACACGCCCAAATGCAGCAGCACGACGCCGGCGCGNCGTCGAAAGACCATGATGCATCCAGCCAGCAGGACCCCCCCGGCAAAAAGGCCCTGGGCCAGTTGCCAGAGGATTCTCAGGGAGGGCCAGTCCTGCAGCAGTTGGTTTTCCCGGCCACTCTGCATGGAACCCCACATGATCACGGCGACGGTCAACGCCGAACCGGCNGCGATCACCGCCAGTCCGGCGGCAAGGCGATTGCCACTGGCCTGGACCTTGAAGCGGATCGCGTGAGCGGCCAGCAGGTTCACAGTCATCGCTCCGCCGATCAGCCATCCGCCGGGGAATGGGAATCCTCGTCCCTTCTCGATGTTCGTCATGCCCTCCAAAAAGGTGCCCATGAAGAACGACTTCGGGAAGAAGACCCGCCATTCGATCCAGGCAAGCGGGGTCCTGAAGTAGTCGCGGACGACTTCCCAGATGTCCATGTGCACCTGGGCGAGGGTTCCGGCCAGCACCAGGAAGACGGCCATTGCGAACAGTGCGACGGAGATCTTCAACGAGGCAATCGGTCGGAGAATCGCCACGACCGCCGGTTTCAGCGACGAAGTCGCCGCGGCGTCAGAGAGTGTCTCGCCGGCAGGATCCGGGTTNTCGGTCACGTGGGTCTTATTCTCCATCGGGGTCTCCGCTCGCATCGAATCGCGAGGACCCGACAAACGACTTGAATTCTGCGCGGCTGCGATCGGCCAGCCGATTGGGAGCTGCGAGTTTGAAGAACCAGGTCATGCCACCCGTCTGGACGATCGTTCCCAGGATCGTGTCGCGGGGACCCACCAACTCCAGGTAACGCCCATCGATCTTGCCCAGCGAGATGGATTCAAAGAGGTCGTTGAGACTGTCGGTGTCGACAGCCTCAAGTGCCACCTGTTTCCTCCAGCGGTTGACGTTGACAAGCAGAAACCGGGGGCTGCTCGGCATCGCTGTCACGGTGACCTCCCCCGACTCGTCTCCGGATCCGAATTCGAATGCGGCCTGCCGTTGGATGGTGATGCCACCACGGCTGACCTCGAGTTGTCCCGGTTTCCAGCCATCGGGGGCGGTGTACTTCAGTTGAGGTCTGCCTCCTCCTCCCTGCGGTGGGCCGGGTGCCGGTGGACGATTTGCGCCGGCTCCACCGGCGAATGGACCCATCATCGGGCCACTGCTCTTGAGGTGGCCGACCATTGACTTGACGAGGATCGCCCGGCTGTCGCCAACGTCGATCGACTCGGTCTGTGCGGTCAACTCCGAGGCCTCGAGTTCCTTGAGCCGGAGCTGCTTTCTCCAGCGATTGACGTTCTGCAACAGGTAGGCATCGAAGTCGCCCATCGGCAGTGGCAGACGCGTCACGCTCAGCTCCAGGGAGTCGGTGGCCTTGCCCAGAACCAGCGTGGCGTATCGCATGCCGGTCGAAGAAGTGCCNCCAGGCTGTTGCCAACCTTCCGGCAATGTCCACCGGGGCTCATCAGTGTCCTTGTCGAATTGCACGGATGACAGGAAGCTGCGAAACGCTTCCCGTTGACCGTCAACGGGTGTTTTCAAGCCGGAGACCTTGAAGAACCACGCCTGCTGTTTCGATTCACGGGGAATCAACGCGGCCAGCATCCCGTCGGGACCCTCCTCGTGGTTGTCCGCGTAGACCTTTTCGGGCTTGGGGACATTGTACGAGGAGATCTCCGCCTCGCGACAACCGGCAACCCACGTGACCAGGATCCCGGCGCACAGGTACTGCGAGAAGGCGAGCGATTTTCGATGAGTGACGAGGCGAGCCATCCGGGAAAGTCTCGGGGGGCGGATGGTGGAGGCGGGAGAGTGAGGGTGGGACCGGTCGTTTCCGGCAACTCCCTGATTATAGTCCACCGCCAAACCCCGGTGAAGCATCAGTTTTGTTACCGATCCTGTGATCAAGACGCCGACAATGTTTGGGAGACTACTTCTTGTCGGCCTTTTTCTTGGCCGGTGCCGCCTTTTTCTTGGCCGGTGCCGCTTTCTTCTTGGCCGGTGCCGCTTTCTTGTCAGCGGGCTTGGTGCCAGCTGGAGCCGGTTCGGACAGCAGCTTCTTGACCACCGCCTCNAGATACTCGTGGGGTCGAGCTCCAACGGCGACCAACCGGACCTCACCCTTGCGATCAATGAACAGGGTGGTCGGGAAGGCCNGGAATTCCGGGATCTTGTTCTGGGTCGCTTCGTCCCCGATCACCAGCGGGTAGTTGATNCCGTGTTCCTTGGCGAAAGACTTGATCCCGGGAATCGGGTCGGGGCTGCGTTCGTAGTTGATCCCGACAATCTGCAGACCTTTTTTCCCGTAGTTTTTTTGCAGGTCGACAAAATGAGGCACCTCGGCGCGGCAGGGCGGACACCAGGTTCCCCAGACATCGACGATCACGACCTGGCCCTGAAACGATGACAGGGAAACAGGTTTGCCCGCGAGATCGGGCAATGTGAAATCGAACGGAAATGTCTTGTTGTCAGCCAATTCCTTGGTGAGCGCCTCGTCGGCCTTCTTGGCGGCGAGGGCNTCCTGCTTGGCGACGAACTGGTCAAAACCGGCTGTCTTGCGGAGTGGTGCAAGATCCTTGTCGGCCTTGATTTGTTTGAAATCGTTGAATCCCAGGTCCACGGCAGTCATCAGCGCTGCACGAGCCTTCTTGGGATCCTTGGCGGCCAGGGCACACGCTTCGTTGTAGAACACCGTGGCCCCGAAGCCGGTTTCCTGAGGAAAAAGGGGCTTGAACTTGGTTTGCAGAGTCCGGAAGTGATTGGCCGAGACAATGAAGGCGGCGTGGCCCGGAGCGGTTTCATCGTTTGAGATGTGTTGTCGACCGAGTGCCTGGGCAATCTGGGAAGCGAAAAAAATGATCGCCCTGCGTTTTTGCACATCGACAGTGGCGAGATCCTTGCGAGCCATCACGATGTCGATCTGGGTCAGAGCTTTGGCGAGTTCACCCTGGTTGGCCAATGCCAGCAGGGCCCGCATTTGAGAGTCCACGGTTGGTGGTGCGGGTTTGCCTTTGGACTGGGCGGTGTCCTTCTTCTTGTCGTTGCCTTCACCGGCCGCGGGTTTCTTGTCCGCGGGTTTCTTGTCCGCAGGTTTCTTGTCCGCNGGTTTCTTGTCCGCAGGTTTCTTGTCCGCAGGTTTCTTGTCCGCAGGTTTCTTGTCCGCAGGTTTCTTGTCCGCAGGTTTCTTGGCTTCGGGGATTTCCTTCTTCTTCGCGTCCGGGGCAGCCTTGTCAGCCGGTTTGCTGGTGCCCGCCTCGGGAATTGTCTTTGGTTTGGCTGCCGGTTCAGCCGTTGAAGCGGGGTCCGCCGCGGTGGGAGATGGAATGGCGGGGGCCACTTCAGGACTTGTCGGTGCAGCCGCGGGTGTACCGGCGTCGGGTGGCGTGGACCCGTCGTCACCACAACCGACCAAGAACACGGCCATTCCGATCCAACAGGCCAACACGTTCGGGTTCAGGCTCTTCATGGTCGGGTCTCTTATTACTGGAGTCTTGGAGGTGGGAGGATGTGTTGCCCGGCAACGGGTCTCTTCATCGCGTGATCTATCGTATGACGCTGAATGGTTCTCGGCCAGCGCCAGCCGTGACAATCATCCAGAGAGTGGACACGAGCAGTCGGTGTCGCGATCATAATTCGCCCTGTCGAGTTCAAAGCGGATCACCTGGAGTGGAAGTGACGATGCGGACCACATGGACATTTCATTCGGCCGGCCGGATCGTTTTCGGCATCGATGCTGTTGAATCGCTCGGCGATCATCTCCTCGAGTTGACCGAAGAATCGAGTCGGGTATTGATTGTCACCGATCCGGCGCTGGTTGACGCGGGCGTGTGTGAGCGTGTGCGTGAGGCACTGCGGGAGTCGGGGATCGAGTCGACCGTGTTTGACGGTGGCTGCCCCGAGCCACCGCTGGAACTGGCGATGACGTGTGCCGAGGCGGCGAAAGCGGCGGGTGCGGGTTGGTTGTTGGGCCTGGGAGGTGGCAGCAACATGGACCTGGCCAAGGTCACCGCGTGCGTGTTGGCTCACGGGGGCCATCCGCGAGATTACCTGGGCGATTGTGTCGTGCCGGGCCCGGTTTTTCCCCTGGCCTGTGTTCCGACGACGGCGGGGACCGGTTCGGAGGTGACAGCGGCGAGCGTCTTGAGTGATCCGGAGCGTGGAATCAAGGTCGCGGTTCTCAGTGACTTTCTGCGGCCACGGCTTTCGGTTGTCGATCCACGATTGACGGTCAGTTGTCCACAGCATGTCACCGCCGACAGCGGCATAGACGCCCTGACTCACGCGGTCGAGGCGTTTACCGCCGTGGACAACGAGCAGTTTCCATTGCCATCCGGCGAGCGATCTGTCTACCAGGGCAGGTTCGTGTTGACCGATCTCACGGCCGGCAAGGCGATCGAACTGGTTGGCCAGTTCCTGCGTCGTGCGGTCGAGGATGGCGATGATCTCGAGGCCCGCGAGGGGATGTCGCTGGCCGCGTTGTTGGCCGGGATCGGATTTTCCAACAGTGGAGTGGCCGCCGTCCATGCTCTCGAGTATCCACTCGGGTCGGCGGTCAAGACCTCGCACGGTCGCGGCAACGGGTTGCTGTTGCCCTACGTGATGGATTTCAACCGCCAGGCGGATCCGGACACATTCGCGATGGTGGCGGCATTGTTGGGTACTGAGATCGACGGATTGACCGACGATGCGGCCGCGGCCGCGGGGGTGGCCGCTGTCGAGACATTGAAGGCCGACATCGGTATCCCGGCCAGGTTGCGCGATGTGGGGGTGGTGCGCGAACAACTGACAGAATTTGCGGAGATCGCCTCGGGGCTGGTACGGATTTTGCGAGTGAACACACGGGAGGCCAGCCGTGAGGATCTCGAGTCGATCCTGAATGCGGCGTACTAGGACGCGGGCCTGGCAATCAGGCGTGTCGTTCCCGTAACAACCCGGCAGCAGCCGACAGGCTCTTCAGCTTTTCGTACGACTCGTCCAGCGGCACCTCGTGGTCCTTGCCGGGAGCGAAGCCACAGTCGGGGTTCAGCGTCAATCGTTCCGGCCCGATGTGTTCGATCGCCGTTTCCACTCGCTGGGCGATTGTCTCGGGCGTCTCCACCTCGGGGAATCGGACATCAACGCATCCCAGCCCGATTTGGACCTGTGGTGGCAACTCGGCGAGGATCGCCATGTCGCCGGCCACGGGGATGCTGAATTCGAGCATCAACTGGTCGACCTCGAGTCGCGAGATGTGATTGAGAATCGCCTCGTAACCGCCCGCCGCGCCCCAGCCTTGGCGGCCCCAGTTGCGGCGGCAGAGATGCACCGAAAGTTCGACGCCGTCAATGCCGTCGACGATCTGGTTGATCCAGTCAACAGCATTCCGCATTTCTCTATCGGGATCCTCGAACGTCGCCCGCACCTCGGGATCGACCAGGATGCACAGGTGAGGTTCATCGAGTTGGATGACATCGACACCCATGTCACGAATCGCCAGCAGTTCCTCTCGCAGGACCGGCACCACCGCTTCGCAGAACGCCTCACGGGTGGGGTAGGCCGTTTCCGAGTAACCCGGTTCCCACATTCGCTGGCCGATCAGGTACGGCGAGGGCAGTGCCACTTTCACCCGGCGGTCGGTGTTCTGCTTGAGAAACCGGGCCTCTCCGGCAATGACACCCGGCTGTCGGGGAGTCAGGGGTTCTGTCACCACCTGGTGGTAGCCAAACAACTCGCGTTCGATCCATTGGAACCCATGGCACAATTCGGCAATCACATCGACGTAGGTTTCGCGTCGCCATTCCCCGTCGGAAACGATGTCGATGCCAGCCTGTTCCTGGAGGTGGATGCAGTACCTCACCGCGTCGTCCATCCGCCGTTGCCACGCGGCGTCGTTGTCACCGATGCGCGATCCGGACTGGAACAGGTCGATCACGAACGGCGGTCGCGGCATACTGCCGATGACAGTGGTGCGAAACAGTTGTGACATCGTGGGGTTGTCCGTCCGGGTTGGTTCAGTACAACGCGATCGCTCGCCCCGGCCCGCCGTGGCAGCCCCGGATCGGGATCGCCGCAAACAGGAAGTAGGCCTTGCCGGGAAGCTTGTCGAGATTTTGCAGGAACTCGACGGCAACCATGCCCCGGCTGCCCAGGGCCCAGTAGGTCATCAGTGCGTTTTTCTCATCGACACCACCGATGCTCGGTGCATCGATTCCCACGCAGCGGATGCCGCGATCGTCCAGGTAATCGATCACGTCGGGGGTCACCGCCGGCCAGCCTTCAATCTTGCCGTTGAGCGGGTCCGACACGCAGGCCGAGCCATCGGGCAGTTCCCGGAAGGTGCGTTTGACGTGGCCGGTCCGGAATAGCACCACGTCACCGGACCGCAGTGCCCCGTGGGCTTTTTCGTATGCCCGTACCAGCGGCACGGTGATCTGGGGTGAGCTGGGCCACTGGTCTCTTTTGGTCGAACCGACCAGGCCCCGGACGTCGATCACCCGGGCTTCTCCGCATGTCTGTTTCAGTGGAACTTGCTCGGTTGTCACCGTGCTGGTGCGCCGCCGCCCGAATCGCTGTTGGTACTCCTTCAACCAGCCCTGGACCTCGTCGGAGTAGTCATCGTTGTCGAAGTCCTTGGTTGGCAGGGCGTAGGCGGGTGGCACCAGGTGGGTGCCCGCCTGGGCGTCCATCATGTGGGTGTGGTGCTGCAGATCCAGGTTCTTGGCGTAGAGGAAATCGACCTTGATGTAGGGGGTACGGTGGTTGCCGATGCCCGGGCCGGTCCAGGTGATGGGCAACTGCGAGTCGTTGATGACCGACAGGTCGACGGCCCGCTTGGCCTTGGCCGAGGCGATCAACCGGTTGGCCAGTTTTCCGGGACCGATCGCCAGTGCCCGTCCCTCGCCGTACATCCCCTTGGCGTGACGGGGACCCAGGACGCAGTAGAAGCTGCCCGGTCGCACCTGTTTGAGCCGGATGACGCCCTCGGTGAAGATCATCCCGAACTTCAGGCCGGCGATGTGGGTTGGTTCGGCCAAATCGGGCAATGGGCCCATGCTGGGGCTGTCGCAACCGACATGCTTGACCCCGCGTTGGCCGAGCAGCGTCATGGTGTCCGGGTGCGGATCGGGCCAGGCGGGTGCGGTGCCTTGCACCGGGTCGGCGAGGAAGCGACGTCCAGCCGGGAACGGCTTGTAGTACTTGTCGGTGTAACCGCTCTTGAAGAGCACCACGTCGCCGAATCGCAGCTTGCGGTGCGCCTTCTCCCACGCCAGGACGTGTGCTGGCTGGATCAGGCTGCTGACACCGTTCTCGGTCGTGTCGAGCAATTCGCTGACATCGATCACCACCGCTTCGCCACCAAACTGCCACGCGGCCACCTTCTCGGTGAAGATCGTTCCCAGTGGTCCCTCGTTCTCCAGCCCGCTTCCGGGGCGTGGGATCGAGTGTGGTGGGACATCGATCTGGGTCCCGGTGTTGCCGTCGATGGTCAGCACGTCGATGTTGTAAGGGGTCAATGCCCCGATTCTCCGGTAGTGCTTCAACTGGAACATCGGGAAGCCCGATGGCCAGGTGCAGGGATGATCTTCGGCGACCAGCAGCGAGAGGTCGATGGGGTTGGCGGCGGGGGCGAGTGGAGCCTGGACGGCAAGGCCCAAAAGGACGACAGCCAGCAATCGGGTTGGATGAGTCATCGGTGTCTGGTCTCCTTGAGGTTCGACCACCAGCTGCGTCTGGGTGTCCGGGCAGGCGGGTCCTGTCATCGCAGTTCTTCGAGCATTTCCATGGCGAACTGCACATGCAGTGCCGTTCCCAGCGGCAGCGCGTCCTCGTCGACCTTGAACATGGGGTGGTGCACGCTGATCCCGGTCCCCTTCTGTTCATCAGCGATTCCCAGAGCGACAAAACAGCCGGGAACCCGCTCGGTGTAGTAGGCGAAGTCCTCACCACCCATCACGGGAGCGAGCTCCTCGATCTGTTCGTCCCCGAGCATTCGTCCGGCAAGGTTGCGGGCGAAGTCCCAGGTGGCGGGGTCGTTGACCGTCGGTGGGTAGTCGTTTCCGGGGAACTCGGTGGTGGCCTGGCAACGGTGCGCGGCGGCGACACCGCTGGCGATGTCGATGACCCGTTGCTGGATCCAGACCAGGTTGTCCATGGTCAGCGCCCGGACGGTCCCGCGGAGCTGGACCTCGGGGGGAATCACGTTGGACGCCGAGCCACCGTGAACGGCAGTGATACTGACGACGCCCGAGTTGAGCGGATCGGCTTCCCGGGAGATGATGGACTGCAGCGACGTGATGATCTGGGCGGCGGCGTGAACGGGGTCGACGGCCAGGTGAGGCATCGCGGCGTGCCCGCCCTTGCCCGAGACGGTCATGGTGAGGCTGCTGGAGGCGGCCAGGAACGTGCCGGGTCGGGAACCCGCCGCTCCGGTTTCGAGTTCCGGCCAGACGTGCAGTCCGAAGATTCTCTGGACGTCGGGATCCTCCAGCACGCCTTCCTCGGACATCAGTTTCCCGCCCGCCCCGCCCTCTTCGGCCGGCTGGAACAGGAGCTTGACGGTGCCGTGGATTTCGGATTCGCGTTCCTTGAGCAGGCGGGCGGCGCCCAGCAGCATCGCGGTGTGACAGTCGTGCCCACAGGCGTGCATCTTGCCGTCGACCTCGCTGCGGAACTCGACGTCGGTCTCCTCATGGATTGGCAACGCGTCCATGTCGGCACGCAGGGCGACACAGGGGCCGTCACCGTTGCCGATCCAGCCGAGCACACCGGTTTTGGCGATCGGTGATCGGTACTCGATCCCGAGTCCGTCGAGCGTTTCGCGGACCAGCTTCGAGGTTTCCACTTCCTCGTACATCAACTCGGGGTGTCGATGCAGCCGACGTCGGATGTCGACGATCCAGTCCTGGATGTCTGTTGCCTGGGAGCGTGTTTCGGTGGCGTTCATTGCGGTGATCCCGTGGAGGTCGTATGGATTGCTGCTCAGACGTCTTTGCCGCTGATGCCCTCGGGCATCGAGAGTGTCCCGATGACGCGCTGGGCCTGGTCAATCAGCGAGCCGGTCATCACGCCCGAATCGCTGCTGAGCAGGAAGCAGGCCAGGTGGGCGACGTCGTAGGGTTTCAGGAGTCGACCGAAGGGGGACTCCTGTTCGCCGATCGACAACCAGTCATCGGGACTCCCCTGCTGTTTTTGCACCACGTCCTCGTTGGGAGTGTCGGTCCAGCCCAGCATGATGCCGTTGACACGGATCGTGTCGTACAACAGGCCGTTGGCACAGTTCTTGGTAAATGTGGCCAACGCCCCCTTGGTGGCACTGTAGGCAGCGATGTGCGGCAGGCCGCAGTAGGCGGCGACGGAGATGATGTTGACGATCGATCCACTGATCTTCTCGCGTTTCATGATCTCGACAGCTCCCTGTGTCAGCAGGAATGGGCCGCGGACGTTGACGGCGAAGAGGTGATCCCAGAGTTCGACGGTGGTGGACTCGAGGGTCCCGCGGGTGGTGATGGCCGCGGCATTGACCAGGCCATCGATCCGGCCGAATCGTTCGTCACAGGCCGAGATGATGGACCGGGTGGCGTCCACGTCGGCCAGGTCAGCCTGGACGAACAGGCTCTCGGCTCCCAGTGCGGCAACCTCGGCTGCCACCCGGTTGCCGTTCTCGGCATTGCGACCGCAGACGACCACGCCGGCGGCTCCCAGCCGGGCTGATTCCAGTGCAATCGCCTCCCCGACTCCCTGGGTGCTGCCGGTGACGACGAGAACTTGTCCTTCGAGACTGGGCATCGGGTCTGGTCTCCGTGATGTGGTGTGTTGTGGTCCACGTGGCGAGTGTGGCGAAACAGGCCAGGTGGCCGCAGGCGATTATCTCGCCCCCGGTGACGATCGGCAACCGGGTGGGCTACAGGCAGGTGACATCACTGGAGCGAGGATCGCTGACCGGGGATCCGCTGTGCAGCGTGCCCTCGATCACCCGGTCTCGCCAGGGCCCGGGTGCGTCGAACAGGTTGGGGTCCAGTGTCATGTCGGTGATCAGCACGCCCGGGCGGTGCAGGGTCAGGCGGTCCATGATCTGGCCATCGGGTCGTACGGTGAAACTGGCCCAGCGACTGGGGCGGGCTGTTGAGTTGTTCGCGCTGATCCACATGTGGTTTTCGGCCGCGCGGCAGGACATTGTCGAGGGAACGATTGTTCGCCAGATGTTGTAGTCCTGGTCGTCGACGACCGTGGCCCGTGCATTGTGGAACGACTGCAACAGGATCTTCACTCCCTGCGTGTAGTACTCACGGTACAGCTCGGGAAATCGGTAGTCGTAACAAATCAGCAGTCCCAGCGTGATGCCGTCGACGGTGAAGGTCACGGGGTGATTGCCGGGCGAGTAATGTGAAAGGTCCATGGTGGGGCGTCGTCCACCGGTTCCCGTACAGAATCTCTTGTCGTACCGATCGACGATGTCGCCGTCGGGATCGATCAGGTACAGGCAATTGTGGGGCTTGTGGCGACCGGTCAGCCGGTGGGTCGAACCCACGACCACCCAGGTTCTGGTTTCCCGGGCCGCCTGTTGAACCTGGCCGGTCGCGGCGACCAGAGAATCCCAGTCGAGGTGCGACATGTCGGGGAACTCGACACCCGCGTACCCCGAGAGCGAGCACTCCGAGAAGTGCACCACCCGGGCCCCCTGCTCGGCGGCCTGTCGGATGTGTCGCAACGTGTAACGCAGGTTTCCGGCGATATCGGCTTCGACGGGGAATTGGCAGGTGGCGACTCGCAACGACTTCATTCCGGCGGCTCCTGGACGCTTCTGGGACGATCGACAGCTTATCACGCTTGCGGATCGCTCCCCAGCGACCAGGAGGTGTCTTGCTACCGGGTCATTGGGCCAGCGTGTATAAACGCATGCTGGTCCACATGGTTCTCCAGGAGTGCTCTCGTGTTTGCCGGACACATGCCCGTCCCCGGACAGGTGGAACTGGTTGATATTCCCGAACCCGAATTGCCGTCACGCGATCCCGACGGTCCCGGTCAGATCATTTTCCAGCCCACGCTGGCGTGTCTGTGCGGTTCCGATCTGCCGTTTTTTCAGGGCAGTGACGAGTTCCCGATTCTCGAGGGGCATTCGTTGCACGAGATGATCGGTCGGGTGGTGGCCACCAACGGCGACCGGTACCAGGTTGGCGACGAGGTGCTGGCGGTGCCTCTGGAGCAACGGGGGCTCTATGAACGGTACGTGGTGGACGAGACGCGTGCGATTCCGGTGGACGGGCGAGTGGCCAAGGAACATGCCCTGCTGGCCCAGCCGCTGGGCACGGTCATCTACGCCCTGAAGAAACTTCCCAACGTCCTGGATCTCGACTTCGCCGTCGTCGGCCAGGGCCCGATTGGCCAGCTCTACAACATGGCGCTCTCCAACATGGGCGCCCGGCAGATTATCGGGATTGACCTGCTTCCCTCGCGGCTGGCTCAGAGCCAACAACATGGTGCCACCGCCACGGTCTGCAATGCCGAGGTGGATCCGGTTGAGGCGGTCGCGGAGTTGACCGGTGGGCGGATGGTTGACGTGGTGATCGAGGTTGTCGGACACGCCGACCAGGCCATCAATCTCTGTATCAGCCTCGTCCGTCACGGGGGCCGGATGCTGTATTTTGGCGTGCCGCCGGAGACGATCGACGGGGTGCGTTGGCGGGACCTGTTCATGAAGAACCTGACGGTTCACACCAGCGTCAATCCGGACTTTGCTCGCGATTTTCCACTGGCCATGCGATGGATTGGCGAGGGCCGGGTCGACATGAGCGGGCTGGTGACGCACCGGTTCCCGATCACCGAGATCCAGCAGGCCTTCGAGTTGTTCAACTCGCGTGGTGACGGGTGCTTGAAGGTGTTCCTGGATTACCCCCAGGACTGAGGCTCGGCTGGGGGGCCTTATCAGGATCAGGGAGTCACCCCGAAGCGTTTGAGTTCCTCGAGCAGGTCGTTCCACCGGTTGGAATCGAAGGGGATCCCCAGTTGGCGGTTCTCCACGGCCGTCGTCCATCCCCGTTGTCCCGGCCAGCGGACCGGGTTGGCTGGATCGCTGGGTGGATGATCCTGGATCTGGCTCACCAGCGATTCTATTCGTGCCGAAAAAGCTTCGGTGCCCCCGAACGCCGCGGGATCGATCGCCAGGCAAAAGAAGGAACCGTGGTACGGTCCATCGGTTTCGTGAACCAGGGGAATCTCGCGACCGATGGGACTGTCGGCCAGTGCGGCGGTCAGTCCGTCAACCAGCAAGGCCAGTCCGAATCCCACGTGACCGGCGACCGGCAGGATCCACCCGCCCTTGAGGTCGGCCGGATCGGTTGTCGGATTGCCCTGGGCATCCAACGCGGTCCCCTCGGGCAACCGGCCGTCATCGTCGGCCTTGTTCTTGAGCTTTGCCGACGAGTGGCCGGTCGAGAGATCGAAGACGAGTGGGTCGGAGTCGGGTCGAGGCAGCGCGTAGCTGAAAGGATTGGTGCCGTGCAGGCCCTCTCGTCCTCCGGGCGGTGCGACGTGGGGGGCACAGGCGGTGGCGGCGATGCCCAGCAAGCCGGCGCGGGCGGCCTGGATGGTGTAGGCCGAGATGGCTCCGTTGTGAGTGCTGTTTCGGACGACGGCCGATCCCAGTCCGGCTGAACGGGCCTTTTCGATTGCGGTGTCCATTGCTCGACGCGAGGAGTAGTGCCCGACAGACCGGTGGCCGGCGAAGACCCGGGTGGTGGCCGTTTCGGAGATCAGTTCCAGTTCCGCTGTGGGGACGATCTGACCCTGCTGCCACTTGTTGAGATAATAGGGCAGCACCGAGATTCCATGACTGGCGATGCCACGCACGTCGGCATCGACCAGGACGTCGGTCGCCGCCTCGGTCACCTTGCCCGGGGCCCCCATGGTCTCGCCAAACACGGCCTCGCAGATACGCCGGGCTTCGTCGACGGGGATCCGGATCGTGGAGTTCAGTTTGTCGGGGCCGGGTGTCATGGGGCTGCCCTGGTGTCGAGGTAACTGTGTGGATCGTCCTGTGGCAGGTAGTAGGTCCAGTCGGCGGATTCGTAGAGGATCACCTCGTGAATCTCCTTCCGGGCCAGCAGCTTTCGAATGATCGATTCGCGTTTCTTNGCGAAACCGGCCTTGTCCTTTTGTCGGAGTGTCTCCTGGGCTTCATACAGGAAGCTGTGTGTTCCCCGGAAGCGACTGTGTCGGTTGTTGGCCAGGTCGGCCAGGGCGTGTTCCAGGAACAGGTCCAGCGGTCCGGGTGGAGGAGCGAAGCGGATTCCCAGGAAGGCGGGTTCGACCCGCAGCCCCGAGAGATCGATGGCCGCCAGGCCTTCNCCGATTGATGGGATGTGGTTGAGTGATCCCCAGATGTGTCGGTAGAAATCCGACTTGTAGANTCCACCCTCGGGACGCTTCATTGTCTCCAATCCCTTGCGAACCTCTGTCTCGACCCGACTGCCGGGTGGAATCACCACCCGGATTCGTGTTTTGGGGAATCGTCGTTCCAGGTCCACCAGCAACTTCCGGACTCCCCGGGCAATCGCCCGGCTGCGGTGAAATCGCCAGGGGAATCTCTCGTCGNTGTCCGGGCAGGCCTGGAACCACTCGTCGGTGTGCCACGTGGTGATTGTTTCCAGTGACTTGTCCTGTTCGGCTCGTTCCAGGAATGGCTTGTGGGTGGCCAGGCCACGAGGTGCTGCTGCCCGGTCAATGCCCAGGTGCGTGTAGTTGCGCCGGCCACGACGGAANTCGAGGATCGAGTCAAGTCGTCCGGAGCCTGCNAGTGTGTCACCGGTCGAGGCGGCCAGTTGAGTGTGTGAACGGGTATTGATGAAGATCTCGTCGTACGCCTCCAGNTTCAGCTGGGTGGCGATCTCGGCGATCGCCTCCTGGCGGGCACGGGGTTGTTCGAAGTCGACCATCTCGACGGACCAGTCGGCACCGCGGTCGATCACCAACTGGTGATTCTCNAGTGTCACCTGGCTGGTGCCGGTGGCCAGTAAGGCTGCGTGAGAGGCCTCGACCGCCTGGAATTCCGTTCGGTACATTCCCGACAGCGGAATGCCGACGACACGTGTCTTGCGGTGGGCCGGGTCGTCGCCGGCCAATGCCCAGTACTGCACAAGTCGACCCAGGCGATTGCCGGCGGCCGCGCGGACGGCCGTCGGGCCGACGGCAGGCAGGGACAGTTTTCGACCGTGGTCACCTGCCGCCTCGACCCACAGGAAACGGAGGCCCTGGGGCCAGTTGAGCCCGGTGATCTGGAGAGAGGTGTCGGAGGTGGCCTCGAGTTGCCAGCCGGTGAGCTCGTGCAGGTGCCCCAGGGCCGACTCGTGGATATCTCCATACCGGACGAGTCGTTGCCCGCCTGCCTCGGCCACGAACACGAGAGAGTTTTCATCGATCGGGGCGAACGGCGATGCCCTCAGTCTCAGGTCTCGTTGGCCATCGCGGAATCGGCGGGCCATTTCCCGTGCCCGTGGCACGTTCTCGAATTCGATGATCGCCGGTCGCGCCGCGTCCGGCCGATTCATCCTCCNGAGCAATTCGCCATAGCCGGCGAAACCGACCTCGTCGGGATGAAACATCGTTGCCGGGGAGGCCAGTGGCAGGAATTCGCCCAGGAACCGTCCACGGTCGTCAAAGCGGGGCACCACGTAGTACTTGGTCAGCCCCGACTCGAAGGGGCGAAAGCTGGCCGAGAGCTTGATGCCGTGCACCCGGGCACTGTTCGCGTAGGCGGTCATGATCGACGGGTCGAGTCGCAGCTTCAACAGCAATCGCAGCCAGCGCCACGGTGGCTGGCCGGGTTGTTTCTGGAGCGAGGTGGAGAGGGCCTGGTTGTCGAGAATTTCACGCGCACAGGATTCGAACAGTCGCCAGTCTGTTGCGGGATAGTTGGCNGGGTCGGCCAGGGTAGGAAACGGACCCGGCCAGACGATCAACCGGGCGACTCCCTGGCACTGCAGCCGACGGAAGTATTGATCGAACGCNTCACGGGTCACCGGTCGCCATCGACGCGCCGAACCATCCCAGAACATCCGGATCAGGTCATCGACAAGATCGGAGATGTAGGAAATCGGGCGTGGCGGCGGAGCCGGTTGCAGCGTGATGGCCTGCCGGGTGATGGTGTCGCCCTGGCTCAGTACCAGGTGCAGCGTGGGGCGTGCCCGGATCCCCGGCCTGGCCGAGACCGCCAGGTGACCCTGGCGGTCGATCCGTGCCGACACGCCGTCGAGTTTCACGCGTTGGCCGCTGGCGACCACCTGTCCGTCTTGCCGGTGTTCCAGTTTCAGGCGGTCCTCCNCNGCCAGGCGTCCGACGAGAATCGGCCAACGACGCTCGGCGGAGTCGAGGTAGGCAAAGGGGACCTCGGTGTTTCGTGGAGCAAGCCGGGCCGCGTTGCCCGGTCGGCAGGCGGCCGTGCCACCGGTTGATAGAACGGTCAATAGCACCAGCGGTACGGAACAGAATTTGGCGTGTTTGCACATGGCGTCGGGGNCTGATGACAAGAAGTGGAGGTGGTCGCGACAGCCCGGTGTTGTGCGAATTGATACCACTCCATGGTAGTCTCGTCGCAAACCGGTAGCGAATCCTAAGCGAGGATGCCCGTGGGTGGAACGATCGAGACGATTTCACGACAGAACGTGTGCCTGTACGCGACGTACGACCAGGGACTGGCGGCCGACATCAGTCGCGGTGATCCCGAGCCAACGGTCAACCAGTTGCTCGTGAGGCACGACCCGGTTGGGGGACGCTTTGGTGGCCGGATGGTCGTCGATGCCCGTGACAACGAGTGGGCCGAGGACGAGATCCGTTACCGGGCCCCGGGCAACTTTCCTTACACGTCACCGNGAGATGGTGCCGGATTTGACGGNACAATCTCGATGTGGTTGCAGGGCGATCCCGACGCCGATCTCCATGACGGGTTCCCGGTGGATCCCTTTCACATCAGTCGCCATTCNGCCGACGCATCGTTTTACCTGGACCTGACCAAGCCCAACGACTGGCGGTATGGATCGCCGCGTCGTCTGCGGTTTGGTTTTTACGGGGACAGCCCGGCCCGGGACATGTTCGAGGGGGGCTGGTTGCTGGTGGCCGGTGAACTGGGTTGGGACGACCAGCAATGGCACCACGTGGTGGGGACATTCCAGAATGCCAACAGTGGTGCCGATGANGCCCGGGCGGCACTGTATGTCGATGGCCACTTGCGTGCGACGATGGCCGGCTACCAGCACACCCTGACCTGGGACATCGAATCACTCGGTATCGGGCTGGGGCAGCGTTACGTTGGCTCGATCGATGACCTGCTGATTCTCGACCGGGCCCTCTCTGCCGAAGCGGTTGCGGATCTTTTCCGGAGCGATCAGCCGGCAGTGGTGGCCTGGACCTGATCTGGTGACACGGTCCGTGGCGTGTCCAGCGGACTCGGTTGAGGTCCTCAGTCTTCGCTGAGTCCTTCCATGCGGGCCAGGGCATCCTTGTACTCGTAGTCGACAGCCAGCACCTCGGTGTAGTGATGCTCGGCGGTCGTCCGGTCACCACCTTCNTCGAGCAACCGGGCGAGCCAGTAATGGACTTCCTTGTANAGATCGGGTTGGTCGAGCTGGCTGACCGATTCGGCAGCCTTTTCGAACTGGCGTTTTGCCAGCTTCCCCTTTTTCTCGGCAATGAAGCACTTGCCCAGCGACGTGAGGGCACCGATTTCCAGCCGGTTGTCTTTCACGCAGACCTGGAACAGTGGAATCGCCTGGGGGTACTTCTTGATTCGCACGAAGCGTGAGCCGAGTTCGAATTTCAGCTTGAGGTCGTTGGGATAACGTTCGACTCGCGTCGAAAAGATCTCGATCTCGCGTTTGAGCAACTCGCTGTTGATCGCCTTGATGTTTTGCTGGGCCTCGTCATCTTCGGGATTGCGGGCGATGTTTTCTTTCGCGAGGTTGAGATTCCCGCGGAGTTGATCGAGTTCGATGTCTTCGAGGTTTTCACGGATGCCGGCATCGCCGCCAGAGATTTCGAGGGCTTCCCGGGTCGTTTCCGCGGCCTCTTCGAGTTTTCCGGCCTTGCGGTAATGAGAGGCCAGCTTCAGCCGGTGTTCCACGACGTCCGGTTCNCGTCTGACGGCGTGAACCAGGTCGGCTTCTGCCGACTGTCCTGGCCCGTCAGCAGGTCCGCCACCACCACCACCACCGGTCTTCAACCGCTTGGCGACCTCCTCGTCGGCCATCGCGTCGCGCGTNGTCTCGGCTCCCTCGTAGCCACCACGATCGATCACGTTGTCGGTCANGACCTGCATCGACTTGGTACGGGCCTCGGCGTCCATCGGGTCAAGCTTGGCCAGCCGTTGCCAGATCTTGGANGCCTCGTTGTAGTCACCGCGTGACTCGAGCAGTTCGGCCAGCGACCGGGCGAAATCCTTGTTCTCGGTGTTGTTGGCGACAGCGATTCTCATCGCGTCCACGGCCACCTCGGAGAATCCCCGTTCGCGGGCCGCTGTCCCCAGTTCGAAGAGCAACGTGGCGTCCCAGGGGTTGACCTTGAGTCCCTCCTCGGCCGCCTTGTCGACCGCATCCCAGTTCTTCTTCAGACGGCTCGCCTTGATTCGAGTTTTGACCTTGGCCGTTCGCAGGCCGGCCATCTTGGCTCCCGTCCCGTTTTCGTTGTACTTGCGTCGCTCGACCCCGCGGAGCGTCTGNCGGTAGAGCAGGTTGTCCGGGACCAGNGCCACCGCCTTTCCGAACATCTCGATGGCGTAGTCCCAGTTCTCCTTGCTCATTGCTTCGGAGCCCTTCTTCCAGCAGTCGGCGGCGATCTTCTTTTTCTCTGCGTCCATCGAGCCGTCTCTAAAGGGTTTGGGAGCCCGGGATGTGGCTTGCTGCTTTCAATCTAGCACACCACCCAATGCGGTTCTAGAACCGAGACGCTTGGTTGCACCCGTGTCGGGCGCAATCCAGAATGGGCGAGACCTGTTGCGNCGTGTCATCCATGAACGACAACGAGGAATTCCGTGATGAAACTTTTGCGTCCCGATGGATGTNAGTNGTCCGTTTCCATTCTGTCGACCCTGCTGCTGCTGACGGTGGGTGTTTCCCCGGTGGTGGCCCAGAACAAGGGCCAGACGCTCTCCGAGGCAGAGGCCAAGAAGGACGCTGACTACGCCGTGCAGGGGGAGTACATCGGCCGAGNGGATTCAGGTGATGCCGATTCAAAGATCGGGATCCAGGTCGTGGCCCAGGGTGCGGGGAAGTTCATCGGCGTGGTGTATCCCGGGGGACTGCCCGGTGCGGGTTGGACCGGCGAGGAGAAGATTCCGGTGACCGGAGTCCGCAAGGGCGACGTTGTCGAGTTCAAAGGCGGGAAGGATGGGTCGAAGGGATCTGGAACCTGGAAGAAGGGCCAGATTGTCTACAAGGACGGTGATGGCAACCCGGGCACGGCCAAAAAGGCGGTTCGGAGCAGCGTGACGATGGGCGCCAAGGCTCCAAAGGGNGCCATCGTGCTNTTTGACGGTTCGACCGCCAAGAACTTCAAGGGNGGGCGACTGGAGAANGGATTGCTCCGCGAGGGAGTGACAAGTTTCCGGAACTTTGGTGACTTCCACCTGCACATGGAGTTCCAGTTGAATTACTCCCCGTCCCGTCGTGGACAGGGCCGCAGTAACAGTGGCGTCTACATGCAGGGCCGGTACGAGGTGCAGATCCTTGATTCGTTCGGCCTGGCCGGCAAACACAACGAGTGTGGCGGGGTCTATGAGATCAAGGATCCGGACCTGAACATGTGCCTGCCGCCGTTGCAGTGGCAAACCTACGACATCGATTTCATCGCAGCCCGTTATGACAAGGCGGGCAAGAAGACGGCCAATGCCCGGTTGACGGTTCGTCACAACGGCGTCCTTGTTCACAAGAACATCGAGGTGCCCCGCAGCACCCGGGCCAGCCCGGTTCGCGAGGGCGTGGACCTGGGGCCGATCTACATCCAGAACCACGGCAATCCGCTTCACTTCCGGAACATCTGGTTGGTCGAGAAACGCGAGGCGGGTTTCAAGCCGGTNTTCGANGGGAAGACGCTGGCCGGTTGGCACAAGAATCCCGAGAAGATCGGTCACGGCACCGGTGGGAGTTGGACGGTTGAGAACGGCGTGATTGCCGGCGAACAGGATCCTCCCGGCAGCGGCAACGGGGGAATCCTGTTGACCGACAAGACGTACGGAGATTTCGAATTGCTCATCGACATGAAGCCCGACTGGGGTGTCTGCAGTGGGCTGTTTGTCCGTTCCAACAACCTTGGCCAGTGTTTCCAGATGATGGTCGACTACCACGACAACGGNAACGTGGGCCACATTTACGGAGAGGGCACGGGGGGCTTCAACACGCGGACGTTCGACATTTTTGGCAAGTACAACGACAAGAAGGAACTGGTCGCGTTGACGACCAAGCCGACCGCGACGGCTCCGCCCAAGGCATTCACCATCAGCGGCAATGACTGGGTCTCGGCCTGGAAAGTCGGCGACTGGAATACCGCCCGCCTGCGGGTGGTCGGGTCGCCGCCTCGGATCACCACCTGGATCAATGGCCGTAAGGTCAACGAGTTCAATGGCACGACGTTTCCCGGCAAGGGATACGACAAGGCGGGAATCACCAAGTTGCTGGGTGCGGAAGGTCGCGTGGCGGTTCAGGTGCACGGTGGGACGGGATGGCCCAAGGGCGCCAAGTGCCGGTGGCGGAACGTGTACGTTCGCGAGTTGAACTAGGGTCGCGGGTCGGTCGTCAGCCACGGTTTCAGACGGCCGACCGTCCTGGGTCCGATGCCGTGGACCCGTTGGAGGTCCTCGACGTGAGCGAATCGACCGTTTTGTTTGCGGTCGGCGACGATCCGTCGAGCCAGGGTCTCGCCGATCCCCTCCAGCTGTGACAGTTCGGCCCAGTTGGCCGAGTTGAGATCGAGCCGGAAGCCCGAGGGAGTTCGCGGGATGCGGTCGATTTCGATGGGTTGTGTGCCCCAGCCGGAGAGTTGGGCCCAGTGAGTCGCCAGCAGGGTCAACGCGGCGACGACCAGCACGCCGACAACCAGCCGGTCGCCGCGGGTGATGCCCAGGAACGTCTCGTTCGAGTCGTCCATAGCCTGCCCTGTCTGCCGATGCGGTACGGGCAAACAGGGTCGCCCATGCAACGGCTTGAACCTGGCCCGCGTCCCGATTCGACAACCCGGACCGTCTGCGGTGGGTTTGTCATGTCCGAGTAGACGAACGGCGAGGGAGCAGACGCAAGGTGGAACTGGCTAACGTTTCTTCGAACCGCCGGCGACGGGTTTGCCGAAGAACGTCAACTGGATCTGGCTGCCGGGAGCCAGGGGGGCCTTTTGGCGGGGGGCCTGCTGGTAGATCACGTAGGTCAGATCTCTCTTGGCCGCGGGAACTCCAGCGGTGAACTTGACCTTGTACCCGGCCGCGGTCAGCACCGACTGGGCCTTTTTCCAGGGCAGGCCGATGACCGAGGGGACCACGGGTTCCGATTGCGATGCCACGACACGGTACCGCGACAAGTTGGGCCGGAAGGGGCTGCTGCCAAAGACTTGTGCCAGTGCCTCGAGTTTCGAGTTCACCGTCATGCGGAAAAACGAGTAGATGGTTTGCGTGTTGTCAGGGGCGGTCAGGCGGACGTGCTTGGGCAAGTAGGTGGCGGTGTCGAGGATCACGGTGGCTTCCCGGTAGTTGACAGCATCCTGTTTCCACCTGGGGAACGCCCGGATCCAGACCTCGTCCTTGGATTCTCCCAGCAGACTCATCTGGTACCGGCGAACGGCCTTGTCGGGTGGCATGCCAAAGAGGAACGGCAACGGTCCATCCATGATTCTCCGGCCCTGGTAATCGGAGGGGATCTTGTGGCTGGTCACGGTGCGGTCGACGTCGTTGACTTCCAGCACCTGGGTTCCGTCACAAATCCACTTCTCGGGGTTGTCACCGGAAACAGCCAACGGCACCTTGCGAGCGGGGGTGACCTTGCCGGTCCTGGGATCACGCCGAGCGGGTTGCTTCACTGAGGAGATGGTCCCCTTGGGGATCTGGGCGGCGTAGATGTCCAGGCGACCCTTGTCCGGCGATTCGTAGTAGAACATTCCCCGGGCACGTTTCTCGGTGTTGAAAACGAACTCACGGTGATAACGGTAAATTTCGCCCTTGAGCGTCTTGATCCGAGACGTGGCCAGTTCCCATTTCAGCAGCGCGGATTTGAGCTTGGGGTCGAGTTTCTGGACACGGAGGTCCGGTGACTGGAGCCGGCTACGTGGCAATCGCTTGGGAGCACCGGCTTGCTGCCGGGCCGGTTGTGAGGCCGGCCGGCCGGTCGCCTTGGGCGTCACACGACGGGGTGATGGGTTCTGCGCGATCGTCGCGTCGGGCATGCCCGGCAGCAGCGTACCCAGGAGCAGAAAGAATCCAGCGGTCCAGCCGACCGGGTGTTTTGTCGCATCCATGCGAAGCCTCGGCGTCTTGATGAGCCGGGGATTCTAGCAGGCGCGGGCGATCCGGGGGTAGACGAATCCGTATGGCTGGTCCGGTTGCCCCGACGGGCACTAGGTTTCCAGCCGCAATCGGTCGATCAATTCATCCAGTTCGTCGAATCCACTCACCAGCCAGTCGGCCTGGTCGGACCAGGATGGCACCGGCCCGGGTGCAAAGAGCACGGCGCGGGTTCCGGCGTTGTGTCCGGCTTGCAGGTCGAAGAGGTAGTCACCGACAAACAGCACGTCTCCGGGGTCCAGGCCCCACTGTTGGCAGATCGCGATCACCCCGGTCGGGTCGGGTTTTGCCGGTGCGTCTTCACGGGTCAGAACGGTGTCGAAGGTCCAGCCCAGGCGTTGGATGGTCATGTTGGCCGCCGTGCGTGAATTTCGGGTCAGCACGCCCCGCCTCACTGCCAGTTGTTCGAGTCGGTCGAGTACCCGGGTGACCCCGGGAAACGGCGTGGCTCGCAGCGCGCCCTGGTGTTCGTGCTGATGGAGGATCTCCATTGCCCGATCGCGTTCTGGGCCCTCCGGGATGGCCTGGACGCCCTCGAGAATCGGGTGTTTCTCGGGCAGGCCGATGTCTCGTCGAATGGCGTCGAAGTCGAGTCCCGAATCGACCAGGGGGCCGTCCATGTCGAAGATGATGCCGCGGAGTGTCATGTGGAACCAGTGGGGTCTAGAGACCGGCGTCGTCGAGATGGAAGCGGACGTTGAAGGACATCAGGGTGATCTCGTCATCGCGGCCGCGAATGACATTGATGCCGGTGTTGTCCTGTCGGATTTCCCGCGCCCGCGACAACGGCCAGCCCATCAGTCGGGCGACGTAGACGCGATTCACGATGTTGTGAGCGACCACCGCGACGGTTTGTCCACGGTGTGCAGCGAGCACTTCGTCGAGTGGCCCGCCGACGCGATCGAGGACATCGGCATAGCTTTCACCCTCGGGATAGCCGTTGGCCGCCGGATCGTCCATGAAAAGATGGTAGGCCTCGGCGTCGTCTTCCATGATCGAACCCCAGTCGCGGCCCTCCCATCGACCCACGTCGCACTCGGAGATGGACTCGAGCACTCCCGCAGAAATCCCGTGTGGGGTTGCGATGGCCTGTGCCGTTTCACGGGCCCTCTGCATGGGGCTGGAGAGGACCACATCCAGCGGCCTGTTGGCCAGGAATCCAGCGACGGCCTCGGCTTGTCTTCGTCCCGTGTCACTCAGCGAGGTGTCGATCCCGTGTCCCTGCAGCACGTAGGGTCGCTGTTCATTGGCTGGAGTGGCCCCGTGACGGACCAGGTACAAGAGTGTCTCGTGGGCCTCGGGCATCAGTCTTGCTGTTCCTGCAATTGTCTGTGGGTGTGTTGGGCGTTGGGTGGGTGCTGACACAGCCTTATCGCGGAGTCGACGGCAGCCAGCATTCCGGCGGGGTTCGCGACGCCCTGCCAGGCGATGTCGAATGCGGTCCCATGGCTGGGACTGGTACGGACAATCGGCAATCCCAGTGTCACGTTGACAGCGGCCTGGAAGCCGATCAGTTTCAGTGCGATGTGACCCTGGTCGTGGTACATGGCGACGACCCCGTCGAATTCTCCCGAGGCCGCGCGATGCAACAGCGTGTCGGCCGGGAACGGACCCCGCGCGTCCAGGCCCTTGTCGATCGCGTCGGCGACTGCCGGAGCAATGGTCGTTTGTTCTTCGTTCCCGAAGAGCCCGTCTTCACCAGCATGAGGGTTCAGTGCACACACACCGATCCGGGGTGACGTGCAGCCGATCCGCCGCAGGAAACCGTCGATGAGTCGAATGTGGTCAGAGATCCTGCTGGTTGACAGGAGCCCGGGGACACTGGCGATCGAGGTGTGCAACGTGACGTGCGTGACACCCAGTCCGTGGGAGTTGGATCCGGAGGTGGCGGTCGGCGGGAGGTAGAGCATCATGCCGACGGAGTCCTGGCCGCAGGCGCGGGCGAGAAGTTCGGTGTGACCGGGGACGTCGATTCCCGCGGCGGCCAGTGCCGCCTTGTTCAGCGGCGCGGTGACCAGGGCATCGACGTGACCGTCGAGAGCGGCGTTGGCGGTTTCGAGCAGCCAGTCGGCGGCGGCGCGGCCGCAGCGGGCGTCGACGAGTCCGGCGGGGATGTCACTCACATCGGCCGTCGAAGGGTTCCAGCAATCGATGCCCGGCCGATCCTTGTCACCGGAGGCCCTGTGGGGCGAGTCGACCGGCTGGACCACCTGGTTCAGCCCGACCAGTTCCAGGGCACGGACCAGGACATCGGGGTGCCCGACGACCAGCGGCCTGGAATTGTCCGGGAAGGCGGCCAGTGTCCGGGCGACCACCTCCGGCCCCACGCCGGCCACGTCGCCCATCAACAACGCCAGCCGGGGTGACTGCGATTCGAGTGATTCAGGCATCCCCCGGGACTCCGGGGCCGGTTGTTTCAAAACACTCAGCCCGTGCCAGCGGAAGACCGGCCCGGTCTTTCGCCGAGAGAATCGGGTCACACTGCAGTGGCCATTCGATGCCGATGTCCGGGTCGTTCCACAGCAGCGTGCGTTCGGATTCGGGGTGATAGATGTCGCTGCACTTGTACTGGAAATCCGCCGAGTCGCTTGTGACCAGGAAACCATGGGCACAGCCGCGGGGGATCAGCAACTGGCGATGGTTTTCCTGGGAGAGGGTCGTTCCGTACCACTGTCCGAAGCTGGGGGATTCACGACGGAGATCGACAGCGACATCAAAGACACTCCCGGTGACGACCTGGACGAGCTTGGCCTGGGGACGGGAGAGCTGATAGTGCAGTCCGCGGAGTGTGCCCCGCGTTGAATGCGACCAGTTGTCCTGTACAAATGCGATGTCGATTCCCGCCTCGGAAAAACGCGTTTGTTGGTAGGTCTCGAGAAAGAAGCCTCGCTGGTCTTCGAAAACACGAGGTTCGATGACCAGTACGCCGACCAGCGGGGTTTCAAGAACGTTCATTGGATCGGGGAGCCGCGGAAGTTGCCGGATGTGGTCGTAAGCATATCCGAGAGCCGTTGGACCGAGAAGGCGCCTCAACTTGCGGAAAGTCACGGATGTCGCGTATTTTGGGTTTGGGGATTGTGTGTTCACGAGTCTGACGGCGACCCTGAGAGGAGTTCTGAATGAGGCATGGACGGTTCTCGGTGCTGGTGCTCGCGGTGCTGGTTGTTTTCGGCCCCGCCGTTGTGACCGCAGCCGAACCGGTGTCGCCTCCTCCTCCGCCGGTGCCACGGGATCTGCCGGTGGTGAAGGCCCCGGTCGTGACCCGCCCGATGCAGCCGGACGCATTCACGCGTTCGGTTCCCCGGGATGTTTCCGATCTGCTGGCGATCCAGAAGCGGGTCGGTGAAATCGTCAAGGACCTGTCGAAGGCGACGGTTGGCCTGAGAATCGGAAGAGGTGCTGGGAGTGGAGTGATCGTCAGCGCTGACGGTTACGTGCTTTCGGCCGCCCACGTGACCGGTGCTCCGAATCGTCGTGTCGTCGTGTTTCTCTCGGATGGTCGGACACTGCAAGGCCGCACTTTGGGGCTCAACCGAGCACTGGATGCATCGGTGTTGAAGATCGAGGGCAAGGGACCATTTCCATTCCGGCAACTGGCTCGGCCCCAGGATGTTCGCAACGGAGACTGGTGCCTGGCGCTGGGGCATCCGGGCGGTTACCAGCGAACCCGTCCCCCGGTGGTGCGTTTGGGACGGGTGATCCGAACCGAGAGTGGGTTCGTACAGACCGATTGCACGTTGGTCGGCGGAGACTCGGGTGGACCTCTGTTTGACCTGGCTGGCAACGTGATCGGAATCCACAGCCGGATCGGGGCACCGACCACCTGGAACTTTCACGTTCCGGTTCGGGCCTACACCGAGGGCTGGGCACAGTTCCTGGATGGCAAGGCTTTTGGACGTCCCAGTCGTGGCCGCAAGCCGGTGCTCGGCATCAACGGGGTTGATCACGACAAGGGTTGCACTGTGACCGATGTGAATCCGAACATGCCGGCGGCCAAGGCGGGGGTGAAGACCGGCGATCTGATCGTGGGGATCGATGGACGGGATTTCCAGGGATTTGATTCCTTGTTCGACCATGTCCAGAAAAAGAATCCCGGTGACAAGCTGAAACTCTCGATCCAGCGGCAAGGCAAGCCGGTTGAAATTACGGTGACTCTGTCAGGAGGCCGAGGACCATGAGTCGCGTTGTGACGTGGTATGCAAGACCGCTGGCGGTCGTCCTGGCATCGGTGCTCGTCGCCGGCGCCGCGGCGCCGCGACGGTTGCCTCGAGATCTGTACAAGAGTGGTGCGGCGATCCGCAACGCGTTCCGTTCCATCGTCGAGTCACCGAATCAAGCGACCGTGGTGGTGCTGGTCGATGGACGACAGAAGGCGCTGGGTGCGATCGTGGCCGCCGATGGCTGGGTGTTGACCAAGGCGAGCCAGATCAACGGCATCAACGGCGGGGCGATCAGTTGCCAGTTGAAGGATGGCACCAAGCACCCGGCCCGGCAGGTGGGATTTCACCCCGAGCATGACCTCGCGATGCTCAAGCTGGACGCCACCGGCTTGCCGGTGGTGGAGTGGCAGACAGACGAGGATCCGTCGGTCGGATCGCTGTTGGCCACCTGTGGCCCGAACGAACTGCCCGTGGCTGTCGGTGTGGTCAGTATCCACCGACGGCGGATCCCCCACCTGTTTGGGTTCCTGGGGATTGGCTTTGAAGACATTGCCGGCGGCGCCCGCATCTCGCGGGTGATGCCCAACAGTGGAGCCAGCCGGATCGGTCTGAAGGCCGGCGACGTGATCCTGAGTGTTGCCGGCACCGCGATTCCTCGCGGNGAGGTGCTGCGGAACCAGATCCGCAAGTTCCGGCCCGGTGAGATCCTGCCNATGCGAGTGCTTCGCGGCAAGGTCGAGTTTGATGCCAATGCGCGGTTGGGATCTCCCGCACAACACATCCAGGATCGCAGCATTTTCATGAACAAGCTGGGCGGGCAGCTGAGTTTTCGCAGGGGTGGCTTTCCCAACGCGTTTGCCCACGACACGGTGTTGAAGCCCGAGCAGTGCGGGGGACCGTTGGTCAACCTGCGGGGGCGAGCCGTGGGGATCAACATCGCTCGGGAAGGACGCACCGAATCGCACGCGATTCCNGCCCAGGTCATCATCGGATTGCTCGACGACCTCAAGTCGGGNCGAGAATTCGCCGCACCTGCCAACAAGCTGGGATCGGTTGATCCACCGGCGGTGCCGTTGCCGCACTAGGGAGTGACGGTGCGTGGGCGGGCCCGGGCAGGCGACGTGTTCTGTTTCAGGCCGCCCGACGAAATTCCTGGGTCTCGTGGCGACCCACGCCGTTGATGCGGGCGTAGACGTCATCAAGCACCCAGTGGAAGGCGACCAGGTGGACACTCTCGACCAACCCCATGTCATCCGACGGGACGTGCAGGTTGTGGTCGGCCAGTTGTTGCANCTGGCCCCCGTCGAATCCGGTGACGCCCCACGTGGTCATCTCGTGGTTGTTGGCCCAGTCGACGGCTCGCAGGANGTTGGGGCTGTTGCCACTGCCACTGATGGAGATCAGGATGTCTCCGGGTGAGGCGAAGTTCTTCAACTGTTCGACGAAGATCCGCTCGAACCCCTCGTCATTTCCCCATGCCAGGATGTAGGGCGTGTTGTCGGTCAGCGACAGCACCTTGAGCCGGGGCATGTTGTCGTTGTTGAAGTCCGCGGGGTCCAGGGAACTCTTGCCCAGGTCCTCGCAAAAATGTGATGCGTTGGCCCCGCTTCCACCGTTGCCACAGATGAAGACGAAGTTGCCGTCGAGCCAGGCCGAGTGAATGTGCTGAGCCATCGTCTCGATGGATTCGAGGTCGAGTGATTCGAAGGTCTTGCTGCAGAGGTTGAAGTACTCGCGTGGGCTCAGTTGGGCACCAATCATGGCGGGACTCCGTTCATGCCAAGGAAGGGGTTCAGGCGGCGGGAGAATATCAATTTGACCGGAAACTGAGAAGACCGAGTGTCGGGCAAATCGAGCCTCGAGCACCCGGTGCCGTCAACAACGTCGAGATTGATGCTCTCCAAGGATTCCTATAGAACGGATCGCTTCCCTAACCGAGAGCGTCGTGATGAATAGCGAGTCTGCCTTCAGTCCCTGCCTGCGGCTACATGACGACGACAACATCGTGGTGGCCCGTGTCGAGGTTCCCGCCGGGACCAGCATCCCCGATGGAGCCGGNCAAGACACGCCGGGAGGATTCACGGCGTCGGAGACGATTGGCCTGGGCCACAAGGTCGCCTCGAGACCGATTGCCGTGGGCGAACCGATCCGCAAGTACGGACAAGTCATCGGGTATTCCACCGAGCCGATCGCGACCGGCCAGTGGGTGCACGTCCACAACGTGGAACCCGGNGACCTGGATCTCGATTACGCGTTTTCTGCCGATGTCCCGGCACCGCCGGATCCGATTACCGATCGAACCTTCCAGGGTTACCGTCGCGCCGACGGCAAGGCCGGAACGCGGAACTACCTGGGTATCGTCAGCACCGTCAACTGTTCGGCCACCGCCTCGAAATACGTCGCGAGAGCCTTTGATGAGGGATTGCTGGAGGATTATCCGAATATCGACGGCATTGTTCCCCTGGTTCACCAGGGCGGTTGCGCGATGCAGTTCGGTGGTGACGATCACCAGCAGTTGGCAAGGACGCTGGCCGGGTTTGCCAAGCACCCCAATATCGGTGGTTACCTGGTGTTGGGACTCGGGTGCGAGACCGGACAGGGCTCGTTCCTGGTCGACAATCATGGGCTGGTGCAATTGCAGGGCCTGGAGGGTGCCACGGACGGTCCGGATGCGGCTTCGTTGGTGATGAACATCCAGGACGAGGGAGGCGTGAGAAAAACGGTTGACCGGGCGGTGGGGGTCCTGAAGGACATGCTGCCGGAGGTCAACCGGGCCAGCCGCACCGAGATCCCCGTGTCAGAACTGATCCTGGGGACCGAGTGTGGGGGAAGTGACGGCAACAGTGGCGTGACGGCCAACCCGGCTGTCGGAGTGGCCAGTGATCTGCTGGTGGCCGCCGGCGCGACCTCGATCCTGGGTGAAACACCCGAGATCTACGGTGGTGAACATCTTTTGACCCGGCGCGCCCAGAGCCGCGAGGTGGGTGAGAAACTCGTGGCATTGATCGACTGGTGGAAGGACTACGCGGCAAAATTCGGTGCCGAGATCAACAACAACCCGTCGGTGGGAAACAAGAAGGGTGGTTTGACGACGATCTACGAGAAGTCGCTGGGAGCGATCGCCAAGGGTGGCAGCACCGCCTTGCAGCAGGTGTACCGGTACGCCGAACCTGTCACGACTCGCGGCTTTGTCGTGATGGACACACCCGGCTACGATCCGGCCTCGATCACCGGCATGGTGGCTGGCGGGGCCAACGTGTTGGTGTTCACGACCGGCCGTGGCAGTTGCTTTGGCTGCAAACCGGTGCCCTGCATCAAGATCTCCTCCAACAGCCCGATGTTTGACCGGATGAGTGACGACATGGACATCAATGCCGGACGTATTCTCGAGGGGGCGTCCGTCGCGGATGTCGGCCAGGAGATCTTTGACGAGATCATCGCCGTGGCCAGNGGAAAACAGACCAAGAGTGAAAGCCAGGGGATTGGTGAAGAGGAATTTTGCCCTTGGCCGATTGGTCCGATGTTGTAGTAAAACGAGCCTAAGTGTTTTCTACATAAGTCTTTAGGTTCAAATACCTACCACACAAGCCGCATCTCCCGGACAATCACCAAATCCGGCATGTTCCCGATAATCGTTACAGGTTGCCAGATTTCCTGACCGATAAAACCGTTAGGTCCACGCTCACGCGCGGATGTCGTGTGGGCGAATTGCCTGGTTCGGTTGTAAGTCAAGGATGATCTGATGCGGATGTCACGGCGACTGACGCTGGCAATCTGCCTGTTGGCCCTGGCCGTAACGGGCAACGAGGTGACGGCTCAAGGGCCTCCACCGCAGGGCATGGCACCGGCGTCGATGGCGCCGTACCCGGCCAACTCGATGTACGACTTCGAGTACGACAAGCACTACATCCGGGATGGAATGTGGAACCGGACTGCGTCGAATCGTGGCCGGCGGACAGTGTTCAACATTGATCTGCTGACGGCCAGGACACGCAAGCCGACTGGCTTCATCGGCCACAAGGGTGCCCTGTCCTACAAGGACCTGGTCCTGCCGATTCTGGAACAGGATCCGTACGACCTGGGTGACAGTGGTGGTGGTGGCGACGGAAGCCAGGAACAAAGCGTGATTGACCAGTTCCGGGGTGTCCCGCAAGCTGGGATTCCGGGTTTCAACTACTACGACGCGGTGCAAATCCAGAATGCGATCGAAAGTCCCACCGGGATGGGACTCCGTATGCAATGGGGGTACTTCGACCCGGATGACAGCGGATTGATTGTCGAGGGTTTTGGCCAGAGCACCGACGAGAATTTCGATGCTCGAGACACCCTGGGGCGTGGTCGCGGTGGTCAGAAGAGCACGTTGCTGATGTTGCTGTCACCTCCCGATTTTCTGCTCAACGATATCGGAAATGCCGGAAGCGAATTCGGCCAGACCGGTGGTGACAGTGACGACGAGACCACGGGCCAGGATTTCATTCTGCAAAACAACCTGCTGAACCTCCGTGGTCTGCCCCTGGATGACGGGACATCCTTTGGCGTCACCGCTCCCTACGATCTCGAGTTCCGTTTGACTTCCAAGAGTCGCACGTACGGGATGTCTATCAGCTGGATCCTGGCACCCGCGTTTCGCGGAAGGAAATTCCTGGTCCGTCCGACGGTTGGAGTGCGTTACCTGCGGCTGCAGGAGAGTTTCGGCTTTTACGGCCAGGACAGTGGTTTGAGCTACGACAATCTCGAGGACCTGGATGAACCGTTCAACGGCGACATCAAGTTGCACTCGCCGCCGAACAACTTTGACGAGGACCAGGACGGGATCATCGACAACGCGGCGTTGGTCGAGGAGGGTGGCAGTGGCGGTGGTGGTGGCGGTGGTGGAAACACAGACGAGTTCCGGTTCATCCACTACAACGATCCCACGATGTACCCGATGACCTCGACGCTGAGCAACGTCTCACGCAGTGACCTGATCGGTCCGGAGATCGGGCTGAGGTACGACCTGGGCGGTGAGAAGTTCAAGCTCTGGGGCCAGACCAAGTTTGCCCTGACTGCCAACAACGAACGGCTGAATCTCAGGGGCAACAACATCGGCATGGTGACACGCCAGCCCGACTTCCTGGTGTCCACTCCCGGTGATCCGCAGCCCAACCGTTTCAGTGATCGGGATCGACACACTCACGTGTCGGAAGTCATCGAGCAATCGTTTTTTGCCGAGGCACCGATTTTCGCAAAGCTTCCGTACCTGAGACGGTCGAGGCTTCTCAGCGATGCGAACTTCCGGTTTGGCTACACGATGTTGTTCGTCGGCCACGTGGCGCGACCGTACGGGAGCATCAACTGGGCGGGCAATCCCTCCGAGGGCCTGTTCCCGACGATCGATGTGAACCGGTCGAGTTTCTGGACCCAGAACTTCAGCTTCTCGCTCAACTGGACCTACTAATCGTCCGGGTCGTCTTCGAAACCGGCCAGTTTCTTGGTGTCCAGGAAGACGAGGTTCAGCGACGGGACGATCACCAGCGTCAGCGCGGTGCCAAAGATCAACCCGTAGGTCAGCGTGACAGCCATCGGGACGAGGAACTTTGCCTGGAAGCTGGTCTCGAACATCAGCGGTGTCAGTCCTGACGCGGTCGTGAGAGTTGTGAGCAGGATGGCACGGAGCCGCGAGCGGGCTCCGCTGACGCTGGCTTCGAACGAATTTTCGCCGAGGCGGATTCGGCGGTTGATGAAGTCGACCAGGATCAGGCTGTCGTTGACCAGGATGCCGGCCAGGGCGACGAACCCGATTTCACTGAGGATGGTGATCGGGTTGCCGGTGATCCAGTGTCCGACGATCGCTCCCAAAAGGCCAAACGGGATGGCTGCCATCACGACGACCGGTTGCGTGTAACTGCGGAACAGGCCGGCGAGCATCATGTAGATCAGGACCAGGACCACCGGAAAGGCGATCCAGAGACTGCCGAATGCCTTGCTGCGTTCCTCGAAATTCCCCAGGAACTCGATGCGGACATCCGGGTAGTTCGGTGCGATCTTGCTGTCAAAATCTTCTCGAACCCGGTTGACCACGACCGAGGAATCGGCGACCTCGGAGTCGACGGCTCCGAACACGGACACGGCTCGTTGTCGCTGGCTGCGGTGCACGGCGGTGAATCCCTCGCCCGGCTCGAACCGGGCCACCTCGTTGAGCGGCACCCAACTGCGGACCCCGGCCACCACCGCCGTGGGGATCCACATCGATTCCAGGTGATACAGGCTGGCCCGGTAGGCCTCGGGGTACCTCACCATCACCCGGATGTCCTCGCGGTTGCGACTGATCCGATGCGATTCGCGTCCATAGAGTGCGCTGCGGATATGGGTTCCCAGTCTCGCCTCGTCGATTCCCGTCGGCCGGGCTGTCTCCTTGAGCCGCAGGGTCATCTCTCGTTTTCCCTCGTCGTGGTCGTCATCAAGATCAAAGACGCCGGTGTAGGAATCGAGGGTCTGCTGCAGTTCCTTGGCTACCTCGGTCAGTTCCTCGAAGTCGGGTCCGGAGACCTTGATGTGGATATCCCGTCCTCCGGGTCCGCCATTCATCGAGTCCCAGCTGACCGAGTTGACACCGTGGAGCGTGCGGGAGAATTCCCGGAGTTCGGACAACAGTTCGTCACTGGAGCGTTGTCCATCGGCGTTGCGTTTGTCGGCGGCGCGGAGTTCCAGGACGAGTTGCCCGAGGTGCGATTGCATTTCGGCTCCGCCGCCTCCCTGCAGGTCCACCTGCATGGCGACGAACATCTGGACGTTCTTCACTTCCGGCAGGGTCAGGGCAAAGTCATTGAGTCGCTTGACTTGTTGGCGGGTCTGGCTGACCACGGTTCCCACCGGCATCTCGACCCCGCCCATGATCGTCTCGCTGTCCATCTTCTGGATGAACACCAGTTCAACAATTCCACCTGCGATCAGCCCGAAGCTGAGCACCACGGTCGAGAAAGCGAGCGACAGCGTGATGTACCGCCATCTCAGCGCGATCCGCAACAGTCGTTCATAGAAGTCGACCAGCTTGCCCTGCATCAACCGGTCGGGGGCCTCGGCCAACCGCCGCAGAACGCGCCGCCAGCCGGTCAGGTTGGTGATCTTGGGGCCTGTCTTGATGTGCGCGAGATGGGCCGGCAGGATGACCAGTGCCTCCATCAGCGAGACGGTCAACGCGGCCAGCACCACGATCGGCAGGACTCTCATGAAGTCCCCGATCTGTCCATTGATGAACAACAGGGGTGCGAACGCCGCAATCGTGGTCATCACGGTCACGCAGACCGGCCAGGTCACCTCGTCGGTTCCCTTGATCGCCGCCTCTTTTGCCGGCAATCCCTCCTCGACGTGACGGAAGATGTTCTCGCCGATGATGATCGCGTCGTCGACGATGATCCCCAGGACGATGATCAATCCAAACATGCTCAACAGGTTGATCGTTTCACCCAGGGCCCAGAGGACGGTGAAGGTGCCCAGGAAGGAGACCAGCAGTCCCGTGGCGACCCAGATGGCGACTCGCCAGTTGAGAAACAGCACCAGGCTGATCAGCACCAGCAGCAATCCGGCACGGCCATTGCGGGTCATCAGGTCCAGTCGCCCCTCGATGAATCTCGCGAGGTCGGTGTGCAGGGCGACCTGGAACTGGTGTTCGAAGGGCTGGGCAGCACTTTGTTCGTAGATGGTTCGGGGATCACCTCGGCCACTGATGACGGTCATTAGCCAACTGAGCCCACTGCCGACTGTCGAGACCGGCTTGATGTACCAGGGGTCGTTGGCAATTTGCTGGAACCCGAAGGGGTCAAAGTCCGCGCCGCGCTTCCCGTTGACGTAGGCCTTGACCAGCCGCGAGATCTGGATCGCGTCCTGGCTGGGTGTCTTGTAGACGACACAGTGGGCCGCCGGTTCGCCGTTGAAGTAGCTCTCGAGATCACTCTCGATGAACCCGTCGCTGACGGTGGCCAGGTCCCTCAATCGCACCTCGCGACCGTCCGGGTCGCTGCGTATGACGATGTCCTGGAGATCCACCCCACGACGTTCTTCTCCCAGCATGCGGACCGAAACCGTCAGGCGATCCCCCTTGAGTTGCCCGCTGGACACGTCGAGGTTGACCCCGCGGACGGCCGTGGCCACCTCGTCGAAGGTCACGTCGTACTCGAGCAACTTCAGCGGCTTCAACTCGATACTGATCTCGTCGTCGCGGATTCCCGAGAGTTGGACATCGCTGACGCCGGGCAGCAGCAGCAGGTCGTCTCGCAACGCCTTGACCGAACGCTTCAACTCGGCTTCGGTGCCCTGTCCATAGAGTGCCACGCTGATGACCGGGAGCCGGGGTTCCATTTTTTCAACGGTCACCCGTTCGACGTCGTCGGGCAGATCGGTCAGCGCGTCAACCTCGCTCTTGACCTCCTGCAGCAGCACGTTGATGTCCTTGACGTCGTTGTAGAGTGTCAGCGACGTCAGGCTCATTCCCTCCGAGACGGTTGAGTCGACCTTCTCGATCCCCTCGATGTCGTGCACCGCCTCCTCGACCTTGATCGTGACGGACTTCTCGACTTCCTCGGGTTGCTGGCCCGGATAGACCGCCGCGATCATTACCTTGTTGGGTCGCGACTCGGGGAAAAATTCGCGAACCAGCGTGAACGCGAAGATCCCGCCGGCCAGCAGGATCACCAGCATCAGCATGTTGACCAAAACGCGGTTGTTGACGCTGAAGCGTGCGAGCGACATCGTGGAGGTGCCGGGAACTGGAAAACAGGCGACAGGGACTTCCGGAGAATTCCGGAGACGATGGGTGTGCTCCCAGTGTGGCACACGTTCCCGGCACTGACCACCCGTCAGCCGACCTCCTTTTTCCCTTTCTTGCCACCTATTTCATCGCTCTGTATTACAATGATCTCATGGCCCACTGCGACAAAGGTTACGTCTGCGCTGTCTGTGGATTTCCGGTTGAGGAGATCTGTGAGAGTGATCTGTACCTGTCGTTCGTGATCGGTGAAATGCCCGCGACGGCGTTGACGATCGAGCCCGAACGGCACGTGCGATGCAACGTTGTCCAGGCCCAGTTCATTGTGGATGACAGGTTCGCGCCGGTGGCGGTCGAGGGGCCGTTCGACAAGCGGCAACTGGATCCCGCCGACGTGGCCCGCCGCGAGGATCTGGTGACCCGGGGATGGCAGAGATTGCAGGAGGTGGCTGTCGAGGGGTTGGCAATCGAAGATTACCGCCTGGAGGACGTGGCACCCGATTCCGACACCGGGTTGCCACCGGAGGTGACAGAACAGGGGTGCCTGCGGTCGTAAAGACGGTTCCCGGTTCCATGACGGAAAACTCGCAACGCCTCTGGCCCGATTCGGAACGCACCCAGGAACTGCTCGCCGCCGCGCGAGACGGGGATCAGCAGGCGGTTGAGGGGCTGATGGACCGGCACCGGGACGCGTTGAGGAAACTGGTCGGACACCGCATGGATCGGGCGATAGGTCGCCGTGTGGATGCCAGTGATGTCGTCCAGGACGTGCTGCTGGAAGCCTCCAACCGGCTCGCCACCTACCTTGATCAGCCCGCTTTGCCTTTTCATCTCTGGCTCCGGCAACTCGCCCGAGACCGCATGATCGATATGCACCGCCGGCACAGGCAGGCGCAACGTCGGAGCGTGGATCGCGAACGGTCACTGACCGCCCGGGCGCATTCGGGCCAGAGTTCCCTGGACCTCGCGGCACGGTTGGCCGATGCCGAGTTGACTCCGGTTGCCGCGTCGATTCGTCGGGAACTGCAATTGCGGTACCACGAGGCGATCGAGGAGTTGGCCGAAGACGACCGCGAAATCCTGTTGATGAGGCATTTCGAACAACTCACCAACAGTGAAGCCGCCGAGGCCCTGGGACTCTCTCCGGCAGCCGCCGGGATGCGGCATTTGAGGGCATTACGAAGATTGAAGGATCAACTGGAGAATTCAGCTTCAAGTTGACTCGGGGAATGCCGATCGCATAAAAAGGTACTGTTGTGAACCTGAAAAACAGCGGAGTTGGTCAATGCTGACTATCTTTGGATCTCGAGACAAGAACGTTCGTTCTGGGTACTGCGACGGGGTGTCCCGTCGTGGGATGCTGAAGATCGGTGCTCTGGGTGTCGGTGCTTTTGGCCTGAACCAGGCCGACTTGTTGCGGGCCGATGCAGCCAGCAAGACCCGCATGAACCACAAGGCGGTGATCAACATTTTCCTGGGGGGAGGTCCTCCGCACCAGGACATGTGGGAGATCAAGACCGAGGCTCCCAAGAATATCCGTGGCCCGTTCAAGCCGATCGCGACCAGCGTGCCCGGGATCCAGATTGGCGAGTGTTTTCCGAGGATCGCCGAGTCGATGGACAAGGCAGCGGTGTTGCGGGCCGTGGTCGGCTGCGAGGGACGTCACGATTCGTTCCAGTGCATGACCGGGTTCCGTTATGCCGAGATGCGTTCGGTTGGTGGCCACCCTGCGATGGGCAGCGTGTTGCACAGGCTCCAGGGGCCGGCCGACCGCAGTGTTCCCCCCTACGTTGGCATGAAGACCGACGGTGTGTGGCGGAATCCCGGTACGCCCGGGTTCCTGGGAGCGACCTTCGCGCCGTTCATTCCGGATGGCGAGGGGCTGGCCAACATGAAGCTCAACGGCGTGACCACCGACCGGCTGGGTGATCGCAAGTCACTGCTCAAGAGCATCGATCGGTTGCGTCGCGACGTGGACGCCAGTGGCCAGTTGACGGCGATCGATTCCTACGAACAGCAGGCCTTTGACGTGTTGACCTCCAGCAAGTTGGTCGATGCGTTGGACATCGAGAAAGAAGCTCCCGAGATCCGTGAGAAGTACGGTGACGGCAAGCCGTACACCTACAAGTACGTCGGGGCGGCCACTGACAACACGCTGATCCTGCGGGCACGGCGGTTGGTCGAAGTGGGTGTTCGTTGTGTGACTCTCACGTTTGGTCGTTGGGACAGCCACGGCAACAACGAGGGACTGGTTCGTCACCACGGAACCCGGATCGACCAGGCCGTCGGGGCCTTGATCAGCGACCTGGAAGAGCGGGGCATGATCGACGACGTGACCGTGCTGGTCTGGGGCGAGTTCGGACGAACCCCGCGGATCAACAAGAACGCCGGTCGCGACCACTGGCCGCAGGTCAGTTGTGCCTACATTGCCGGTGGTGGTATCCAGGGTGGACAGGCCATTGGCAGCACCAACCGACTGGGCGAACGGGCCCATTCGCGGCCGGTGCACGTGCAGGAGATCTTCTCCACGGTCTACAAGAACCTGGGCGTTGATGTCCGCACGGCGACGGTCAAGGATCCCGCCGGTCGGCCGCAGTACCTGTCGCAAATGGACCCGATCAAGGAACTCGTCTGATCCCAGCAGATCGGACGCGGATCGGTTTCGTGATAACATCACGGGCCGGTGCCCCAATGGGGTGCCGGCCCGTTTTTTTTGTCTTTGCCGGGGATGATCACCATGCCGCCACTCACACGTCGTCGGTTGCTCGTCAACTCGCTGGCCGTCACCACGTCCAATCTGGCCCTCGCGGAATCGAAGCCGGAACCGGCCGGGAAACGCGACTGGCACCCAACGGAATTCCGCCGGATGGTGGCACTGGGAGAAAGCACCACGGCCGGGGGTTGGAGCACCAACGCCTCGCGATGCTGGGTCTCGGTACTCGGACGCCTGATCAATGATTTCCAGGCAAAATCGATGGAGGTCATCAACAATGGTATCGGCGCCAATGTCATTTCGACCCGGAGTCCGTGTTACAAGCACAGTGGGAAACCGGCTGCCAACCAGCGGTTGCAGAAGCACGTGCTGGACCACCGTCCCGACCTGCTGATCATCTCCTACGGTCTCAACGACGCCCGCGGTGGAACCCCCCTGGACGTGTTCCAGGCCGAGATGACACGAGTGATTGCCACCATCCGTAAGACAATTCAACCAGTCATCGTTCTTCCGACGCCTTATTACATGACCGACTTTGGCGGGGGCGGCCAGCCATGGACCAAGGCGAATCTCGAGATCTTTCACCGGTACGGGCGTGGCATTGCCCAGGTGGCCCGGGATCAGGACTGCTTGTTCGTGGACCTGCTGGATGCCAGTGGACACGCCGACTGGATCGTTCACTATGACGGGATTCATCAGAGCGACCTGGGACACCGGATTGTCGCGCACCGGATGTTCGAGGTGCTGGCGACCAACTGCTCGGGGCTGGCACGTCACACGAAGCAGATCGAGAAGACCGCGCCCAGGTGGCGAGACGAGTCGAAGCTGAAGGCGGATTACGGGTTCTAGTGCTCCACCCGCCAGGCCGGACGATCGATCCGGCACGGCCAGGACAAGTCAGTTTCGCTTTGACTGTTTTCGCTCGCCCAGGCAATACAGGGTCTTGTAGGTTCTCAGGAACAATTGTCCGTCGGAGGCAGCCGGAGCGGCTTTGATGTGTTCGCCCATGTCATTGCGGGCGATCTGGCGGTAGGTGGTCGAGGCGGCCAGCACGAAGACCTGGCCCTGGGTGTTGGCGACATAGAGTCGGTCGCCGGCCTTCAGCATGGAACCCCAGAGCCGACCTCCCAGGCGGTGCTTCCAGACTGTCTTGCCGGTTTTGACATTGATGCACTCGGCGAGCCCCGGATCGTTGGCGATGTAGAGGTGCCCGTCGTGAACGACACCCGACCCGACCCGCTGGGGTGTTTGTTCGACGTGCCACAAACGGTGCGTGGTGGTGATGTCGCCACGACCGCCCATCCGGACCGCCATCATCGACTTGCGGAACCCGCTGACACCCAGCAGCACGCCGTCGCCGACGGCCGTGTCAGGATAATTGCTGGGTCCCAGGCCCTGGCATTTCCAGAGCGGCTTCCCGGTCAACGCGTCGTACCCTTTCAACTCGCCGGGCATCGACAGCGCGAATTCGTCCCGGTCACCGACCCGGTAGAAGATCGGGGTCGACCACGATCCGTACAACTGGTGATTCTTGCCCACCTCGACGGTGTCCCAGACGGTTCGACCGGTCCTTTTGTCGAGTGCCACGATGTGGGTGGGTTCTCCGGGTCCACGATGAGTGATCAGCAGGTTCTTGTAGAGCACCGGCGTGGTGGCCGGACCGAAGACGTGTGCCAGTGGTCCGAGTTGACGGTGCCAGATGACCTTGCCGGAAAAATCACAGGCGACGATGCCGGCCGAACCGAAGCTGGCGTAGACCAGGTGGCCGTCGGTGGTGGGCGACCCGGAACAGAACGGGTTGTCGTTGTGGGCGGTTTCCTTGTCGGGAAACGGGATGTCGTGGTGCCAGAGTTCGCGGCCGGTCTTGCGATCGATGCAGATCAGGCTGCGGATCTTGCCACTGTCGCGGGGACCGGTGACAAAGACCCGGTTGTTCCAGATGATCGGTGTCGAGTTGCCCTCGCCGGCCAGCGGGGTTTTCCAGGTGAGATTGGTTGTCGGACCAAATTCCACCGGCAGGTTGGTGTCGGGACTGATCCCGCGTCCGTCGGCCCCGCGCCAGGCTGGCCAGTTGCCGGCGTTGGAGGCGCCACCAAGCAGCAGGAGGATTCCACAGGCCACGAGAACGGTCAGTCGGTTCATAGTGTCGTTGCTCCGAAAACGAATCGGGGAGCTTGTTCCCCGCGGGACTGGCGTCATCCTACCGCCGGAGATGGAATGGACGCGAGGCAAACGGCATCACAGGCGGAGGTCCATCGTGTACAATCACCCTCCTCTTGAGCGCCCGTAGCTCAGCTGGATAGAGCAGCGGACTTCTAATCCGCAGGTCGCAGGTTCGAATCCTGCCGGGCGTACTCATTTCCATTCGCGAAATCGGAGCGACACGCGAGTTAGCTCTGAGGGTGAAAGTGGCGACTGCCAACGGTAGCGAGTTATCCGCAGACTGCGAAAGAGTTTCCGATGATGGCCGCGTTGGCCCGACGCTCTCGGCGTTGTCGCGGAGGGTGCCAAAGGCAAGGGTTGCCTCCGTCTGTCCGAAAAATCACCGGCGAACTCTCGCGCTCTCGGATTAGCAACCCCTTGCTTGTTAGCAACCTGGTTGGGTTCGAGGGGCAAAGCCAACCTACCGCGAACTCGCGTTGGCGTTCTCGATATCTCGCTGCAACGCTGCCCACATCCGCCGCTGTTTCCGCCAATAAAGCGTGGAGGCGATGGGGCGAACGTCCGTTTCCTTCACCATGTCGCGGCCGTGCTCGGTCCGTGGCAGAAACAAAATCTGCTCCTGGATGTCGGGGGCGAGGTTCAGCAGCACCATTATCTGCGTCATGCGTGCCGTCGTGATGTGGCCGAACTCGGCGAGCTCCGACTGGTTGGCGATAACGCCGTCACGGATCAGTTGGTCACAGCGGATCGCCAGCGTCATCAGGCGGGCGATGCGAGGGACGCGACCGGTTGGCAGGTCGGCAGCTTCTCCGTCACGGAGTTGTTTGCGGCCGTGGTGCCGGCGTGCGACGTGAAACTTGCGAGTGACCTTGAGCGTCTCGTTCATGCGGCGTCCTCCTGCTGATTGGTGAGTTCTTGGGTCAGCGACTTGATGCCGCAAGGGTGAAACGTGAGTGAGACGTTGCCGTGTTCGCCGTCGTATTCGACGCGCTCAACCAGCAGTTCCAGTACGCGAGCCTGTTCGCGCGGCACGAGTGCTTGCCACAGGTCGTCGAAGTTGGCCAGCACCTTGGCTACCTCTGCATGATCGACGAGTTCACCATTGAGCGTGATCAACTCGTTGTCAATTTCGGTCAACCGGCGCTCGGCGCTGCGAATGCGCTCCTGGGTCTCCGCCAGGCTCGACACACGTTCCAAATCGCTGGCCACGCCGGAGGCGACTTGCAGGCGTGCGTTGTCGTCATGCAGTTGCTGGTGAACGGCCTCGCGTTCATGGTTCAACCGCTCGATGCCACCTTCTGTCTGCTGGCGGACTTGGCGGACGGTTTCGGCGATCACAGCGGGGTCGCCCCCCGATGCATTTGATCTGGTCGACGACGAATCGCTCAATCTCGCCAGCGGGAACCGATGGAGAGGGGCATTCAGACCACCCGCGTTGTTGCGCTGTACCGCAAACGTAATAGCGGTAGCGGCGGTTCCCTTTCGACGTATAGGTATGCGACATCGCGCGTCCGCAAGGACTGCAGCGAAGCAGGCCTCGTAGCAGAGCACCGTGCTTGTTGCGGACGTCTCTGCCGCCGGTGTGTCCGTTTCGCTGCAAGAGCGTCTGGGCCTGCTGGAAGAGCTGGTCGGGCACGATGGCCTCGTGTTCGCCGCTGTGGACCTCGTCCTTGTACTTGATCTTGCCGATGTACGTGACATTCGTCAGCAGCGAGTAGAGGCTGTTTTTGGTGAACAGCTTGCCGCCGCGCTGCGTTCCCTTCTTGGTGGTCCAGCGTTTCGTCGTCCAGCCACGGCGGTTCAGTTCGGTGACCGTGGCCAGCAGCGATTGGTATTCGAGATACAACTGGAAAATCTGCCGCACCCGCTCCGCCTCCCCATTGCGGACGACCAGCTTCGTATCCTTCACGGTGTATCCAAGTATCGGCATACCGCCCGACCATTTGCCCTTGCGGCGGGAAGCGGCAATCTTATCTCGGACCCGTTCGCTGATCATTTCGCGCTCGAACTGGGCGAAGGACAACAGCACATTCAAGACGAGCCGCCCCATGGACGTCGCCGTGTTGAACTGTTGCGTGACACTCACAAACGACACGTTGTGCTGCTCGAAAACCTCCATCATGCGGGCGAAGTCGAGTAGGCTGCGGCTGAGCCGGTCGACCTTGTAGACCAGCACGCAGTCGATCTTGCCGGCTTCGATGTCGGCCAAGAGTCGGCGGAGTGCCGGCCTGTCCATATTCCCGCCGGTGAAACCGCCGTCGTCGTAGTGTTCCGGCAGACATTTCCAGCCTTCGTGCCTTTGCGAAGCGATGTAGGACTCGCCCGAATCTCGCTGGGCATCGAGCGAGTTGAATTCCTGTTCGAGTCCCTCGTCGGTCGACTTGCGGGTGTAGATCGCGCACCGCATGGCGGGGACTTCCGTCTGCTTACTGCGTCGCGTCATGCTTTTTCTCCGTCATTCTGCAGGTTGAAGAATCTGTAACCATTCCAGTGCGAACCGGTGATCCGCTTCGCCACGGCGCTGAGCGACTTGAAGAGTTCGCCTTCGAACTCGAAA
>PBOU01000078.1 GCA_002724415.1 Planctomycetaceae bacterium
CCGGCAGCCCAGTAATACATGTGAAAGATTTTCTGGAGTGGATCCCAGAGCACGCAGGGCATTTGCAGAACACGTCCTTCCCACGGGTGTTCAGCCGTGAGAATCGGATTACGAGAAATGCGGCGTGGCTGTTGAACGACCCGTTTCAAACCGTCCAGGGTTTCGACCAAGTGGTTGTCCACGAACAACTCGGGAGTCGTTCCCACCGTGACGGTCTCGGCAGCCCGGGCTGAGAGGCTTGTTGCGATCCCGACTGAGAGTGCCAGGCAAGACGAAGTCAGTCGCCGGTGGTTCATGTCATGGCTCGTCAAGGGGTGGTGGCCGTGGCCCTGGGGAGGCAGGGAAGCATTCTCACGCGCATGGAGACGGTGTCATTCAGCGTGTCAGTTTCCAGCCCGTGGGGCCGACTTCCAGTCCGGTGTGGCTGGCATGACGGTCATAGACCTTCTCCATTTCGGCGATCGCGTCGAAGTAGTCGACGATGAATGCCGCTTGGAAATGTTGACCGGCCGTCCGCCGAATTCATGGATCATACAGACAAACTTTCGCTGGTGACACCAGGACTCGTGCACGACCGAAGGGGCCAGCGTCATTCCCGCCAGCCACGGGCCGGGTGTGCCGGGCGGACGGTCGCGGAGACGGCAGGCCCGGATGAACCGTTTTGGCCGTTTGTTCCTGTCGCGGCCAACTCCACATACCAGTGACGCGCACGGATGGTTTCCCGGCGCATCCCGAAGCACCGCCCCGACCCCGAGTGCACTGGCGGCACGAGAGGAGGCGAGACATGAGAGTGGAAGCGTATCGAGAGAGGAATGCGCATTTACAGTAATGCACCGCTGGCCCCGATCCAGACGATTGCCGAACAAGCCATCCACCACAGCCAGGCACCAACGCAGAAGACGAGCAGGGGCAACGAAAAGCCCCGCCGCGATGTTCTGCGGGCCATAAGCGCAACCAAACCGATTCCGTACGTAAGGCCGAGGACTACCATCACCGCTGAGACAGGTTCCAGAGAATCGCCAAATTGTCCTGCTGAATACAGCAGGAAGAAGACTGGCAAGAAGACGCTCATGCCAGCGGGGAACCAGAATTCAAAGGATCTTTGTTTCTTGACAAGCATCCACAGGCCGCACACTGCCATCATATAAATGCTGAGACTAATGATCCCCATGAGGACCTGAAGATCGGGGTGGTTCACAGAGAGCGTGGCGGACGTAATCACCACACCAACAGATACGATGGCTGTCCAGACAAGCAGATGACGGATGGAAAACTGAGGTTTGCGTTTGACCGGACCGGTTGGGTCCGAGTTCGGTTGGGCAATGTCCAGGGGTTCAGGCACTATTCGCTTCTCCATGTGTCTGCAAATTGGCAGTTTTACTGGATCCCGTCATATTCAGAGTGATGCGAGACCGTCTGGCTCACCTGACCGCACACGGTTTTCCTCCATCGCGGAGCGAGGGGGACCGGGAAAGGGAAGGCACAAACGTTGAAAGCCAGACCGCGAACTTGTTCGTTTGCCCGGCAACCTGAGACAGACTGTCGGGCAAGTTGCATCATTCAAACATCAACTGACGCACGCTGTCAGTACCAAGGCAAGAATGCCAGACAAAACGTTACAAAAAGCGTCCTCGCTGTCGGTTCTTGCCCTGATGCAGAGTATGAGTTGCAGAAGCCCCCGCCGCAAAAGAGGTGTGTAAAATCCGGGAAACACATGCACGCCTTGTGTCCCGACGCAGGCTCGCACAGGGTGTCGCGAGCACCCGGCCCCGCACCTACGTCGGAGTCGCCAACCTGAAGAAGATGTTGCCCAACAGCAAGATCTACCGGAAGTAGCCGTCGTCTCGAAGCTCCAACGTCCGCCCCCGCGACAACCGGAGTCCCGCCGCGGGCGGGGGGCGGTACCGTGGTTCGGATCTTGCGGTTACCGCCAGGGCATTCGGCCTCATCGGCCTGGAACAAATTGGCCAAAAGCCGGCTTGCCACTCGTGTCGTAAAATCGATGACTCTGAGATGGCACCGTGGTAATCTGGTTCGAAGAGTGTTCGTCGGCAAGGAATCTTCGATTAGGCGAGGCCACGTGTGGATCGTGTTCAAGAATGGTTGGTTCAGAATCAGTTGGGAGCGGGGATCGGAATTGGTGTTTTACTGATGTCCCTGGTGGCCTGGACGGCCGTTTCGAGCGGCAATCCCAAAAGAATGGCTGTTGCTGACGTCATAGTCTTGAACGAAGACGAGTCCTGGTTTGGCAAATCAGAGTTGTACCTCAAGGTGTCGAGTTCACTGCACTCTGATGGGCGATCGATTCTCTTCCCACTTAACGTTGGCCACTTGTCGGGAAAACGTCAGGTCAGTCACGCATTGCCGTTTGCCTTCAGAGAGGGTGTGTCTGAGTCCTGGATTTTCGAAGTGCTCGACGAAGATGATCTCTCAACAGAGCAAGAACAAGCGATATATCGCGCGACCAAAACCGGTGTGGGCCTCCTTTGGATCGGAGGCAAAATGTACGCGATGTCTGAAGGCGTGACCCTGCCCGACGAGGGCGAGGAATTGGTTTCGGATCTTGCCCAACTAACGACCGGGCTCATCCTCGAGAATATGAAACAGCACATATTTGACAGCTACGGGACAGCGACTTTTCTGGTACCGGACCACATCCCGACTTCGAGGAGGGACTCCAATCCCGTAGTGGTCTACGACGACGACAATGTGGCGATCATTGAAATCCGCATTTATTCGCCTGGCGATTGACAATCACCAGTACCCGCCCGACGCCCGAGGGCATTGTTCGGATATGGCGGTTACCGCCGGTGAGTTGAACGCCGGGGCTGGGGGGGCGTGTCCGAGCCTGGAGAGATTGTGCTGCGACTTCTGCTGGCGATACTGTTGGTTGGGATCGTTTGGCTTGGTGGCAACGACAACTCACCCGGTGATGTTTCGGCTCCGGCTTCGCCGGCGGTGGATCCCGAGAACGCCACCGCAGATGAACCAAAACCGAACGCTGACGAGTCGCCTGCTCAAGCTATCCAATCCAGAACGGCTACAAACGTGCCGTCTCCCAAGGTTTGAGATTCGCGAAGCACTGCCATGAAAGAAGCCGCTATCGATGTCCCCTGGTTGAAGGTAATCGCCACCGGGTTCAAGCACGGAATCAAGTGGGGTCTCGCCAGCCTGCTGCTCGAACTGCCGATCCTGCTTGGCATGCTGTTGGGGCTCACGAGCAAAGAGCAGGCGATCAGGATGGCCTGGGGGATTCCAGCCGTGGTGGCGGGGCTGGGCTGCCTGATTGCCCTGATGGGCTTCATTTCGGTCGCCTACATGAAGCACCGCTGGTTCAGGTACCTGGCACTGATGTTCATCGTCCTTTTTTTTGGCAGCCAAGTGATGCTGCTGATCTTCCTGCCCTACGTGGGGATCTACGGTTTTATCGCGCAGCCCCCGGACTCAGCATTGGGCTTCAGCATCGCGGTCCCTCTTTACGCGTTCTTTCTCTACTGGTGGTCGAAAATTCCCATTGCCATGTTCATCAAGGCCAAGGTACACGCCAGTATTTGGAGATGGATTGTCGAGACAGCGAACAAGGACAACCGGAAAGGCTTGGAGAAATTCATCAAGGAAGAACTCTGACTGCTACGGCGGGGCAGTGTTCAGGGGCGGGTGACCACTTTCACGGTGTGCCAGTATGCCCTCTCGTTTCGCCAGTCATTGGCGAGATTTTCAATCCGCAGTTGATCCTGGGGCCCGCGTATTTTGACAGGTCCACGGTCACGTCGAGCCATTCGTCTGTGGCCGTTTCAGCACTCACCAGCTGGTCCTTGCCAGCCAGCATGCGCAGCCGCCAGTCTCCGTGGGGGGTGATGGATGACCTTCAACTGCAGGACCTTTTTTTCTTTGGGCACCTCAAGTTCGGGTGCCAGGTAACACGGTTTCTAGCTATCGAGCGGATGGGTCTGGGCTGCCGTGATGTTTCGGAACACCGAATGTTTCACCACACCTTTCTCACCGACATCAACAACCTTGAAGCCAGGTGTCGCCCGCTGAATACTGTTTTGTTCCTGGGCCGGTTATCTGGACCGGCTGACATGGAATATTCCGCCTGGACAATCTCTCGACCTCCACCGTCGAGATTCTCCGACAACATCCGAGCTTTCAGGACGGATAATGACCGATGGACCCACTCGATTTCTTCATCATGGGAGAGTTCATCTTTCCCGAGGAGGGGAGAGTCACGGGCACTGTCGAAGTTGCCTGTCCGCACTAAGACAGCGTGTGGGGCCAGGAGGTGGATTCGGGCAACACCGACGACGGGTTCCGCTGCGGTGAGTGCAACGGTAAGTTCAGCGTGGACTGGGGCGAACAGAAGGTGAGTTGGGAGCGGTGACCGCCAACCACGCGATAACCGGAGTCAGGCCGCGAACGAGGGGCGGTACCGTGTTTCGGATCTGGCGGTTATCGCCGGTAAGTTGAACGCCGGGGCTGGAGTGGGGAGACTGGGGTGCCGTGTCCGAGCCTGGGGAAATGTGATGCGAGTTCTGCTGGTGGTACTCGTTTCTGTTGATGCTGAGAGGCTCACCTCATGAGTAGTGATGCGCAGTCGGAACGTAAGAAACTCCTCATCCTATGCATCCCCATCTCAATGGGCTTGGGCTACATCTACTACGGTTGGACCAGTCTTCAGGATGCCAGGACGAGCGTCAACTGGCCTGTTGCGCCGGGTGAAATCGTCAATTCGCGAGTCGAAATTCACACTACTGACGGTGAACCCTATTACTCTACCACCGTTGAGTATGTCTACACCGTTGATGGTGTCGAGTACTCCTCGGATGTCGTGAGGTTTGGTGCACCGCGTCCAGGGGGCCTTTCTCAGTATTTTAGCCGTCGACCAGATCTACCAAAGCCGGGGTCCAGCGAATCGCCTATGTATCCCGTCGGCAAGGCCGTGTCTGTTTCGTACGAGCCCAGTAATGTTACCAATGCCGTACTGGAACCCGGTGGCGAGTCGTATGATTTTCTTTACCTCGGTGGAACCCTTGCTCTGGTCCCCCTTCTGATCGGCCTCGGACTCAACACGGCCTATCGAGTGCAACACGCCGAAACGGCGCTGAATCGACTGGACAAAGTGGTCACGCTCTTTTTCAAGGGTGTGGCAATGTTGATCTTGGTTCCCTTCACTCTGAGCTACCGTTTCGCCTACCTCCTAACATCTCTCGGCGTAATTCTCCTAATCGTTGGAAATGTCTTGGACGACGAATTGGGTTTCCCGTTGATCATGATCAGCCTGTGCTGTCTCATGCCGGGAGTGGGGGGAATGATCTCGCGCTTCGTGGGTTGGGTTAATACTGACCTTCCTGAGAAAATGAATGACCCGGATCCAGCAGTGAGGCGGCGTGCTGGAATGGTGATGGGATGGATCATGATCATGATTGTCGTGTTTATTGTTGGTGCGTTTCTCTTCGTGTTCGTGCGGGAAATATGGTTGCATGGATGGTCCCGTTAGCGGCTTCGGAGTCGCGGCCAAAGACTACCTCCGCTTGAGTGCTTTCAATCGTCGACACGACGTCCAGAAAGCGGTACACCGGCTTCTGGACGTGGTTGGTTAGTTCGTAATCAAAAAGGCGTTGGCATAGAAGGAACTCCGGTGCCAACGCCGCTGTGTCGTAGGACTGTGGTGATTCCGCCAAGGACCGCGTCGATGTCGGGACCACCCACCAAAAGGTCGTTGACCGGACCGCCGTGCTGGGCGCTGGTGGCAGCGTTGGCCAAACCAAGATCACGGTTTCCAGATCCGGAGTGACAGGGGCGTTTTCGAGGTCAACTGCACCGGATTCCGCACCGTTTTCGAGAAGTGCTCGTCGGTGACCTGCAGGTAGTTCTTCGCCGCGGCTGGTTGTTAGTTGCCAATCCATTGGAGGACGACGTGCGTGGGGAAGTCTTCGGTGAGTTCCGTCTCCCGCGTGCTGGGATCCTTCTGTAGATTCCTCTCACAGCGTGTTCGGGCAAAGCCCGCGATCTGGCCGCTTTCGAGCGTGGCCGTTGACTCCCGCGGACCATCCTCGTCCGCTCATTCGTCTCGTCACAACCGAGGTCAATCCACTATGTTGTCCTCCCTTTCCCAAGACAGCATTCCCAGCAACGCATGATGAACGCTTGTGGCCTCGCGTTGGGTGTACAGGGCTACCCCGGCTGACCACCGCGGCGGCGTTCATTCAAACGTCATGGATGACACTTGATGACAGGACCATCATGCAGAAGCGTCTTTCCGCTTTTGGGCATACTGGCATGTTGCGGCTGCACCACGACTGGCGACAGGGCGATCCCGTTTCCCGACCAGGCTGTGGCAGGGAGCGATGAGAGTGCGCCCCTCGAGCATGCCGAGCGAAGGCTGAAGCCCACCGTGGTGTCGTCGTTTTCACAAGGCGACGGACTGGCGCTGGCCGCGATGCGTGTTTCGACAGCTGCCATGCTGCCGATTCAGCCGCCGGAGAGGATGTTGCTGATCAGGCCGTCTCTTGGCCTCCAGTTGCTCGACACCCCGCAAGCGACACCATCTCGTCTGTATTCTGCCAGTGTCAACATGATGTGGTTTGAGCGTCTGCGAGACGATCTGGCACTGACGGTGGCAGCCAACCCATCAGTCGGTGGCGATGAGCACGAATTCGGCAGACGCTTGCGGGTTTTTGCGATGGGTGCTGTCGGGTGGGACTGGATCCCGGACCAACTCAAGCTGACAGCTGGCGCCGCATGGCTGGGACGCAGGGACATTGGTGTCGTACCCGCCGCAGGGCTTGAATGGACACCCAATGACGACTGGAACGTGTCCTTGATTCTTCCACGCCCGAAGATTTCTCGGCGTGTGGCAGGCTTTGACTCCTCGGAAGTCTGGCTCTACGGTGCAGGAGCCATCGGGGGTGGGACTTTTGATATCCGCCGGCCCGGCGGGATCGTCGATGAGTTGTCGGTTCGGGAGTTGCAGGCAACGCTTGGTGTCGAGTTGACCGATGATCAAATTGGCCGTGGGTTCTGCGAAGTCGGTTTCGGCTTTGCTCGTGAGCTGCGATTCGAACGCGGCCCCGAGGAGTTAGAGTTCGGCCCCGGCTTTCTGCTCCGAATCGGCCTGACCCGTTAGGCTTTTGACCAGCAATGTTCCAGGTGAACAATCCTCGGCGAGAGGTTGATCGACGCAGACCCAGAATCGCGTTAGCTTGACGAGGCGAGCAGCCTGGCAGGCCAGGCGACCGCAGCCGACATCGACTCGTTGCCCTGAGACCTTCGCAACGGCGCGGTGTTGGAGAAGATGCGTTACGGGGTCTGGCGGACCTAGACCGTTTTGGCCGTGAACTGCACGATCTGAATCTTTCGATCCGTCTGGGCCAGGGCCGCCTGGCGACCATCAGGGGTGAGGTCAAGGGCGCGTCCACCACCGGTCAACTTGAAAGTGTGGAAGGGCTTGTCGTCATCGAGGTTCCAGAACCAGAGAAGCCCTTTGGACCGGTTCGTCGTGGCGTCAGTGGATCCGGCTCCGACCAGGAACCCCTCGGGGTGAAAACGGATTCCCCAGGCCATTCCGCGGGAGTCAATCTTCAGTTTCTTCTTGAATTCGCCACTCTCCCAGTCCATCAACAGCACCATCGGTTTGTGAACTCCGCCAAATGCGTTGGTCACTTCGGTGAGTCCGGCCACTGCCAGATATTTGCCGTCGGGGCTGAACCGCATGTCGCGGGCCCCTCCCATGTCGGCCCGGAATTTCTTGTCGAAACCCCACATGAATTTCGCTTCCCATTGTCGCGTGACCTTCCCGGACTTGATCTCCCACTCCTTGATGACACCCATCAAATCAAAGGACGCCAGCCGCTGTCCGTCCGGGTGGAAGACGACGGCGTAGGGGTGTCGCTGGTGCCCTTTGAAGACGTGGATCAACTCCCAGGTGCGGGTGTCCCAAATCTTCAACAGATTGTCGTTACCGCACGAGGCCAGCAGCCGACCATCGGGACTGGTGCGGACCCAGCGGACCCACCCGTCGTGTGCCACCAGCATTCGCTGCGGAGACGGTCGCGGGGCGGACAGGGGCCAGATGCCGATCCGATCGTCGTATCCACCTGAATACAGCCAGTTGCCATCGGGCGAAAAGTCGAATGAACGGACCCAACTATTGTGTCCGTGTAGAATGGTCTGGGCCGATTGGGGGCCAGCCAGAGGCCAGCGGTAGATATGGAAATTCTCCGCCGCTGCCAACACCCAGGTTCCAGTCGGATCGATCCGACAAGTCGTCAGCCGTGCGTCGTCGATGGTGAATGTTCGGACGACGTGTGCCTTACTGGCGTTGATGGCCAAGGGCAGATCACGCGGCAATGGCGGCGGCTGAGGATTCATGCCAGGAGTTCCCCGATGAGCTGGCCGTCATGACGGACCCCGACCGGCCGGACGTTGAATTCGTATACCGAGGTGTTCGGGATGATCCCCAAGCCGTGGTAAAGCGTTGCCACGATGCCGGCTGGTGTTACTGAGCGCGAGGCCGACTCAAATCTTTCCATCCAAACCCATCTGATAATACTTGTGGGTGATCTTGTCCTGGTTTTCAAGAAGCCAGTCGATCGATGGTTCGTTGTGCATGGCTTTGTGGATTGCCTGAGCCATCGCTTCACGGTGGATGTCAAATAACGCTTTGTGGTCAAGGTTGTCTTCGGTGATCACTCCAGGATTCAACCACACGCTACAGATGATTCCCAGGTCGTTGGCTTTTTCTTTCGGTAAATCACCAGCGCGAACTGCATCCAGCACACCATTGGCGATCGCAGCCTGAACAGTCCCCATCAGGATGTTCGTGTAACGGCTGTTCTTGACCGTCACCTTGCTAACGCACAACGTCACTGGACGAACCTGGATGTCGGTGTTCAGGATGGCAAACACCTTCGAGTGCCCCATCGATTGATCACCTGTCAAAGTCGCCAACGCGGTGCCGACTGGTCCATCGAGTTCTCCGATCACCACTTCCGGTTCTGCAGCGGTGAAGGGCGGGCCACCGGCAACCAGGGCTTCACCTGTGCGTAAAACGATGCGATCGGACATGGAGCCAAGGCTTTCTAGACGGTTTCTGTAGAAGTCGCACAAAGATGATTGGATGATCAACCGGCGGCCGGGCTAACCTACCGGCATGTAATTCGGCATGCAAGCTGGTGTCTCCAGGCTCCGTCCCCCCGTGTTCGCTCGACCGCGCGCCAACCCGCGTCACGCCGCGAGCGTGGGGCGAGGGCGTGGTTCAGGAATGGCCGCTACCGCCCCTGGGTTGCTTCGACGATGGCCGGGATCGCTGGACTTGCCGGACACGCGTTTCACGGCAAAAAAGGTGCAAATCCAACCGTCAGACCACAGCCGGAAGCAGGGACAACAGGAGAAAAGAGATCCCGAGGAGGGCAATCAATACCAGGGACGCAATAATATGGATTTTCCCCTGAGGGCGTTTCTTGCTCGACTGTGTGATGCCGTAAATCAACTGCGAGAGGGCAATGACGGGTGAGATCGAAAAGGGCACCATGGTGATACCGAACAGCACTTCGTTGTCGGAATAGACATTCACCAATGCGACAGGAAAAGAAATACAAAGCAGCACACAGGGCAGAAATGCCAACAGGCATCCACTGTTTTCAGCAGGACTGGGTGGCGGCAAATCACTTTCGTCAACAACGTAGATTTCACCGCAGTTAGCGCAATTCACACGACTGCCTCGACTCAATCCGCTCAGATTGAGCCGTGTTCCACAACTCGAACATTCTATTCCCTTCATGCCGACAGATATCTAGGTGAAGTGGGGCTACATGTCAAACTCGGCATGCCCGCTCATCTTCCGATGGCACGACCCAACACCAAGAAAACAGAGACCGTGCTCCAAATTCACTGGGTTGTTGCACCGGTTTCCGCACCGACTTCGAAAAGCGGTCGGCGGCGAGCTGTGACAACCGAAGTCACACCGCAAGCGAGGGGCCTCGTGATTTTGCAGGGTTTCACGTCCTCCGCTCTAAGGTTTGAGATGATTTTTTTCAAGAAGATGTGCCGACGTTCAAGAGGCCACCCGTTGTGATAGTATGCCTCGACGTTCCCGCGAAAAACACGACATGTCGAATCGGGAGGACCATTCTTGGGACGGACGCGCAGCATACAGTGCCTCGGGCCTCCTCTGTTGGCGACTGTTGTCGTACTGCAGTCGGTGACGGTTGGCTATGCGGATGATCGCTCCGCGACGATCCGAATGGCGACGACCCTACTTCGACAAGCCAATCTTGCGGACGACCATGCCTCCAGGGCGTTGGTGCTGAAGGCTCAGACGATGCTTGCCGGTTTGCGCGATCCCGGCCCGGAAGTCCAGGAACTGAAACGAGTCTGCGTGACCTACCTCAAGGCGGTCGCCATTTTCTGGCAGGAAGATCGTCGCAGGGGGAGCGAGCATGCCGAACGACTTTTTCGCAAATTCGGTCCTCAAAACCCTTTGTATCTTCAGGGCTTGCTGTACCAGGGAAGACATCATCACTGGCGGGCAGTTGAAGGCAACTACCCGGAAGGACTAGAAATCTCGAAGAAGATGTTCGAGACGATCCTGCGTCACAATCCCGGACACCGCATCGCCCGGATGTACCTTGGTCGGCCAGTCGAACCGGTTCCAACGGTTCTCGAGACCGCCCCCAGTGATGCGCCAGAATGGGCTGTTGCGGCTCGTGAGGCGATGTACTGGACACGTCGGATGGTTCATTGGTGGCTCGACCACCGGCAGGCGGCGGATGGACAACTTGGGGGCGGCTGGAGCGACGACGTAGAGTTCAGCAAGACGTGGAGTTTCTACAGTCTCTCGCTGAATGATCGAAAGGTCCGCAATGCACTCACCAGAATCGCCGACAACATCTGGCATTGCCCCGAGGTCATGAACGGTTACTTTTCGGGGACTCCCGCAAAATGGCACCTGGTGGATGTCGAGCACGGGGCCGAATGGATGTCGTTCTCTCAGCCACAGATGATGCTCGCCCGTTACGGCGACCCACGCTATATCGAGCGAAACATGCAGGTGATTCGCAATATGGGGTTTCTTTCGGGGATCAATCCCGCCGGGCATCGCCACTTCAAGGCGTATTATTTCTCACACGAAATTCTCCACCCCAGGCAACTCTACCACTGCGACGTTCCTGAAAACGGCCGCTACACCAAACCTGGCATTTACGTCATGTGGTACGCACGGCATCCGAAGGTGATGCAATGGTTCCGCGAATGGGGCGATGCCTGGGTCAACCACAGCCTGGACACCAAGGGAGGCAAGCCAACCGGGTTCATCCCGTCGGAGATTGTCTACGCGACGAACCAATCAGGCGGCAAGTCCGGAAAGTGGTATCGCATCGCCGGATATCCTGGATATGACTTTGCGGCTGGAAGTTGGACCACAAAGCACCTCATGGGGCAATTGGTCGCCAACGCGCAACTCTTCAACGATCCACGGTATGTCGAACCAATTCGCCGAATTTGCCAATGGAAGAAAGATCACCACGACGCTCCGTACGGGCCAGAAGGGTCCGATGGCTGGATCCTGAGAAAAGAGACTCACGCTGAAAACATGTGGGACCGTTGGGAAAGGCTGCGGGACGGACTGACGTCGCCGGGCCACATGGGCCAATTGGTCAAAGAACTTCGCAAGATTTCGGCCTGGCATGCGTCCAACTGGGAGATGAACACCCAGGAGGTCATCTCGACCGATCGGGTCCCTTTGCCAGCACGCCCATCGCAGGTCCTCATGCAGATGTATACCGGCGGGTCTGGAAGCATGCAGGCTTACTATCCAGATTCGGCTGTCGCGTGGGAGAACGTTGGTCTCCAGGCGGTGCCCCTTGTTCTCGAGGCGGATCGACGCCACGTGAGAATCCGGATCCACAATTTCGACCAACGGCGCCGAGTGGTCATGCGTCCGCTGGAGCTCCTCCCGGGTGTCTACGAGGTCCATATCGACGGTCAACGCCAGAAGAATTTCCGGCTGGCTCACCGATTTGAACCGCTGCCGTTGTGGCTTCCAGCGAAGACAACATCGCTGGTGGAAGTCGTCCAGTTGGCAGAGTGTCCGCTGCCATTGAAATTGTCGGACCTTGCTATCTCGGAGACCGAGTGTGTACTGGATCAATCCAGTGTTCCTCCAATTTTTCGAGTGCGTGTGCACAACGTGGGAATCCGGGATTCCGGAACCGCAAGCGTCACGTTCACAGCGCTGTTCAAGAACCGGGAGGAGCAAATCGGTGTTCACCAGGTAAAAAACATCCCTTGGCCACGCGAATTGATGCCGTCCTTCGTGACACTGCAACAACCGTGGGACGTCGACCCACGGGCGCATGCGATTCGCGTTCAGGTGTCGATCTCTACCCCGGATGAAATTTGTGTCGAGAACAATGTCATCGAGGTGCCGATCAAGGACTGGATTCCTTCGTCCGATTTCAATGAACGACGAAACCTGTACGGGAGGGACGGAACCGAAATCCCCCGGCCATCATGGCCGGTGGCTCGGTGCAAGTCCCCACCGGGAAACCAATTGTCCGAAGCGTCCCGGTTTGTGGGCGCGTCGCGACTATTTGGCCCGTTCCGTGACACCGGAAACCTACGATTTCCTGTCCGTTATGCACGACGGCAGTCGCTGGCCTGGTTACTCCGCGACGACAAGAACCTTTACGTCCTCGTGAGTTCTTGGAAAACAGGAGACTCTGCTCGAGCGTTCGCGAAACCAGGAGAAACGGGGCCGCGAGGAGATTTCCTGTCCGACGACCGGATCGAAATACTGTTCCAGCCGCCAGGCGAACCTTGGCGTTCGATCCAGGTGAATGCCAATTCAGCCGTCTTAGGACGAATCGGCGACGGCACACCATGGAGACCACCGGTGTCATCGATTCATGAAGTGGTCAAAGACACCTGGTGTCCCGAGTGGTTGTGCCGGATCAAGATTCCGCTGGAGAGCCTGTCGAACGTGAAACAACGGGAGGGCCAGACTTGGCGTTTTGATATTGTGAGACACGGACAGAGCAAGGGCCAACCCGAACGATCGTCCTGGTCGGGTGGTATCCCGGCGAAACCGCAAACTTGGGGAGCCATCACCTGGTAGAGCTGCGCAGTCTTCTGTCTGTCTCGCGAGGCCACTACATCACTTGCACAGTACGCGAACGACTCAGCGGCGGGTGAGTCCCAACCAAGGAAAGTCGACCATGTCCTATCGAGCGACGATGTTCGTGGTGTTTGTGGCACTGATGTGCTGCAGTGGTTTCTGCGACGACAAGAGGGACAGAGACGGTTTCGTGTCACTCTTTAACGGGAAGAACTTCGACGGCTGGACGATCATGGGCAAATCGGCCGGTTGGGCCATCAAGGCCGGCGTCATCCGTTCCGATGGTGGCCAAGGTGGCCAATGGTTGCGCACGAAGAAGAAGTACACGGATTTCATTCTGAAACTCGAATGGAAAGTCTCGAAAGGGGGCAACAGTGGCGTGTTTATTCGATCGGGCACTGACCTGACTCTCAGCCCGATTGCCCAACGATTGGTGACCGGATACGAAGTTCAAATCTCAAACGCACGTCGGGACGACAGACATTGCACTGGGGCCTTGTATGGTTTCGTCGCCGTCTCACCGCGGCCGGATGAAACCGCCGACAAATGGCATGCGTTCGAAATTCGATGCCAGGGGCGCCATGTCACCGTAAAATCTGACGGCGTCACGTGCGTCGACTTCGATCAAGCGTCCGACCCAATCACAAAATTGAAGCCGCTTAGAGGTTACATCGGGCTGCAGGATTCACATTCCCCCAAGGGCCACTACATCGAATACCGCAACATTCGTATCAAGCCATTGAAACCAGAACCGTCATTCGCAGTGGACAAGACCCGCAGATTTCCTTCCCGGTCGCCGTCTGTGACCCAGCTCAACAGAGACCGACTCGGTTCACTGTTCCAGGCCCGCAAACGGCCAACCACCCTGTCGGCCTCATTGCCTGAACATCGGGTTGAAACGAGTTTTCGGGGCCTTGCCAATTCCATCTCACCGATGTTTGCATGGAATGCCACGAGCCTCAAAGAGCACAGGGCATGGAAAACAACGTTCCAAAAACAAATGCTGGAAGTCTTGGGGCGGATGCCGAAACGCGTACCACTCGATGTGAAATGGGTCGAAGAAGAACGGTTTGATCAGTTCACGCGGCACAAAATTTACATTCGGACCGAAAAGAATTTTTGGTGTCCGGTTTATTACTTCGTGCCTCACAAGATCAAGAAGCGAAGAGCCACGATCGTCTGCCTCCACGGACACGACGGTGTCGCACCTTACCTCGGAGAGGACAGGAAACCCGGCGTGCCGAGGCCGGTGCTCTCACGAGATTTCGCTCGCTTCTTTGCCGAACACGGTTACGTGACGGCCCTGCCAATCATTCGGGGATGGGACGAAACGGCTGGCTATCAAGATCCATACGGCAAATCGGTAAAACGCAGTTGTCAAAACGTAACGATGAACAGCCTGTTGCTAGGAATGTCTCCAGCCGGACTGCGATGCTGGGATGCCATGCGGGTCATTGACTTCCTGGAAACGCAGTCAACTGTCGACACAAAGCGAATAGGCGTAGCCGGGTTGTCCGGTGGTGGCACGCTCTCCCTGTACCTGCCGATTCTTGACCAACGGGTCAAGCTCGTGATGATGGCGGGGGTTTTTTCGTCCTACCGCAATTCGTTTTTCGCGATGAATCACTGCATTTGCAATTGCTTGCCGGGAGTAATGCAGTACGGCGAGATGTCTGACGTGGTGGCGTTGCACGCACCTCGGCCGGTTCTCCTCATCAACGGCCGGCGCGACCAAAGTGCCCCCATTGCTGACGCCAGAATAGGACTCGAAAAACTCAAACACGTGTACACGCTCCTGGGAGTCCCCGGCCGAATCGAAGCGGACTTTTTTGACGGCCCACACGAATGGTCAAACGCCAGGACGCTGAAATTCCTGGCCAAGCATTTCGGAACGGCAATCTCTCGTTGAAAGGGGACACGCGGTATCGCCCCGAGCTTGAGGCTGGAAAGTTTTCCCTGGGGGGGCATGCGTACGGCCGCTGAAATCTCTTACCATGCTCGCGACGATTNCCTTGAAACGTTGGTTCCTGGATGGTTTTTGCTCACTGAAAATATTCGAGGCAGTTGCGGATGTCCGAGAACCAGAATCCTGACCCCTCTGCCAACACGCCAGAACGCCGGGACANGTCGGGAGATACACCCGCACCTCGGAGTATTCAGGAAATTGCAACCGATCGTGACGAATCATCTGGCGGTCCCAATTCCGTCCAGAAACCCGAAAACGCCCTCGAAAAGACTTTCGTCCCGACCGCACAGGAGAAATCCGATTCCGCCACGNAAGAGGCCGCTTCGGACAAGACACTTGTTCTTGACAAGATTCTCGACCAATTGGCTGAGTCGCTGGCACCTCAGCACCAGGATCTCCAGCAAACACTGCCTCACACGAGTCTGAAGCCGGAACGCACAGNCCACGACGACTGGATGGCGTCACTCGAGTCCTTGCCCAAGACCAGTTCTGTCAGCAGACGCCGTGTCCAACTCGACGTGGACGAGAGTAGCACCACAGATCCCGAAGGGGATTCGCCGCTGGACTATCTGACATTGTCGCTGCTGGGTGAAGGAGGCATGGGCACCGTTCATCTCGCACGGCAGGTTGCTCTTGGTCGCGAGGTCGCCCTGAAGACAATTCACCAGCATTCAAGCAGCAAACAATCCGTGCGGGATGAATTCCTGACGGAAGCGGTTTTGACTGGCCGGCTGGAGCACCCGAACATCGTCCCAATTCATGAGGTGGGTGAATCGCCCGATGGNGGCCTTTTTTATTCGATGAAAAATGTNGATGGCCTTTCCTGGGACGAGACCATCGACNCTCTGACATTGAATCAGAATCTCGAAATNCTCATCGACGTGTGCGACGCGGTCGCGTTCGCTCACGCGGAAGGAGTGGTTCACCGCGATCTCAAACCNCAGAACATNATGACCGGGAGTTTCGGTGAGGTGCTGGTGNTGGACTGGGGGTTGGCGATTTTGGCCGAACCCGGCGAAGACGTGANGGCGTCGGCAGGTGGNACCCCGAGTTATATGGCGCCGGAAATGATCATTCCGCCGTATTTNNTNGGATCGCGNTGCGATNTCTANCTGCTGGGNGCNATNNTATTCCGTTTTCTGACNGGCGAAGCACCGCACGCNGGAGAATCGGCNAAAAGCTGCTTAAAGGCGGTCTCNCNGAACGAGATCATTACACCGGATGCTGACCGGTTNCGTGNACTCGATCCNACCGGNGAATTGTTGNGCGTGGCGTTGAAAGCGATGGCCACCGNCCCTGGAGNACGTTATCAAACGGTGCGTGACTTCCANCAGGCGGTGCGAGAGTTCGAGGCGCACCAGGAGAGCCTCAAACTGGCAGCAAGTGCAGAGGCTTCACTCGAGGCTGCCGAGCAAAGTGGCGATTACACTCGTTACTCCGAATCGCTTTTCGGGTTTCGCCAGGCAGTGGAATTGTGGTCGGGGAACACGGCAGCGGCAGCGGGCATTGAACGTTCTCGCCAGTCCTACGCTTTGTGTGCCGAACAGAAGGAAGATTACGAGTTGGGTTTGTCGCTTCTGGATGAATCGAGCGATGACCAGGGCGAGATGGTTGAACGGCTGACGGCCGCAAAAAACGAACGAAATGCTCGCCAGGGGCGTCTGAAGCGGATGAAACAGGGCATGGTGGCGGCCGCCATANTGATGTTGGTCGTGGTCACGGGCGCCGCTTTCTGGATCAACCAGGAACGAATCGAAGCCGAAAATCAACGTGTCGCGGCCGATTCGCAGCGAGGGATTGCTGTTGAAGAGAAGAACAAAGCCGAACAGGCGCGTCGGGACGAAGCGACGCAACGAGAACTNGCTGACAAGAANACNGCNGAAGCAGAAGNCAANCTGAGCCTCGCTGACCGCCGTCTTTACATCGCTGAGATGAACCTGGCGAGGTTGAACTGGGAGTCCGGGAATGCCCTCCTCGTCCGCCAACGCATTGAACGTTATCAACGTCCGTCCGATCCGGAGAATGATCCTCGAGGATTCGAATGGGGATACTGGAATCGGTTGGTCCACAAAGACCTGCGGACGCTCGAAGGACACACGGACGTGGTCCAATGCGTTGCTTTCAGCCCCGACGGCACCCGAATCGCATCAGGAAGCCGGGACAACACCGTGAGATTGTGGGACGCGGCCACGGGTAACCACGTTGCCACCTTTGACGGACACGCCGCTTTCGTGACGGCCATCACTTTCAGCTCAGACGGGACGAAAATTGTTTCTTCTAGCGGCGACATGACCGTGAAGATGTGGGACGTGGAAACCCGAAAAGAGGACGCTGTATTCAAAGGCCACAAGCAGTCGATCCTGAGTGTTTCTGTCAGCCCTGACGGCAAACGGATCGCTTCAGCTAGCGGAAGCGGGACGGTCCGGTTGTGGGACGTGGCAACCGGCAAGGAAACCGCGAGCCTCACCGGACATGAGGATGCCGCTATGGGGGTGGCTTTCAGTCCCGACAGCAAAACGGTCGCCTCGGGGAGTTGGGACGAAACCGTGAGGTTGTGGGACGCAAATTCTGGCGAACTGACGGCGATCCTACGCGGGCACTCCCACCGTGTGGTGGGTGTTGCGTTCAGCCCGGATGGCAAACGACTTGCTTCCACAAGTTGGGACAAAACGGTGAAATTGTGGGACCTCGCCACCCGAAAAGTGTCCGCCACCCTCACCGGACACAGGGAAAGCGTGGTGAACGTCACCTTCAGCCCGGACGGCTCGAGAATCGCCTCGGCAAGCGCCGATCGGACAGTGAGGTTGTGGGATGCGTCCACGGCCAAAGAGACAGCCACTCTTATTGGCCACACGTCTTTTGTCGTTGGAATCGCCTTCAGTCCCGACGGGTCGAGGATCGTTACGGGGAGTTCTGACAAGACGGTGAAATTGTGGGACGTGGCTTCAAGCCCCCGAACCACGACCCTGGCCGGGCACACTCAATATGTGTGGGGTGTCGCGTTCAGCCCGGACGGCACGAAAATCGCCTCGGCGAGTTTCGACAAGACGGTCAAATTGTGGGACGCGACCGCTGGCCGCCAGATTGCAACGCTCGTTGGGCACACGCACCGTGTCGACTTCGTGGCATTCAGCCCAGACGGAACGACGGTCGCTTCGGCCAGTTGGGACGGAACCGTCAAGTTGTGGGATACGGCCACCGGCCGCCAGACAAGAAACCTCACCGGTCACAAGGGGCGAGTCCAGAGCGTGGCGTTCAGTCCGGACGGTACGAAGATCGCCTCGTCGAGCGCGGACAAGACGATCAAATTGTGGGACATCGCCACAGGCAAGGCGACGTCCACCCTCACCATGGAAACCGCGGTTTCATTCGTGGCTTACAGCCCGGACGGTCAGCGACTCGCGTCGGCGACCCCGCTCACGGTGACGTTGTGGGACGTGGCCACGGGCCAAAAGACTGCGACGCTCCGCGGACACACCAACATTGTCTTTTGCGTGGCGTTCGGACCAAACGGAGACCGGCTCGTCTCGGCCAGCAATGACAACACGTTGAAACTGTGGGATGTCGCTACGGGGCGTGAAATCACCACGTTCACCGGCCACACCCATTTTGTCATGGGTGTCGCGTTCAGTCCGGACGGGACACGGGTGGCTTCGGCAAGCTCCGATGAGACGGTGAAATTGTGGGACACGGCCACGGGTCAGGAGACAGCCACGCTCACCGGTCACAGGGCGCCCGTCCGAAGTGTGGCTTTCAGCCCGGACGGCACACGCGTTGTTTCTGGGAGCTTTGACGGGACAGTGAAAATATGGGATTCGCGCCCCTGGTCGCCGGACCGTAAAGTGCACTTTGAAAGTCGCGGATATCTGGCGTACCACACGTCACGTTTCCCCTCGAATGACGCTTTGCGAAAAGCGATCATCGCCGACAGAACAATCAATGAACAGGTCCGGCAACAGGCCCTCGAATGGTCCGAGCTGTTCTGGAAGGCCTACTCCGAACCGCTTTCTCGGAAACTGAACGCTCAGAGCTGGAAAATCGTTAAAGAGCCGAAACTGTCGTCCGAGAAATACCAGGCGGCTCTAAAAATGTCGGTCAAGGCCAACGCATTGATTCCCAACAGCGGTGCGGTGTTGAACACGCTGGGGGTAGCCCAGTACCGCGCGAAAAAATACCAAGACGCGTTAATTACGCTGAATCGTTCCGCGAAACTCAACGCGGCACAGTTTGGCAGTGATTCACTGTATGACCTGGTGTTTGTTGCCATGACTCATTTCCAACTTAACGCGAAGCAAAAAGCCACAGAATTGTTGGGCAAAGTGAAACTCTCCGCAAAAAACGCGAAGAACAACGATGCGGAGCTGGACGGATTCATCAAGGAGGCCGAGATGATCATCCTGCCGGGACCGAAAGAATCAGAGTAAACCCTCCGACCCCGGTCTTTGTTGGACCGGCCGGCACAAAGACCATCCGCAGGTGACGTCAGAACCGAAATGGCGAGATCTGAAGCGAACTCTGCTGTCGATGGGGACGCGATCGCTGGATGTCTGATAGTGATTCCGGTTGATAGCAACGGCTTCCTCCAAGCAATTCCGCGATTGAAACAGCCGTACATTTCATGTGGGGAGGCTGGCAACCCGCGGCTGAAACGCCTTGTGCGGTCGCGTGGTTCTAGGCGACGCGTTGCTGTACTCACGGAAACCATTCACAGTACGAGATGTACCTCGGTTATTTGAATCAAGCAGCAACGGGTTGGTTGTTCGCGATTCAACACTTTCGCCATTGCCTGCTGAGCACCTTGGACTGCGGCCACCTTTCACGTCATTGGCCCAAACAAGTTACCAGGGCAAAATCAAACAGGACACAACCTGATGAAACTGACGACCTTTTTATTTGGGGCATTGATTGCACTGACGTTCCGCAGTGCGCTCGCAGCAAAGCCGGATGCCGTTCCTCCAAAACCGCTTACGGAGGTCGGCAAAGCGTTTGAAGCCAAGTACGCCGATCACCTCGCCCGTCTCCGTGTCGAACTCACCGCCGGAATCCCCAAAAAGGCTCGGGCTCACGGTGAAACGTTGAGCCAGTTCCTTTCAAACGACGCAACAGATTCCAATTTCGCAAGATTTGTTGTCTTGCTCGAAGCCACCCCCCGTGGCCTTGCAGAGTTCGCACAACAAGGGAAACCACGAGCGGCGTTGATCGCGAAGCTGCTGGCCGACAGCGATCTTATGAAAAAGATGCTGATCGCGGATGGTGCCAAGGCCAGACGTGTTGGCCGCAATGGCAATGGCCGGTCACATTACGGTCGGGCAATGGAAATCTTGGCCGCCATAAAGAAGGCCCGTTCGAAAACTTCCGACGATGGTGTTTTGAGCCGACTGGCACTTGCGGTCAGCCTCGAGCACGCGGTGCCCATTGAACAATCCAACCCGGAAAACGCTACCAATGCTCCAGCGACGGTCGATGCGGTGAAACGGTATCTTCATTACGAAAAAGCCTACCTCCAAGGTGAACTGGACCCCACGTTTGCACGGTTGAGCACCTGGGCCCTTCGTTTTGTTGTAAACGGTGACGAGCCCGATGAGACGCTCGCGTGGGGCCGTGAGATGCTTCGAAATTACCGCCCGGACCATATCTATACCGCTGACGAGGGCTGGCGGTATGTGAAACTGGTCAGCACGGACGTCAAATACGGTTCGGAGAACGTCAAGCACGACCGACCCGAGTTGCAGAGATACCAAAACATCCTCATGAATGGCGGAGTGTGCGGTCGCCGTGCGTTCATCGGACGATTCATTCTGCGTGCTTTCGGGATCCCGACCATTGCACGGCCCAGTCGCGGGCATGGCGCCCTGGCACATTGCACGCCGAAGGGCTGGGTCGTCAATTTGGGCGGAGGCTGGGGGGCCGGTTGGACCAGCACTCGTTACCGGCAGGATGTAGATTTCCTTGCAACCACACAGGCTCGAAACGATAAGGCTGCCTACCTGAAGGTCAAGCGGGCCCAGTGGGCCGGTGACGTGCTCGGTGAAAAACGTATCTACGGCACAAACGAAAACGCCGAATTCTGGAATGGCGTGGCGATAAAGACACAACGGGCCATCATCGAAGGCTCCAATGCGGTAACGCTGGCTGCGCTCGGCGAGGACCTCGGCGAAGCCAACGAACCCACCGTCGCAGAAAAGGTCATTGCGTCACCGGCCAATCCCGCGGACAAGAAGATCACCTACCGCTCCGACGGCGCGATTTCGATTCCTGCAGCCGCTTACAGTAAGCCAACAGGCAACACGCGAGAGATCATCGCCATGAAGAGTTTTGGCGGTGGTCTGCAGATCTTCCTTCCGAGATTTTTCCCCGAAGGGAAAACCGTTCTTCGCGGCGGCACGTGGAAAGGTGCCCCCACGGCATGCACCTCCGGCAAACGTTTGCTCAGCGGCGGCTATGGCCGATATGAAAATTGGGGCCTCCGGGCAGTCGTGTCCCACACCAAAGACTCGGCACAACCCGAGTTGACACTGGATCTTGGTGACGGCGTCAAGATGGAACTTGTTTACATCAAAGCCGGATCGTTCGTGATGGGCGGCGAAAGCAAAACCGACGGAAGGTTCCAGTGCGTTGAACTTCCGAAACACGACGTCACCCTGACGCGAGGGTTTTACCTTGGCAAATACGAAGTGACGCAGGCCCAATACGAAGCGATCACCGGTTCGAACCCCAGTCGATCGACAAAGTCGCCGGACTGCCCGGTCGACAATGTCAGCGAGACGGACGCCTTGAACTTCTGCGGGAAACTCGCCGAGAAGACCGGACTCGATGTCCGGTTGCCGACGGAGGCGGAGTGGGAGTATGCCAGCCGCGGCGGTCGCAACAGCACGTGGTTCTTCGGCGAGGATCCGACCCAAATTGGTGAGTATGCCTGGTACAAGGACAATGCGAGAGGGAAGTCGCATCCTGTTGGCCAAAAGAAACCCAACCCCTGGGGGCTCTACGACATCTACGGAAACGTCTGCGAACGAATTTCTGACAAGTACTCCCGCGGCTACTACTCCATCAGTCCGCGGGTCGACCCAACTGGGCCCAGCCAGGGCACGAAGTCGCGTTTCGAGTACAAGGTGGTCGTCCCGCAAGCTGGCGATTACTCAATCACCGCCCAGGTGGTTACGGCACACTACAATCAAAGACTCAACATCTCTGCCGGTAACGGAGGTTCCGCCGAACTACTGCAATTCCCCTTCACACTCGGTAAGTGGCAGGAATCAAAACCGATTATCCTCACACTGGCCGAAGGTGAGAACACCCTGCGTTTCTGGCGAAACAGGCCGCCGCAGTACGGACTGGCGATCAAACACTTCACACTCACTCCGGTGAAGTAGGCCCCGCGCGACAGAGGTCAACTCAACGCGACACCAGCGGCCTGGTACTAGAAATCCGGAGTCGCCTGCGGCTTGATGGCCTCGAAAACANAACNANTGAGCCGGCGAGCGGANAAGAAAGAGATNCTCATGAGAGCATGCTGCACTCCNGCGANAAAAACGGCCCATTGCGCGTTGTGGNTCTTTGTGGCGATCGCCGGNAATTCAGCNGGCGCTTCGGACGTGCCGGCAATTTTGCCGCNGCCNGACAAGACGCCGCCCTCAACCGGCACGGTCAAGGTGTACATACTCGCGGGNCAATCCAACATGGTTGGATTCGGTTACCTCAGNGGATCGCGGCCAGTNTATCCGGACATNTATCTNTCGGCCGACCCGAACATCAAGATCGGCCGGATGCCGGTCGGCGCCTCTGCGATCCTCAAACATGGGGTCCACCAAACGGCCAACAGCAATGCTGAAAAAGGTGCCACGGTTTCCGTTTACAANGGAGCGTGGAAGCCTGGCACGGATTACAGCGTCTTGACTCCCGTTCGGAAGNCAACCGTCCCGCTCGGCACCGTTTCTGCAANCCTGCCGTCAATTGCAGGNCCCCATACGGTTGTGGCGACCGCCTTCATTGATGTTCCGATGAGNGGCACACACGAGNTTCATCCCGGTTTCGATNAGAGCACGCACGCCGTTGTTTCTCTCGCCGGCAAGGAAGTTTATCGGAAAGAAATTGGCAAAAAACCCGTGATCACGCCGGTTCCGCTTCGCCGGGGGAAACGCTACCCGGTCACCATCACATACATGAAAGGAGGGTCAGCCGCTTTTTGGCTGAAACACGTCGGCCTGAAGGGGCAGGGGGATCTTGCCACGTTGATCCAGCAGGGAAAATATCCATGGTTTGCCGACGAAAAGGGCGAATGGACGGTTCGGAACGATGTGACCTACTGGGAAACGCGGATCACCAAGGCTGAGGGTGGCGCCGGTGGTCCGTTGTCAACCAATTCGAATGGACGGTTCATCGGTCCAGAGGTTCCCTTCGGCTACGTGATGGGAACCTTTCATGAGGAACCGGTCCTGCTCATCGAATCGTCCATGGGCAATCGNTCGCTGAGTTTCGATTTCCGCCCTCCCTCCAGTGGCAAGACCGAGAAAGAGAAGGCCAACAAGTTCTGCGGCTTTGAATACACCGCGATGGTTGAGGGAGTGCACAAGACCCTCAAGAACATCNAAAANNTCNTTCCCAACNACCAGGGCCAGGGGTACGAAATCGCCGGTTTCGTNTGGTTCCAGGGGCACAAGGACAAAAATGTTCCCCGAACGGTCTACGAAAANCACCTGGTCAANNTGATNCAGGATCTGCGCAAGGAATTCAAGACTCCCAAANTGCCGGTGGTTGTNGCCTCGGTNGGCTTCAACGGANAGGACATGGATCCCGGTCATTTCATGACCTGGGAGGCNCAGATGGCTGTCGGNAACCCCAAGCTGCACCCCGAATTGGCCGGCACNGTTGCCAGTATCGATACTCGCGGGTTNTGGCGTCCNCGCGGGGAATCCCCNACAAACACCGGTTACCACTACAACCACAACGCCGAGACCTATGTCCTCACCGGTGACGCACTTGGGCGTGCCATGGTGAGACTGCAGGGCGGACGGGCAGAGAAACTCACGATTCCGGCCCGGCCAAAACGGAGTGCNGATGTCGAGACGATCTTTTCGGACNCNGTCACAGGCAGGTTCAACAAGCGAGGACCTCATTACGGNCCNGAGTATTACCGTGAGATGGGCCANGCTCTCAAACCGATCATCATGGACGAAATGGTCCCCACATTNCTNGACTCTGCNNTNGATGACAGNCGCGGTTCTCTGCGGTCGATCGTGACAGCAACGAAACCCGCACGNNCCCCCTTGGACATNNGGAGCCAGTTGGACACNCTGATCGACTANTACGACATGGCCGGTGTANCAGGCTATCAGTGGAAGTCGTTNGCCCCAAAGATGCGTAATTCAACGTGGTCGTATTTCAGTTTTGATCCACCTGAGAAGCAGGCCCTCGAAAAGAGCAATCGCTATCGCGCGATCACATTCCCCAAAGGGATGGAGAATTGGTTTTCACCAAGATTTGTCCCGGCCAAGGCCGGCTGGAAATCGGGCAAAGCACCGTTCGGTCGGATGGGAAGCAAGCTCGACAGGCGCCGCCCGAGATGCAATGGGAAGCTATGTGGTTGCTGCGAGATACCAACCACGCTCTGGGAGAAGGAAGTGCTTCTGATGCGGCAAACCTTTGACATCCCACCTCTCAAAGACGGCCATGTCTACCGGTTGATCCTGGGGGGTGCGGGCTGCGATCGTTCCGGTGAGGGGTTTGCGATTTACGTCAANGGAAAGCAGCTCACCCAGTCCGATGGCGGATTTTTTCGCTATTCCGGCGTCCGTGGCGCGAACATCTACAGCGACATCCTGCCAGAATTCAAACGCGGGAANGTNACNATTTCGATTATCAACTTCCTCCGATACACCCACTTCNGAGACAAAACGACTTACTTTGGACCTCATCGCGACTATTACGCCAAGCCCGTCCCACCGAATGGTCATGTCGAGTTGTGGATGCAGGAGGCCAAGCTCTCCCCTGCAACGATCAAAATGGCTGGCGCCAAGGATTAGTCGAGAACACGAAGTCGTTTCCAACACTCGCCGCCACGAGNTTATTGATCGGTCGCGCAAGTAAAGTTTCGGAGAAAGGCTTTCAATGCATGTCCGTTCCGATCCATTTTGCGGGCCCCGAAGAGTCTCGCCACGGTGGCTCGGTGCGGAACAATCCCCTCCTGAAACTGCTGGTTCGGCATTCGATTGACCGATAGCAAATCAGGAGTGCTGCCCAATTGAAACGGTGCGTAACACATGGCCAACACGCCCGTTGTGCCGTTTTGTAAGTACGGGTAAAATAATCTGTGTGGCGTCGGCATCTATTAATAGNCACCCTGCTCCGACTCGCACCAACATCGAGACGGCGACTGATTGGCGCTCTTGCCATCACCGCGGACTTTCACGGAAAGAATGAACATGCTTAACCGCAGAGAGATGATGCACGGAATGGCCGCTGGGGCTGGCGTTGCGCTGGGCACACCACTTCTGGCCGGAAGTTCGAACGCGTCAGCAGTTGGAAACGCCACGCCAAAACGAATCATCTTCTTCCTGCAAAACCAGGGCCTCGACCCGCTGACGTGTGTTCCCGAAGGAATGACCAGCAACGGATCGCTGGCGAATGCCAAGTTGCCCGAGCCGATCAGTCCACTTGAGCCGTACAAGGAACGCCTGCATATCATCAACGGCCTGCACGGAATGCACGCCAGTCCGACTCACAGCGCGTTCTTTGGTGCGTTGGGGGGCTACCGTGGCGGTGACGGTGTTCCACCAAGTGCACCAACGATCGATTTCACGCTCAGTAAAGTTCTGCCGCAGACCTTGCTGCCTCACCTTTGTATTGGCATGGACTCGATCGAGAACATGACGAGCAAGCCGACGATCGCGACACTGTCGGCCAGCGGTGCNGGCCAACCGATCTTTATGCATTCCAACCCGAACCAGTTGTACCAGATGTTGTACGGCGGTATTTCCACCGGGAATATTCGTCGCCAACACGAAGCCCGATCAAACGTTTTGACNCAAATCGAAAAGTTGGCGGCCACCAAAGGCCGGACACTTCCAGGTAGCGACAAAAAACGATACGGGCAATACGTCCAGGGCTTCCGGGATGTCAACGGTCTTCGGGACCGCCTCGACACGGTGGCCGACCACCTTCGAAAATTTGCCCCGGCTGTCGACGAACGCTACAGCAAGCCAAAATTCGACACCGATTGGCACGACGTACTCTTGGAACTCGGCATTTCGGCGCTCACCTCCGGGATTACCAACACGTTGACCATCGGCTCGGGGCGAGGCGAAATCTTTGGTGCCTGGAAAGGCCTTGGAATCGAGCAACAGGGCCATAACCTCGGCCACATCAAGCAAGCCGGCAATCCCATCTGGATAAAGATTCGTCAGTACAACAGCCGCATGCTGGTGAAAATCATGGAAGCGCTGGACAACGTGCCGGAGGGAAGTGGCACGATGATGGACAACACGCTGATCGTTTACACCAGCAACAACGCGGACAAGCANCACACCAACGGAGCNAATTGGCCCGTGATGTTGCTTGGAAANTTCGACGGNGCGTTCAAGACTGGCTGTTTCACACAGCTGGACGGCAAACGCCCCATCAACGCACTTTACACCTCGTTTTTGCGAGCGGCAGGNCGAAACGTCGACCGTTACAACATGGACGAGAAACTGGCCAAGAAGTTCGACAATGGCACAGGCCCACTTCGGGAAGTGCTGGCATGAACAAGGTCAGAAGTGCCTTGGTCGCAATGCTCTGGGTGGGGTTGCTGACTCCAGCCTATGGCGAGTCTTACACTCCCGGCAAAAAAGTCGACAGGACTTTTGCCAAGTTCGCTAAAGCTTTTCTTGGCAACCATTGCGTGGATTGCCACGGCCTGAAAGATCCGGCCGGCAGCCTATCGCTGCAGGACCTCGGTCCAGTGACCGAGTTGAATTCCGGCATCTGGCGGAGGGTGTGGGCACAGGTCACCCTCAAGGAAATGCCCCCCAGGGACGCTGAACAACCAANAATCGTNACGCGATTGCAATTCTCCGATTGGATCGTTGACGAGTTGACACGGGTCATGCGGGACAAGGGGGGGTTCCGTGCACATCTCGACCCAAACAAGGCCAATTACGTCGACCACGACCTGCTTTTCGGNCCACTCCCGGAAGGGATCGCACTGCGGCCGACATCTTCCCCGGCACGGCTGTGGCGGGTGACGCCCCAGGAACACATCACACGGCTGAACGAATTGATCAACAAGGAACCCGAATTTGACCCATCGAAGCCCGGTGTGCGGACGCACGGCGATGTCGTCCCCACCAACCATGGTGGCGAACTCAAGCTCTACTTCGGAACCGATCGCATCATCAAATGGCAGGGGGGAACCGTCGCGTACGCCACCGCCGTGAAGAGCGTCCCGGTTGTCCTNTCGTCCGCCCGGAATCATGGGCTCGAAAACTACCCCGATTTCTACACNGTCAACAGTGCCGAGGCGACCCAGATCATGGGTGTCGCCGAGGACATTATCCGGTACATGGCCTACGGGCCGCTGAGTATCGCCAAGGCGTACCAGATCACCGACGACCCCGCNTCNATCGCTGACAAGATGAAAGGGGATCTTCGGGGCCTGCCCACAAGCATTGTCTACGGAACGAAAGTGNTGCGCNCGTTGACACCGGTTTTTGANCTGATGAAAACCGAAGGAGTCACCGACGAGCGACTGCGAGCTGCAGTGNAGCACCTGTTCGAAGCACTGACNTTCCGGCCAGCCAGTGCTGACGAGACCAGNTCCTACCTGGCGATCGTCAAGGAATCGATCGNGAAACTNGGCAAGGAGGACGGNACCGTCCTTGGACTCTCGTCGATCTTCCTCGACCGGGACGCTCTCTTCCGCGCCGAACTTGCCGTGAAAGGCAACCCCGATCGGCACGGGCGGGTCATGCTCAGGGATTGGGAACTCGGCTTGGCCGTCAATCACGCACTGCGTTACATCAAGCCCGACGAGCAGCTGAGANANGCCATCATCGACGGCCGAATGCGGACNAGGGCAGATGTCAAACGCGAGGTCGAGCGGATGCTTGCCGACGACGCCACACGCAAGCCTCGCCTCCTGCGATTTTTCCGCGACTATTTTGACTTCGACCTAGGCGGGTACATCTGCAAGGACTCAAAAGCCCTGGCCGAGACCGGCGTACGAGCCAGGGGACAATCACATTACCGAGCCATGTTNGATGCAACCGCCAGNACGGATCGGTTGGTCGAACTCATCCTNCAGGACGACACGGACGTTTTCCGGCAGTTGTTGACAACAGATAAGGTGGTCACCACTGGTTCGGGAAACGTGTATTTCGGAAAGAAACGATCTCCAAAGGAAGTGGCAANAGCGAAGGCGGCAGCGAAAAAGGCAGCCGCAGCACTGGCACGTAAAGAAGCTGCGGAACTGGCTGCCTGGCGCAAGGCGAATCCGGGGAAGAAGCCTCCCAAGAAGAAAAAGAAGAAAAACCGAAACAACATCAATCACAGCGTCGAAGTGGCAAAGCTGTCGGGCCCCAAAGTCTTTGCTCGAGTCAGCCGTCGCAGCTTTGGCAACGGGTCAATGAAGCCGGCTCGCACCCTGGCCACGGCCCCACACGGCCAACGACTCGGAATTCTGACGCACNCCAGTTGGCTCGTGTCCCATTCCGATGCCATGGACAACCACGCGATTCGGAGAGGACGCTGGATACGCGAAAGATTGCTGGGTGGCGGGATTCCAGATATTCCGATCACCGTGGACGCGATGCTTCCCGACGAACCCCGAACCTCTCTCCGTGAACGGATGCGGGTCACAAGGGAAGCCTATTGTTGGACGTGCCACAAGAAGATGGACCCACTGGGCCTTCCATTCGAGATGTACAATCACGCGGGGTTGTTTCGACAAACCGAACTCGGCAAACCGGTCGACACCACCGGCGAGATCATTGATTCCGGCGATCCATCACTCGACGGCAAAGTGGCAAACGCCNTGGAGATGATCCAGAAACTCGCCAGGAGCCAAAGGGCCGAACAGGTGTTCGTCCGACACGCCTTCCGGTTCTGGATGGGGCGCAACGAAACCCTCAACGATGCCCCGGTCCTTCAGGATGCGTATCGAGCGTACAAGGCCAAGGGGGGCAGCATGAAAGCGTTGCTGGTTTCTTTGCTGACTTCCGATGCGTTCCTGTACCGCACGCGACAAGAACCGGTACCGGCGGGCGACAGACGTTAGAGCATCCAACTCGGCCGTGATTCGGCGGAGCCCGGCACCTGGGAGTGGCAACGCATGGTGGAAGCATTTCCCAAGACAGCGTTGCCGATTTCTGTGGTCAGCCTATTTGCTGTACTGGCCTCGACAGGGGTATGCCGGGACAACTGGCCAAGCCATCGGGGCCCGCAAGGGAACTATCATCTAAGGACGACGACCGAGTACCCAAAACAATGGAGTGTGGCAACCGGCGACAACATTCGCTGGCGGGCACCGCTTCCTGAAACAGGTCACAGCGGAATTGCCGTCTGGGGAGACAANNTGTTTNTGACGTGTTTCCGCAAACTCACAGTTGCGGACAATCGCNCCAAAGGGACCTGGGTTTCAGAAACTCGCGGCTATTGCCTCGCGGCCGATAGCGGGAAGATCTTGTGGGATTGTGAACTTCCCGGCAAACGCCCCAATCAGGTCAACGGCACTTTCACCGACTCGACAACACCAACTCCGGTGACCGACGGCCACCACGTGTGGTTTATCAATGCTGGCGGGTTCATGGCATGCCACACGATGAACGGTACACGTATCTGGGAAAAAGAATTCGAAGTGCGGACAAAGCATTCGGCGAAACAGTTTCAACCGTTTCTTCATGCTGGAAACCTGTACTACGCCATGCTGCGCGATCCGCTTGACCCCAANCGTCGCCCGCAGACCGCCCGAAACTATGACAAGAACAGCAAATCCGGGTGGCCCTGGATGTATGTACGCTGCTTCAACGCGAAGTCCGGGATGGCCACTGGTATTTTGCCACAAGGCATCAGTGTTCACAGCAAAGGGGCTCTTGGGACGGTGAAATCCGAGACCGTTTTGCTACACGCAAAAGGAGGCGGCCACACACCTCCTGAAAAACCTTATGGGATCGGCCTATCACGCCTAAACGCCCCACAGGAGTTGCTCTGGGAAAGGCCGGNCCTTTATTTTGAGGGAACGCACTTCGTCGACGAGAAACACGCCTATTGCTTCGACAAAAACGACCTTTTCGTCCTTGATCTGGCGTCCGGAAAGACCATCAAACGGATTCGGGTTCGCGGGACTGGAAGGATCGTNGAATTCGATGAAGCCAAGGGACGATATGCTCGTACTTCCTCGGAAGCACGCATCAAGTCACGACACNTGGTGACACACAGAACCAATATTGGGGTTGGCCGCCATCACTTTTTCATGGCTGGCGTTCCGGGAGTTCTCGGACGGATTGACGTTTCCTCNGGCGAGGTTCGTTACTTGCAGGTTCCNATTCAAGTNGCACACGACNATGGCCAGCGACGTTTCTCCTGGACGGATTTCGAGGCCGGGGACGGTACGGGATCGGGTTTTGTGGTCGAGGGTGACAGACGCCGCCTGGGTCACGGCTTTGGACACATTTCTGCCGCAACTCCAATCGTCGTAAATGATCACATCTATTTCTGTACCGCCCTCGGCACGGTTTACGTCGTGGACGCCACAACCAAGGAGTTTGACGCGAGTTCCCTTGTTTCGGTGAACGACCTGGGCCAGCCTGGACGAACGTGGACATTGAGCCCGTTCACCGCCAGCAACGGATGCTTGTTTCAGCGAACCAGCAGAGAGATCATCTGCATTCGGGCCGATGATTGAATTCTGCCTCGGTAGACGGTTTTGCCGCGGCCGTGCCGATTCAGTCCTGGTGACTTTTTTGTCCATAAAAACGCACGACAACGGTTCGAAAGGCGCGACGTCATCTACCATCGGCGTCATGGAAATCGAGATCGGACAGCCCAGCAGTGTTTTTCGCGACACACGGTTCGTTCACCGCACTAACGAAGGCCCTGAACGACCTGGGAAAGATTTCGTGCCGGTGCGGCTTTGTTGAACCAACGGTCTCGACAGGTTGAATGCACCGGCTTCGGCGGCAACACTACGTTATTCTACGGCCCAGCACGTGTGAGCCAATGCGAGAACCGAACAGTGTTTTGGCCATTCCTTGCCCCCCTCAAACTTATGAACGGTCATTCGAAATGAATAAGCGGATCGCCATCGGGCTGTGTGCACTGGTGTTTTCGGCATCCTTCGCAGTTGCCAGCAACACGCCAAACATCGTTTACATCATTTCTGATGACCAGGCTTGGACCGACTATGGATTTATGGGCCACCCGCAGATCCGGACTCCGAACCTGGACAGGCTGGCCGCTCAAAGCATCGTTTTCGACCGGGGATACGTGCCCACAGCGCTGTGTCGCCCCTCACTGGCAACACTCGTGACGGGCCAATTCGCCCACCGGCATGGTGTGACCGGCAATGACCCATCACCCAAGCGAGCCAAACGCGGCACGACACTCTACAACCAACGGCGAGCCAAGCTCATCACGTTTCTCGACAAATTCGAGACGCTTCCGACACTTCTCAGCGAACGCGGTTACCTCAGCCATCAAAGCGGAAAATGGTGGGAAGGTGGTTACAAACACGGCGGATTTACCCACGGAATGACCCGGGGCTTTCCGCAACCCAATGGTCGTCACGGTGACGACGGGTTGAAAATTGGTCGCAAGGGAATGCAGCCGATTGAAACCTTTGTGGACCACGCCGTGGAGCAAAAGAAACCATTCTTTCTTTGGTACGGAGTCTTCTTGCCACACACTCCACACAATCCTCCGGAGCGTTTGCTAAAGAACTACAGGAAACAAGGTCTCCCGTTGCCCGTTGCAAAATACTACGCCAACTGTGAGTGGTTTGACGAAACTTGTGGGCAACTCATCGACATTCTTGAGAAGCGAAACCTACGAGACGACACCTTGATTGTTTACGTCACGGACAACGGGTGGATCAACCGCACTGACCGAACCGCCTATGCACCTCGCTCAAAACAAAGCCCCTACGAAGGCGGTGTTCGCACTCCAATCATGTTCTCGTGGCCGAAAGGCGGCCTGAAACCTTCCAAACGCTCCGAGGTCATTTCGTCAGTCGATCTTTTTCCGACCGTTCTTGCCGCGGCCGGCGCTCGAATCCCCGACAACACCCCGGGTATGAACTTGCTTGAAAGCCTGCAACGGAAGACGGCTATCACTCGAACCGGAATATTCGGAGAAGGGTTCGCGCACGACATCGCGGATATAAAAAAACCAGAGGCTTCGCTTCTTTATCGTTGGAGGATCGAAGGGAAATGGAAATTGCTTTTGACCTACGACGGCGAAGTAAATCGTTACAAGCGCAGCCATCCTCGAACAGAAAAACGGCCCCAGCTTTTTGACCTGTCGTCCGATCCTCATGAAAAAAACAACCTGGCAAGACATCATCCCAAGATCGTCGCCGACCTGTCTGCGAAGATCGCGGCCTGGTGGCCAGTCCGGGAACGCAAAGTACTCACAACATTTGAGTGACATCGACAAAAAAGCGGGAACGTGACCGGCTTGTCCGTGAACTCCCCAACGGGGGTAACCGAGCGAGAGTCCGGCACGAGGCTCTAATCGAACCGCGTTGTGCCGTACTGAGAGAGACGACATGAAAGGCCCCGCCAAAATTGGAACCGTCGGCGAAGTGTCGTTCGTGGTCGAAGCCAGCCACTTGATCGATTTTGCTCATGACGGCATGCCCAAGATCTTGTGCACCCCGTGGTTGATCTGGTTTTTGGAACACGCGGCACGCAAGGCCGTCCTACCGCTTCTCGAACCAGGCGAGAGCACTGTCGGCGTTGTAATCAATGTCGAGCACACGGCACCAACTCCTCCGGGGACACAGGTTCAATGTCGCGCGAAGGTAATCAACGCCGATGGCCCATTGATCTCGTTTCAATTTGAAGCCGAAGATCCGCATGAAGTGATTGCACGCGGCACTCACAAATTGCGTGTGATCGAAGTCGAGCGGCTGGCGAAAACAGTTCAATCAAAGACAGTTCACAAACGATGACTTGCAGCCATTTTCCTGATGGACATTCTGATACCAGGGGCATGACCATGGCATATCGGTGGTTACTTCAGACGTCTCTTTGGGCCGGGATACTGTGCTCCACGTGCCGGGCCGACCAACCGTACATCGCGTTCAATAAAACCAACCGCGTCATCCTGGATATCGGCCGCAAAGGCAGTTTCGACTCCACACAGGCGAAATACCCCAGCATTTTGCGAAACGGCAAGACCTGGTGGATGTGGTACAACGGCCGCGGCGATGATCGATTCACCGGGTCCATTGGGCTGGCAACCAGCCAGGACGGTGTCCATTGGAAAAAA
>PBOU01000079.1 GCA_002724415.1 Planctomycetaceae bacterium
GTCGGGAGTTATGAACGCGTGATGCCCTTGGACGTGATTCCGACTTATCTGCTGCGAGCTTTGATTGTTGGCGATACGGAACAGGCGAAGGCACTTGGCGCGTTGGAATTGGATGAGGAGGATCTGGCCCTGTGCACTTATGTGTGTCCGGGCAAATATGACTTCGGGACACTCCTGAGGCGGAGTCTCGACGAAATCAGGCAAGAGGGTTGACCCGCACACCATGAGATTCGTGCGACGAATATTGGACCGGCTGCAGCCACACTTTGGTGAGGGTGGTCGTTTTGAGCGTTTGTACCCGCTCTACGAGGGAGTGGACAGTTTCCTGTACTCACCCGGCACGGTTACTCGAGGCAAGACGCATCTGCGGGATTCGCTCGATACCAAGCGAATGATGACCACGGTGATTGTCGCCCTTTTGCCGTGCGTGGTGATGGCCTTGTGGAATACCGGGTTTCAAGCGAACCGGGTGCTGGCGACTGATGACGCACTTGCTGCTGCGGCTGGCCAGGAATGGCGTGGCGCGATTTTGGTCTGGTTCGGCTTGGATTTCGACCCCGGGTCGCTTCTATCGAATGTCGTGTATGGGAGCTTGTTCTTTTTCCCCGTGTACCTCGTTTGCAACGTGGTCGGTGGCGCCTGTGAATTGGTGTTTTGCTGCCTCCGTCGCCATGAGTTGAACGAGGGGATGCTGGTGACTGGAATGCTGTTGCCACTGACCCTGCCGCCGACGATTCCATTGTGGCAAGTGGCACTGGGGACGTGTTTTGGTGTGGTTATTGGCAAGGAGGTTTTTGGAGGCAGTGGGAGGAACTTTTTGAATCCCGCGCTGACTGCCAGGGTCTTCCTGTATTTTAATAACGCGACGTCGATGGTTGGTGACCAGGTCTGGATTGCCGTGGATGGACACACCGCGGCAACCCCCTTGGGCGAATTGGCGGCCACTGACCCCCAATCGGCCGCGGAATTGGTTGGCGGATGGTCGTGGTGGGACAATTTCCTGGGCGTGACATCCGGCTCTATGGGCGAGACGTCGACACTCGCGTGCCTGTTTGGTGCGGTCGTCCTGGTCGGGGCCGGGATCGGTTCGTGGCGGATAATGGTTTCGTTGGCCGCATCAGCCACGGCGTGGACGCTGCTGCTGAATCTTGTTGGTAGCGACACGAATCCGCTGTTTGTGCTTCCGCTGGAGTGGCATTTCGTGGTTGGTGGGTTTGCGTTTGGGACGGTGTTCATGGCAACCGACCCCGTTTCAGCGGCCATGACGCGGACAGGCCAGTGGTATTACGGTGGGTTGATTGGGTTCATGACCATTCTCGTTCGAGTCGTGAACCCTGCATTTCCTGAAGGAATCATGTTGGCCATCTTGTTCGGGAACGTGTTTGCGCCGTTGATCGATTATTTTGTCTTGCAGGCCAACATCAAACGAAGGAGACAACGGGAGGGCACGCATGAGCCGTGAATCAACCCGTCATACGTTGCAGGTGGCGTTGGTCTTGTGCCTGGTCTGCTCCTTCGTGGTGTCGCTGGCGGCTGTGTCCCTGCGTGCGCGGCAACAACGCAACGCCAATGACGCCCGGGATCGCAATGTTCTCTACGCGGCGTTTCCAGGCGAGTTGAAGAATGAAGCGGATTTGCCGAGGTTCTTTGAGACGTGGGGAGTCCATGGGCTGAATCAGTTCTTCACACAGTTCGTGGAACGAAGGGCCGTGAATCTCAATTCCGGGGACACCGTTCCTGGGATTGACCCCCTGTTGTATGACCAGATTGTGGCCTCGCGCGACCCGGAACTTAGTCAACAACTCGACCTTCAGACCGACCCACGGCGCGACGTGGCCGGCATCAAAAGGCGGGAAGACGTCGGTTGGGTGTACCTGATTCGCGGAAAAGACGAGCCGGAAGGAAAAATACAGAGTGTCGTTTTGCCCATTCGTGGTTATGGATTGTGGTCCACCTTGAAGGGGTTTGTCGCGATAGATGCCTTGTCGCTGTCAGAGAATCCGTCCACAGCGGTCGTTCGTGGCCTGACGTATTATTCCCACCGCGAAACGCCGGGCCTCGGCGGAGAAGTCGATAACCCGGCATGGAAAGACAAGTGGCCCGGGCGAACAATCTTTGACCGCGAATGGAATGTGAAACTGCGAGTGGTCAAGAGTCCCGAGGCAAGTCATGACGTCGACGCTTTGACCGGTGCGACGATCACGTCCAATGGGGTCTCAAATATGATTGAATTCTGGCTTGGTGCTGATGGTTATGGGCCATTCCTGAAGAAGATGGTCGCTGAAGGACAAGCGGTCGAGGAGCCTGCCAGGGGAGATGACGGTGGCTGAATCAACGCCCAGGACAGTCCTGACTGATCCGTTGTTCGACAATAATCCGATCGCGCTCCAGGTGCTGGGCATTTGTAGTGCGTTGGCCGTGACGACACAGTTGAAACCCACTCTCGTCATGTGTGCCGCTGTGATTTTCGTCGTGGCCTTCTCAAACGCTTCGGTGTCACTGATTCGCAGCCAGATNCCGAGTCGGATTCGGATAATTGTTCAGATGACGATCATCGCGTCACTGGTGATCGTGGTNGACCAGTTTATCCAGGCATACGCGTTTTCAGTGAGCCAGCAATTGAGTGTTTTCGTCGGGTTGATCATCACCAACTGTATCGTCATGGGNCGAGCCGAGGGCTTTGCCATGAAGAACACCGTGAAGTTGAGTTTTNTGGACGGAATCGGGAACGGATTGGGATACAGCCTACTTTTGATCTCTGTGGCGATCGTNCGTGAAGTTCTGGGNAGTGGCAAGTTGTATGGGGCGACACTCCTTGTGCCGGTTTCAGAAGGCGGCTGGTTTCATCCCAGCGGATTGTTGCTCCTGCCGCCCAGCGCGTTTTTCCTGATTGGGATCGCAATCTGGGCANTACGGACGTGGAAACCCGAACAGGTGGATCGGAGCTGATCGGCGATGGACGTCGAATATTACCTCGGCTTGTTGGTGCAGGCCATTTTCATTGAGAACCTGGCATTGGCCTATTTTCTGGGCATGTGCACTTTTCTCGCGGTCTCCAAGGATGTGCGGACAGCGATCGGTTTGGGGATTGCTGTGATTGCAATCCAGGGAATCACGGTCCCGGTCAACAACCTGATTCTCAACGTGTTGCTGAAACCCGGTGCATTGTCGTGGGCAGGAGTTGATCCGGCGGCCGATTTGAGATTTGTCGGCCTGATCAGTTACATCGGTGTGATCGCCGCGATGGTGCAGATACTTGAAATGACCCTCGACCGGTACTTTCCGCGGCTCTACAACGCCCTGGGGATCTTCCTTCCCTTGATCACGGTCAACTGCGCGATCTTGGGAGGAACGTTGCTGATGGTCGAGCGGGACTACGGTTTTGCCGAGAGCGTGGTTTTTGGAGTCGGATCAGGAATTGGCTGGGCGCTCTCGATCATGGCCCTGGCTGGAATCCGTGAAAAGTTGAAATACAGCGACGTTCCTCCCGGCCTGCGTGGCCTGGGAATCACCTTTATCACTGTGGGCCTGATGGCGATGGCTTTCATGGCGTTCGGAGGAATCCAACTGTGATACAGGTCGTGTTGGGGATAGCGGTCTTCACCGGTGTGGTGTTGTTGCTGGTCTGCGTGATCCTTGCGGCCCGTGCCAGGCTGGAGCCCACCGGCGAGGTGCAGATTGTCATCAACCAACAGCAGACACTGACGGTGCCACGCGGAGGGAAATTGCTGTCGGTACTGGCCGACAACGGGGTGTTTGTCTCCTCGGCATGTGGAGGTGGCGGAACGTGCGCGCAGTGCACCGTGCATGTCCATGAAGGGGGCGGCGAGATTCTGGCGACCGAGACCGGGCACATCAGCAAACGTGACGCTCGGAATGGGATGCGGTTGAGTTGCCAGGTGGCCGTGAAACAGGATCTGAAGATCGAAGTGCCTGCTGAGGTGTTCGAGACCAGCAAGTGGAATTGTACGGTCAGGTCCAATCGAAACGTCGCAACGTTTATCAAGGAACTCGTTCTGGAATTGCCGGAGGGAGAAGAAGTCGGGTTCCAGCCTGGGGGGTTCATCCAGGTCGAGGTCCCGCCGCACGAATTGTCGTACAAGACGTTTGATATCGAGGAGGAGTATCACGAGGACTGGGATCGGTTCAGCCTGTGGGACGTCGAATCGGTGGTTGAGGAGCCTGTCGTGCGTGCCTACTCGATGGCCAACTACCCCGGCGAAACCGGGATCATCATGCTGAATGTCCGAGTTGCCACTCCGCCACCTCGCTCACCGTCGGGTACGCCTCCAGGCAAGGTCTCATCGTTTATCTTTGACCTCAAACCCGGCGACCCCGTAACAATTTCCGGGCCCTACGGAGAGTTCTTCATCAAGGAAACACAGAACGAGATGGTCTACATCGGTGGCGGTGCCGGAATGGCCCCGTTGAGAAGCCATATTTTTGAATTGTTCAAACAGCAATCCACCGATCGCAAGGTTTCGTTCTGGTACGGCGCCCGCAGTTTGCGGGAGATGTTTTATGTCGAAGAATTCGACGAACTGGCGGAAAAGTCGGAAAACTTCGAGTGGCATGTGGCTTTGTCGGATCCGTTGCCGGAGGACAATTGGACCGGGCACACCGGTTTCATCCACCAGGTGGTGTTGGAGAATTATCTTGAAAACCACCCGGCTCCGGAGGATTGCGAATATTACATCTGTGGTCCACCGTTGATGTTGCAGGCAGTACTCGGAATGCTCGATGAACTGGGCGTGGAACCCGAAAACATCGCATTCGACGATTTTGGTGGATGACGGGCGGAACCGTTTCGAGGCGGGCCGTCGGACATGGCGGTTGGTGTTGTGAACTGATGAGCCATGTGATCTTCGCCGCCGCGGTTGTCGCAACGATTCTCTCACCGGTGTCGGCCAGGGCTGAAGACGCCGCAGGGGGCCGCACGATGGGCACATCGCTTGCGGCGGCTGCAGTGCTGCCACCGTCGCGAGCGAGCGAAGCAAGCGTGTCATCAACAGCAACAGGCGCGCCCAAGTCGATGATGACAGGCTCGA
>PBOU01000080.1 GCA_002724415.1 Planctomycetaceae bacterium
CGGTTGTGTTTCCGGCTGTGTTTCCGGCTGTGTTTCCGGCTGTGTTTCCGGCTGTGTTTCCGGCTGTGTTTCCGGCTGTGTTTCCGGCTGTGTGATCGTCCCGGGATTCTGCAACAGCCGTTTGTGTGGTGGCCAGGTCGTCAATGGCCCTGAGAGTTGCGAGTGTCTCGAGGGCGGCCAACGCGGCCTCGTGCCCCTTGTTTCCCATGCGGCCACCAGCGCGGTCGAGAGCCAATTCGAGGTTCTGGCAGGTGAGCACGCCAAAAGCGACTGGCACGCCAGATTGCTGGGCAACGGTGCGGATGCCCTCGGCGACCTGGTGGTTGATGTACTCATGGTGAGTCGTTTCGCCCTGGACAACTGCACCGAGGCAGATCACGGCGTCGAATTCTCCGGAGTGAGCCAGCCGGTGGGCGACCACCGGGATCTCAAACGACCCGGGTACCGGAACGATCAGGATCTTGTCGTCGGCAACGCCGTGCTGCGTGAGCGTGGTGCGGGCGGCGTCGCAGAGCCTCTCGGTGATGTCGGTGTTGTACTTCGACACGACCACCGCAAAACGGTCTTCGGGGCGGGCGTTTGGTGAGACATCGAGTCGTTGAGGCATCGGGACGTCGTGTGGTTTGAGCGTGGGGAGAGGAAACAGCGAGGTGAATCAGGTGAGCCGGTTTGGTGGAAGTTCAATTGAGATTCATGCTCAGCAGGAATTCCTCGTTCGTGTCGGCTCGTCTCATCTTGTTGGTGAGCAGTTCCATTGCCTCGACGGGATTCATGTCGTTGAGAACCCGGCGGAGAACCCAGACCAGTCGCAACTCCTCCTCGTGCATCAACAGTTCTTCGCGACGTGTTCCGGACTTGTTGACATCGATTGCCGGCCAGACTCGTTTTTCGACGAGGCGTCTGTCGAGGTGCAATTCGGTGTTACCGGTTCCCTTGAACTCCTCGAAAATCACATCGTCCATGCGGCTGCCAGTGTCGACCAGTGCGGTGGCGATGACCGTCAGGCTGCCACCATCCTCGACGTTGCGGGCCGCGCCGAAGAAACGCTTGGGGTGCTGCAGGGCGCCCGAGTCGATGCCTCCGGAGAGCACCTTGCCCGAGTGGGGGACCTCGTTGTTCCAGGCCCGTGCCAGCCGGGTGATCGAGTCGAGGAAAATCACGACATCGCGTCCGTGCTCGACCATCCGCTTGGCTTTCTCGATGACCATTTCTGAGACCTGGACATGGCGGCTGGAGGGTTCATCAAACGTGCTGCTGATCACCTCGCAGTTGGTTCCCTTGACCTGCCGTTCCATGTCGGTGACTTCCTCGGGCCGCTCGTCGATCAGCAGCACGATCACGTAGGCGTCGGGATGATTCTCGATAACGCTGCGGGCCATTTTCTGCAGCAGGATTGTCTTGCCGGCCCGGGGAGGGGACACGATCAGGGCCCGTTGGCCCATGCCAATCGGTGCCACCATGTCAACCACCCGTGTGGCGAGTTCGTCCGGAGTCGTGATCATGTTCAGCCGCTGTTCGGGGTGCAGCGGTGTGAGATCGTCGAAGCTGACCTTTCCGGTCTCGAGGTTGGGGTCGGCCGTGTTGATGGCTTCGACTCGCAGCAGTGCGAAGTACCGTTCGTTTTCCTTTGGTGGCCGGATTTGTCCGGCAACAGTGGCCCCCTTCTTGAGACCGAATCGGCGGATCTGGCTGGGCGAGACGTAGATGTCGTCGGGACAGGGCAGGTAATGGTAATCCGGGCTACGGAGGAATCCGAAGCCGTCGGGCAGAATCTCGAGTGTTCCCTCGCCAAACATCAACCCATTGAGCTTGGTGCGTTCCTTGAGGATGCGGAAGATCAGGTCCTGTTTTTTCAGGCCCGAGTACTCGCTGATGTCCTCGTCGCGAGCCAGGTCGAGCAGTTCTTTCATGGTCATTCGCTGGAGATCAGCGATGTGCATGTCGCTCTGCTTGATTTCCTCGTAGCGGTCATCGGATGGAAAGTCCGAGGCCGGAATGCTGTCGACGAAGGCGTCGGGGGGTGTCGGGGACGGGGTGCTCATGGAACGGGTCTCGAGATGAGAGGTGTCAAGTGAGGTCAGGAGCAGGATGCGGAGGCCTTGCCGCGGAGGGAATGAATCAGTGTCAGCAGACGGCCGCCGGATTCTTCCAGCGATCCGCTGTTGTTCACGGAACTGTCGGCGGAGTCCTGTTTCTTTTCGAGCGGCCACTGGCTGGACTGGCGGGCCAGGTAGTCCGCCTGGTTCCAGTTGCGTGTCGTGCCGACACGTTCCAGTCGAAGTGCCTGCGGGGCGTCCACGAAGACCACGTGGTCGCACAGTTGATTCCAGCCGGCCTCAAACATCACGGCGGCATCAACCAGGATGGCCTCGCAGTCGTCTCGGGTGTGGTGCTCGTCAATCAGGTCCTTGAGTCTCCTGTGGATAAATGGGTGGACGATAGCTTCGAGATCGTTTCGGGCCGCTTGTGACTGATGGTCGTTCCCAAAGACGACCTGGGCCAGGGCCTTCCGATCGACGGTTGGTTGGTCGGTTTGGTTCGTGTCCTGGGAGGCCTGGGGAAATCGGTCAAGGACGGTGCGGGCGAGGGTCGGATCCTGGAGGGCCTGGTGACCGAGTTGGTCACCGTCGATGACCTCGACGGGGGCATTCTGCGAGATCCATCCGGCCAGCGCGCTCTTGCCGGATCCGATCCCGCCGACCAGTCCCACGACCGGGGCGCAATAGTCCTTTGCCACGGAGTTGTCTTGTGAGGGGAGAGGAATGTTGTGAGGGTGTTATGTGACCGACAGTGGTCAAAAAGAACCAGTCCCTGGTTGTTGAGGATGGGGAGAGCAGAACGTGCGGATCCTTCGCACGGTGTTCGTCGCGGAGGAGGGAACCTCCCCGAGGAGTGTGGCTTCATGTTGATGGCTGTCGTGCGGAGTGTCAATGAAAAACCGGGTTCCCGATCAGTCTCGCGGAATCTCCTGGATCTCCAGCCAGTTGAGTCCTGCGGCACAGTCGACGACCAGGGGCACATCGAGAGCGAGCGCGGACTCCATTTCCCGTCGGACCAGTGCCACCAGCGACTCGAGTTCGTTTTCGGGGACCTCGAAGACCAGTTCATCATGGATTTGCAACAGCATCGTTCCCGGATGACCGTCCTGCTTCAACGCCCGGTCGACACCGATCATGGCCTGCTTGATCAGGTCGGCGGCTGATCCCTGGATCACGCTGTTGATTGCCGTCCGTTCGGGCATGTTTCGTTGCTGGTTGGGTTCGGGCCGAATCCCGTGAATCGGTCGGCGGCGTCCGCGAATCGTCTCGGCAAAACCTGACCGTCGACATTCGTCGAGGACGCGGTCGAGGTAGTCGGCGACGCCGTGGTACCGCGAAAAATATCCATCGATGAACGTGGCGGCCTCGACTTGAGAGATGCCCAGGCTGGCCGCGAGTCCGAAGGGGCTTTGCCCGTAAACGACTCCGAAATTGACCGCCTTGGCCATGCGTCTCATGTCACTGTCGACGTCGTCCGCATCGACCCCGAACACCTCGGCCGCCACCGCGGCGTGGATATCGACACCATCGTGGAAAGCTGTCTGCATGGCGGAGTCGCCGCTGAAGTGGGCCAGCACCCGGAGTTCGACCTGGGAGTAGTCGGCACACAGCAGGGCCATCCCCTTGTCGCCGGGCACGAAAGCCCGCCGGACCTGGCGACCCTCGGTGGTGCGAACCGGGATATTTTGCAGGTTCGGTTGAAGAGAACTGAGACGCCCGGTCGAAGCGGCGACCTGGTTGAACGAGGTGTGCAGTCGGCCGGTCTGGTCGTTGACGAGTGCCGGCAGCGCGTCGAGATAGGTGTTCTTGAGCTTGCTGAGTTGCCGGTGCTCGGTGATCCGCTCGGGCAAGGGGTGCAACGGCGCCAGTTTCTCCAGCACGCTCTGGTCGGTGCTTGGACCGGTCTTGGTCCGTTTCTGGACGGGCAGCTTGAGTTCCTCGAAGAGGATCTCTCGGAGTTGCTTGGGCGAGTCGATGTTGAACTCTCGACCGGCCAATTCGTGGATTTCCTCGACAAGGCCCACAAGTCGTTCACCCACCGACTCGGCCTGGCGGCCCAGTTCTGCCGAATCGAGCCGGATGCCGGCGTATTCCATTTCCGCCAGGATCGGTATCAGTGGTCTTTCGAGTTCCCAGTAGAGGTCCCAGAGGTTGTTGCGTTCGAGTTCGTCGGTGATCAACTCGGCCACTTGCCACGATACGTCCGCATCCTCGCTGGCGTATTCGGCCACCTGGTCGACGTCTATGTCGGCCATCGATTTCTGGTTCTTGCCTTTTCCGATCAGGTCACTGATCGGGATCATGGTGTGGTTGAGATACTTCTCCGAGAGCGCGGCCAGGGAATGGCTTCGGGCACCGGCATCCACCAGGAAGTGTCCAATCATGGGATCGACGCCGATCCCAGCGAGTTCCAGTCCTGCCCGACGCAGCACCAGCATGTCGTACTTGATGTTCTGGTTGGTCTTCTCGATCTCCTCGTTCTCGATCACTGGCCGCAACGCGTCCCGGACGGTGTCGGGGTCGAGTACTCGAGAACCTTCCGGTCCTCTCACTGGCACGTACCAACCGTGGCCGGGTTCCCAGCAGAAGGCCCAGCCGACAATGTCGGCAGTCAACTCGTCCAGGCCAGTTGTTTCCAGGTCGAAGCAGATCTTTTCCTGGGCCGAGAGTTCTTCGAGAAATGTGTCGAATTGCTCGGACGTGTCCACGAGTGTCCAGCGGCGGTCGGTTTGTCCGAAAAGTTGTCCCTGGGCCGAGCCCCCGCCGTCTCCGGCGGCCTCCGACGCGTTGGCCTCACCGGCGGGACGCTTCCCGTCAGCATCGACCAACTTCCTCAATTCGGCGGGGAAAGATCGGAATCCGAATTCGTTGAACAGGCTGGTGAGTCGGTCGACGTCGGGTGGGCCGACTTGCTGGGCGTCCCAGTCGAGTTCCAGGGGAAGATCGTCGTAGAGGGTGACCAGTCGGCGGCTGAGCCGCGATTGGTCGGCAAAAGTCACCAGGTTTTCCTTGAGTTTCTTGCCGTTGACCTCATCAGCGTGAGCGAGCACCTCGTCGAGCGTTCCATACTGTTCCAGCAGGGTGCGGGCTTTCTTGGGGCCGACCAGTGGCATGCCGGGGACGTTGTCGACGCTGTCGCCGACCAGGGACTGGAAATCGATGACCTGGTCGGGCCGTATTCCCCACTGTTCCTGTACAAACTCCTCGTCCTGAAATTCGTCCTTGCGGATGTGGTAGAGCTGCACCCGGGAGTTGATCAACTGGCGAGCGTCCTTGTCGCTGGTGACGATCCGTACCTCGTGGCCGGCCTCCGAGGCTCGCTTGGCCAGGGTGGCGAAGATGTCGTCGGCTTCCCATCCGTCAAGCCGGAGCACCGGCAGGCCGAATCCGGCGATGACGTCTTCGATCATCGTGATCTGTGGAACGAGGTCCTCGGGCATCGCGTCACGATTGGCCTTGTACTCGGGGTACCAGTCGTTCCGAATCCCCTTGCCAGGCGAATCCATGGCACAAAACAGGTGCGAGGGTTGGTGGTCGCGGAGCAGGTTCATCACGTCACGAGTGAAGCCGAAAACTGCATTGGTCGGTTGTCCGGCCGGTCCAGTCATCGGTGGCAGGCCGTGAAAGACCTGGAAGACCAAGGAGAACACGTCGAGAATATAAACCGGGTTGCTCATGGTGTGTCGTCATCCTGACTTGTTGTGGGTCAGCAGGACCGGAAAAACCGTTAGGATTGGTTGGTGGTGGTGCCCACAGCTCTGGGTTTTCTTGACTCCACTCTACCCCCACCTAGAATTCAGAGACAGTGACTCGGGATTCTCCTGGTGTCTCTGTTTTAACACCGTTGCCCGGAATCGTTCGGGCGATCCAGTCATGTGACAGGGGACAGGCCATGGCCTCGGGAAAGACCATCGGATTCAAGGAAATCGGCTTCATCTTCACCGCGATGTTGATGTTGATTTTTGGCGTGTTCACCTACGTGTTGTTTGACGAGAGCGGGAAGATTCGTCGTGACCTCCAGGCCAAGACCAAGGAGGCGAATGACGAGAAGAACCTGAGCCGAGCAAAGGACGACGAGGTCAACCAGTTGAAGTCGAAGATCGGCTATTCCAACGTGGCCACGGTGGGTTCGGCGACCGACACGAATCGCGATTCGGTCCTGGGCAGCATGTCCGACGACATCAAGCGTCTTGGTGGTCCCGAACTGCAACGCGATTCGTACGCCGAAACGCTACGGGCGATGAAGCAGAAGGTCGACAACCTGCTGTTGGAGAATCGCAACCTGACCGAAAAGAACCGGCAATTGTCCGTCGAGTTCCTGGCGGCGATGAAATCGCACTACCAGGATGTTGCCAGTGGGCACGACGCCCGTCGCAAGGCGGCCGAGAGTGAACGGGACGATGCCAACCGGACCAAGGAGACCGAGATCCGCAAGCGGGACGACCAGATCGTGACGTTGCGGGGTGTGAACACCAACCTGCAGAACAACCTGAAGCAGTCCAAGGATGCCCACACCAAGCTGAAGAAAGATTCCGAATCCCAGATCGGGCGACTCGAGGACATCAATGATTTCCTGACCGACGCGGTGCGGAAGCGTGAGCGGATCACCTACGACCGTCCAGACGGCCTGGTGCGCTGGGTGGACAACGACAGCGGCCTGGTCTGGATCAACCTCGGTCGAGACGACAAGTTGACCACGCGAACCCAGTTCAGCATCTACAAGCAGTCACACCGTGGGGTGGGTCGCCCATCGGCTCCGGCCAACACGGCCGACGACTCGGAGGCGACTGATGATGCCGGTGACAGGTTTTCACCAGGTTTCGAGGACATCAAGGGATCGGTCGAGGTCACCCGGGTCATCGGCGCACATCTCGCGGAAGCCCGTATTCTCAAGTACGACATCTATGACCCGATCCAGCCTGACGACCTGGTGTACACTCCGCTGTGGGCACCGGGCCGTCCGGCCTCGTTCGCCTTTGTTGGCCTGGTCGATTTCGACAACGACGGTGCCAGCAACCGGGACGAGTTGCACGAGATGATCAGTGGGATTGGAGGGCAGATCATCCACGAGGTTCTTGATGATGGACAGCGTGTGTTCTACACCGAGTTCCCCAGGAAGAGTCATCCCTTCACCGAGGAGGATGCGACGATCACCCTGCAGATGAAGTACCTGGTGATTGGCAAGATTCCCGATCTCAGTGAAGCCGCCTCGGATCTCGAGAAGCAGCAGTTCCGCCAGATCATCACGCATCNCAAGAAGATGGTGGCGGAGGCCCGCGAGACGGCCGTTCGCCGAATCAATCTCAGCGACTTCCTGGCTCACATCGGTTACGTGCCACGACGNCGGCTGTTTGTCCCGGGCCTGGTCGACAGGCCGTTCAACCTCAAGTCCGGGGCCGCCAGTGGCGTGGTCGGCGGCAACATCGGTGATCGGTCCACGACCGGAAAGGTCTCGAGCCTGTTCACTCGCAGCAAGCGACTGAAGAAGCAGCCTGTTTCCACCGGGAAGACCTCCGGGCGTTTTTCGCCGGGGAACTAGCTGACGGCCAGGGACTGGAGCGAGAGGGTTTCTAGTCCCCGGCTGTGGTCGGCTCCGTTCGCAACTCGGCCTTGAGTTGACGCACCCGCTGGCACAGCAGTCGCAGTTGTTCCCGCAACCGGGTTGCGGTATTGCAGGCCTGCTCGAGTTCGACGAACGGTCCACCTGCCACGCGGTGTCGCGCGACTGTTTCGGCCAGTCGGCTGATTGCCGCACCGAGTCCGCGTTTGAGTCGGCGGGTGAAGGCCATCACCAGTACCGCCGCCCACAGCAGGGTCACGGCCGTGGCCGGCAGGTAGAATTCCAGTGGCAAGAACTTCGCGTCCCGGAACAGCGTGTCNTAGAAGAAGTTGCGACCGATACGGTACAGCAGGAAGCCCAGAAGCGTTGTCAACAGGATCTCGTAGAACAGCCGCACGCTCCAACCTCGACTGCGGGCAGCCTGGGTTTCGATCACTTCCTCGATCTGTGTCCCGGCATCGTCGAGAAATGACTGTTGCAACGTGGCGGCATCGTCCCGGAGTGACTCGATCGGTCGTGCTTCGGTCAATTCCGTGTCGAGCCTGGCGGTTCCAGCAAACCCCGCGATCACGAGTTGGCTCTCTCGCAAGGCGGAATCGTCGATACCCAGTACCGCGACCTGTTCCAACCGGTTGTCGGCATCACGTTGCCGTGAACGTGAGGCGAGCCAGCGGCCTCCCTGCCAGGCTCCCAGGAGTGCGACCTGGGCTGAGGAACGGGCCCGCAGGAGCGANGCGGATGCCAGTAGTCCCGAGAGGCCTTGTGAGAGCCTCAGCAGGCCACTGAAGGGACTGAAGCCCCAATCGTTGGTGACACTTTCCAGGAGCCNTCGTTCCCACAGGTACCGGCTGGCGTCGAGTTCCTCGGCCAGGCGGTCAGCCAGGGTTCCCACCAGCCGTTCGTGTTGCTCCTGGAGTGCCCGTTCGAGGGCCTCGACATCAGGCCAGCCCGCGTCGAATTCGTCACGGCAGGCGTCCAGGGCCTCCTCGAGGAGGTCGAGCAGGTTCGCACGACGGACCTCGAGACGGGCCGACGCAGCCAACCGCGAGGTCAGCAGGTGTTCGAGTCTGGCGAAATCACCTCCGGGTCGACGCCCCTGTCGCTGATCTTCGAGGGCGGCGAGTCCGTCGACNAGGAACAGTTCCGGNTCCTCGAAGTCGCCCGAGAGTTGCTGGACCCAATCGTCGCGGATGTCCGTGTCGATGTTGGCATGGGTTTGGACGAAGAACACGCGGCAGCCCGTATTGGATGCTGACAGCACGTCCGCGACCCGCGACGAACGGTATTTTTGCTGTGTGGTGGTGTGTAGCANCACGTCGCAGAGGGGGAGGATCTTGTCGAGTCGCTCCATTTGTCCTGCATCCCGGTCGACTTCACCGGTGTCCGGATCCGGGCAGTCGACGAGGATCACGTCCCTGAGCACCGGCGAATCAACTCGGACGACCTCGATGGAATCCAGGGGGAGCCCGAGTGGTTCGAGGTCGAGGTCAGGAGTCGTGACGAGGATGGGCTTGCGGGTGGTCGGTCGTTCACGCCCGCTCTCGGTGACGTCCTGTCCGACCAGGGCGTTGACCAGGGTGCTCTTGCCGGTGCCGCTGCCGCCAAAAACAGCGACGACAAGCGGGGCTTCGATTCGCAGCCTGAGTGAATCGACCCGGTCCAGCAGCCTGCGGACCAGGGCCTGGGCCTGGCGAGCCGGCTGCCAGGGAACCGTGTGCTGNGTCCATTCGCCGAGTCGTTCGACGAGTTCGTCGATCCGGGCCAGGTCCTGCAGTCGTGCGAGTTCGCCGTTACTCATGGTGATTCGGTTGTCTTGGGGTGAGATGGCGGCGGGGCCAACTGGTCCAGCATCGCAGCCAGGGAGGTCACGGTCGACTCGACCCCCAAAAAAGCGTTCGACGTGGGGGTCTCGGCGGCGCGTTCCAGGTCGTTGATCAGGTCGCCCAGAACGAGTTCTTCCAGTTGCGATGCCAGCCAGCCGGCCCTCCGGACAGCAAATTTCTGCTGCAGGCTGTGCAGCCACACCTGCANCCGGCTGACACCCTGGGCAATNGGTTGNCTGACGGCTGATTCTCCGAGCGTGGCGACCACCGTGCCCCCGGCCACATCGCCGGCCATGTGCAGGGCGGTGTGCATGGCCGCCGGGGCAACCGCATCGGCGACCGGTCCGAANCCGACACAGAACAATGCGACACTGGTGACCGGGCGGGCGGCTGCCGCGGCCTTGTCAATTCGCTTGAGCATCCGGAAACTCCGGGGGCTCTCGGCACGAAATTCCTCGAGTGCCAGTCCGACCGTCTGGTGCAACTCGTCGTGGAGATCGCAACCCTCATGGCGCGAGGCCAGGTGCTTCAGCACCTCTTCCCGGTGGTGTCCGTCCAGCAGTGGAGTGATCCGCGCGGACATCAGTTCACCACCGGCATCGCGGCAAAATGCGAGGCGTTGATAGACCTGTTCGACGGTGGCCACGATCGTTTCCCACTCGTCGTGACGAAATCCTCCCAGGGCATCGTCGGTCACCGGCTGACGGGATTCGATGATTCGTCGGATCGGCCAGGCCAGGCCACGACCGATGGTGTTGTACATCGTGTGAATCGCCGCGGTCCAACCGCTGCGGTGGCCGTTCCACCAGTCCCGTACCGCGTCGATCAGGGGGCCGGCCGGGATCGTCCGCCAGGCGTCGTTGGTGACCAGGTTCTGGGCCGAGAGCAGTTCGGCCGCCGACTGGAACTCGGAACTGCGTGCCCGGACGGAATCCAGCCAGGCCGGCACACCGGTCCGCTCCGAGACCAGTTGTCCCAGGGATCCTCGTAAGGAACGGAACTTGATCGACTCGAATCTCAGGCTCGAGAGATCGTGTTGCAGGTCACGGGCTTTCCCGGTGGTGTCCTCCTGGAGGTCGATGAATTCGAGTTTTCCCGATTCGGCGGCCGTGCGGTCATTGGGCGCCAGGTACACCAGNTCCGGCGCGGTACCCGTTTCGTCGGTGAATGTCTGGAGCCAAATTGGCCAGTAATTCTCGTCGTCGGGCAATTGGCACTGGTTGAACACGACCACGGTCGCAAGATCCTCGCCGCTGGCCCGGCGAAAGAACTGCTTGACGGCCGCGTCGTTGTATTTCTGTTGCGTCAGTACTGCGACCAGGACATCAGCCGAACGCCTCAGCCGCTCGGCTCGTTCCCAGTTGACCTCCGCGTCGCTGTCGATGTCAGGAGAATCGAGTACCAGCAGGTTGGCGGGCAGTGACGAACACGTCCGCCAAAACAGCAGGTGGTCCGGGGTGTCCTCGAGCGTCTGTTCGGGGTGCGACCAGGGGACAAGTGAGAACCCGTCGAACATTGTCTCGAGTCGGCACGTGTCGAAACCTTCCGGAACCAGGCACATTGGGTGACGGGTCCCCGAGGCCAGGGGGCTGGTCGCACTGACGGTTTCACCAGCAACGTGGTTGAAGACCACGCTCTTGCCGGTGTTGGTGCCTCCCACCACGGCGATGATCAATGGNGTGTTGGGGTCGAGTTGAGGCAGCAGCTTGTGGATCAGCANTTGGAACCACTCCTCCTGGTCGGGCCGGGGCAACTCGAGTTGCTCGAGCTTGCCGTTCAACGCCCCGAGATGGTCTCGCAGTTGTTCCAGCGAGTCGGCGCAGTGTGCCAGCGGGACAGACATTCAGAGACGCCACAGCGGGACGGGGGGGTGGGTGTGCAGTGGTGCAGTGGTGCCAGTGATTGTAGCACAGTGCGTGGTGGCTCAAGGAGCGGCCCTTGCTCGCCCTGCTTGGGATCCTCTACATTGATCGCCGATGCGGGCGATTAGCTCAGTTGGCTAGAGCGCCACGTTTACACCGTGGATGTCGGGGGTTCGAGTCCCTCATCGCCCACTTGCC
>PBOU01000081.1 GCA_002724415.1 Planctomycetaceae bacterium
GTCGTCGCGATTTGTCTTTGTGTGATTTCACTCGGACTCCAAATTGCTGGAGAGGTCGGGCGAGATGTTGGCAGCATGTCCATCGCAATGGTCTTTTTCACGACTTCGATGTATTCGTTAGCCAACCAGGCAATCAAGGCACTCAAACAAGAGAACGAGTCCTCGCAAACCGTTGGCACCGAAGACTGAGTACTGAATTCAGCCCGAGCACGCGATAACGCTAACGGCCCCATCTCCCGTCGCCAGAGCCCGTGGTTCGCATCTGGCGGTTACCGCCGGTGGGTGGCCTCGACGATGGCCAGGATCGCCGCGCGGGTGTCGGGCGGTAGCGTGTGCCAGGCGTCGATTACGATGGCCAGATAGGGGGCGTTTTCCACCGGATACCGTCCGTAGTGCTGCGCTTTCTGCTGCGCCTCGGTGATTGGGCCGTCCGGTGTGTTTCCGTAACCGGTTTGCTGCGATTCCGGAGCCGATGACACACCGATTGAAAATCCTGGTGTCGGCGGTTCGATTCCGCCCCTGCCCACTTTTCGGAAAAGACGGCACCGCAATCAGTTGCGGTGCCGTTCTTCTTTGCGCTGGTGTTGAAACTGTGGGCATTTTGTAGCCACACTACAGCCAATCTAACGATCAGACCTCGTCACAAGGCGGAATCATGACTTGCCGATTCGCTGTTTCCATTACTTTCGCGCTTCTGCTGTGCGGGTGTGGCGATAGTCCCGACCTCGCGAGTCCTGTCGCTAAGCCTGTCGCTAAGCCTGTCGCTAAGCCTGGCCCCGAGACTTCTGTGGCCAAGCCTGATTCCACGAGTCTCGCGATCATCGAATACAACAAGGGTAATGATTTCTTAGACAAAGAAGACTGGGACACTGCGATCGCCTGCTACTCGGATGCCATCCTCCTGAATCCTGATTACGGGAAGGCCTACAACAACCGGGGGGTCGCGTACGACGAGAAAGGCGAGTCCGACGCGGCAATCGAGGACTATTCAGCAGCCATCCGGCTGAAGCCTGATTACGCGAAGGCCTGCAACAACCGGGGGATCGCGTATCGCAAGAAAGGCGAGTACGACGCGGCAATCCAGGACTATACAGAAGCCATCCGCCTGAAGTCTGATTACGCGGAGGCCTACTACAACCGGGGGATCGCGTACCGCAAGAAAGGCGAGTCCGACGCGGCAATCCAGGACTATTCAGAAGCCATCCGCCTGAAGCCTGATTATGCGGAAGCCTACTACAACCGGGGGATCGCGAACGAAGAGAAAGGCGAGTCCGACGCGGCAATCCAGGACTATTCAGAAGCCATCCGGCTGAAGCCTGGTTACGCGATTGCCTACTACAACCGGGGGATCGCGTACCGCAAGAAAGGCGAGACCGACGCGGCAATCAAGGACTATACAGAAGCTATCCGCCTGCAGCCTGACGACGCGGACGCCTACCGCAACCGGGGGGGCGCGTACCGCATGAAAGGCGACAAGGCTAAAGCCAACGCCGACTTCGCAAAGGCCGACGAATTGTTGGAAGCGAAGAAGTAGCCGCATACCTCACACACAACTGACGTCTCCGTGAACACGTCTTATCTCCCGGTACCCACCGAGCAAGGGGTGGGGTAGCGGATTTGATTTCTCGGAAGGCAGGGGGCCTTGGAGCAGTCGGGCCCCATTTCGTCTCACTCAGTCACCCTGAGCATTGCCAGGATCGCCTCGCGGATCGCCGGTGGCAGTGTTGGCCACGCTCGATCAATTGGCCCAGATCAGGGTCGAATTCCGCTGTTTCTTGCCTGTACTGCTGCGGCTCGGTTATTGGGCCGTCGGACGTGTTGACGTAACCGGTGTGATGATAGCCGGTTATCGCCGATTCATGAGCCGATGACACACCGATTGAAAATCCTGGTGTCGGCGGTTCGATTCCGCCCCTGCCCACTCCGCTTTGATTCGCATAGTGTCGCAACCCGTGGCCCGGTACGAGTTGCGTGTTTAGGGGGCCGGAGGGCTCCCGAGCAGTTGCGACGGGTTGCGGCCCGGTGCGGTGACCTACTGCTGAACGCAGCGGAATGAATGCTGCGACCATCGCAAGCCACGTGCCATCGTCGGTTCTACCGGACACCTGATTTCCAGGTGTTGTACTCCCGAAAAATTCTCGCTGGTTACATTGGCGGAACTAATATATTGCCTTCCGGTTTTCCGGTTTTCCGGTGATACGTTTTGCGGTGTCAGAGCCTGTTTTGTGTGACAGCAGTCAGCCATGGCCGAATCGACTCACACCGATCTGATTGCGTTGCTGGCCCGTTACGCGGCGGAGGGAATTCTCGAGACGCGACAGGCACTCTCGGCGATCCAGACACTGTCGGCTGCGGTGGCGAGTCCCGAACCGGGTGTCGCGTCGTTGCTCGAGGGACTTGTTCGGCATCGTGATTCGGTGGAGGAACCGGATCCGGCCATCGATGCCCTGATCACCCGTGTCAAACAACTGCGTGCTTCTGCTGCCGGACGTTTTCACCAACAACGTCGCCAGGGCCCGGTTGATTTTGCGGAATACGAATCGCTCCTGGGTGATCTGCCGTTGAAGGAACTGCCGGCCGTCGTTGCTCAAAACGCTACGACCGGTCTTTTGGAGTCCGCGATCTCGCTGGCCGGTGACCGTCGATTTCTCGCGGCCCGGCCGGACCTGGTTCCCACCGTGTCTGCAGAGGTGTTCCGTCGGTTTGATCAGGTTGCTGTCGAGGCCTTCCAGGTTCTCGAGCATGCGGACCGCGGCTTGATTCTCGAGATCGTCAGTGAACTCAGGCAGCAGGTGGAGACGGAGTCCTATCGGAATCCCGATGACGAAAAAGGACGTGCCGTCCAGGGCCTTCGTTTGCAACTGGACAAGATTCAGGCCCTGGCTGACTCGTTGCCGCTGGACGACCCGGCCCCGTCTGCCGGTCATGCCGACTACTCGTTGCGGACCATGGAACGCCAATTCCATTCTGCAGCGACCGCTCGCGAGCGACGTCAGGTCCTGGATCGTGTCTGCGCGTGGCCGGGGCGTGAATGTGCTGAGGTCCTCCTGCGGTTGGTCAAATCCGATCCCGCAATGAGTGAGCGAGCCGCCTTGCTGCTGACCTGCCGGTCCGGGGCCCGGGCGACTTCCGGCTGGAGTGGTTGGCAGGAGGTGCTCAGCCGAGGCATTCAGCGCGATCACAACGATCGGCTGCGGCTTGTCCGCCAGGCCCCCGGCGAATTGTTGCTGATGTGGCTCGCGCGGCTGAAGGTGGTCGACCGGGAGATCATCGAATCACTCGAGAGGTACTGTGACACCCACGCGCTTCTCGTCGGTGCGGCGGATTTCGCCGAGCGGTGGCAGGACCATCTGCCCGCCCAGGAGTGCAATGCCCTGCTGGGGATCGAGTTCATCGACGAGGGGCCGTTGGAAGATGTTCCGCGGTCTACCACGACAGCACGTCCATTGGTTCCTCGATCTCCGGGTGCCAGAACGGCCGAGGTTTCGACAGCCGTTGCGCCTCCTCCCAGGCCACCCAGTGCCACCGCGGTCATCTGGCGAGACCATATCCAGCCATGGCTGACTGAAAACTGGTACCTGGTGGCTGGCGTGGTGATGGTGGTCGCCGGCGCCTCGTTGATCTCGGTCTATTTCTGGGACAGGTCCCCGGTCATCAAGTTCACCCTGATGCCGGCCCTGCTGGCCAGCTTCACGATGGCCGTGGCGTCGGCCGGATCGTGGATCGAACGACAGGACTCGAAGTTCCGTGGCACTGCCGCGTTGCTGCGGGGTGCAGCGGTTGCGTTGTTGCCGTTGAATTTCATGGTTGTGTCGCTGATGGCCGCCGAGGACAGCCTGGCGTCCAAGAACGTTTTCGTGACGGTCATGGGACTGGCCTACCTGCTGTTATTTGGAGGGGCATTGCGTTCGTGGTGCCGGGCGGTTCACCAGCCGCTGGGACTATCGCTGGCCGGTGCCCTGTTGGCGATCAACGGGTTGGTGATGATCGGACCGTTGGCCGAAACACTGGTGGGCAGTGATGCGGACAGTCTGAAACTGCCGCTTGCCGTCGGTTTTCATGCGGGCTTTGCTCTGGTGGTGTGGATTGTGGTCCGATTTGCCGGCCAGTTTCTCACCCCGGAACTGGCTCGTGAAAAACGGGTGCCCTGGTTCGTCGGGGGCACGCTGGCGGTCTCTTTCCTGCAGGTCTTCGGATGGGTGCATTTTCAACTGGAGCAACTCCCACACGTTTCGACCTACGCCGTGCTGGTGATCCTGGTTGGCTGGCTGGTCCTGTTCGTGGAACGTCGAGCGATCGGTTTCAAAGACAGCGGCGTGGAACTCGGCAGCGAGTCGTTCCTTGGATACGCGCTGGTCCTGGTTGGTGTTCTGATGGGCACCGCGCAGGAGTACGTCCGGGTGGCGGTTTTCGCGGTGGCCGGGGTGGTGTGGCTGTACCAGGCCATGCGACGAGACCACGCGTTGCAGCACTGGATCGGACTGACTCTGGTGTCCTTGTCGGGTGCCGCGGTCGCCCTGCTGACGGATTTCCCTCGTGATCCGTGGTCACCATTGATTGGGCTGGTGCTGGTGCTGGTGATGGGTGGCTTGCACTGGTTGGGCCGGAGTCGTGGGGGGCCACTCCTGGCGCGAGCCGCGCTGGGCATGCAGCCGTTGCTGGCGATGTTGACGGCCGTTGTGGCCATTCTTGCGCAATGGCATTTTCGCTCCGATCCGCTGTGGACAGCCGGGATCCTGCTGGCAGTCGTGGTCGTTTTCGCCTGGCGGGCGTGGCGCGACGAGGACCTCCGCTGGGTGCATTCGGCGATGGCCGTCGTCGGCCTCATCCTGCCCTACCTCGGCTGTGTCGACATGCTCGGTGGTCAGTTGCAGGGAAACACGATGGTCTTTGGGCTGGCCGTCACCTCCTTTGGCTGGCTGGGCCTGGTTAGTGTGACGAAATCGGAACTGTTGACACGGGCCCGTTCGACGGTGCTGATGGTGTATGGTTCGATTGCCGTCGCGGCGATGGTGCTGCGCGTGCTCTTCGAGGGGCCCGCGACCATGGACCCGCAGCAGTGGCACCAGGTGATGGACTATTCCGGTCCCCTGTTGATGGCCGCGTTGCTGGCGATCGCGACCTACCACACGCGTTCCCTGCTGCCAGCCACGATGGCCACCGTGATTGCCGTGATTCTGTTTCCCGAGTTGCGGGCGCGGTTCGAGGACACCTTCGATGCCCTGGGCTGGGGCACGGGCCTGGGCAGTTCCGCCAGTGCACTGGGACTGGTGGTGGCCTGTTTCCCTCTGGCCCGATCGCGGTGGCTGCGAGATCTCGATACGGGTGATCTGTTTTTTGGTCGTATCCCCTTCCCGTTCCGTCGGCATGATCACACGCTCTTCACGTGGCCGCTGGCGGCATCGGCCGTGTTCCTGACTGTCCGTGTCGAGACCTGGACGCTCTTGCAAAATGCCCTGCCCGGTCAGTCGCTCGCCAACGTGGCACGCATCAACCTGTCGCTGATCCCGTTGCAGACGGCCGTCGCGGTCAGCCTGGCCGGAATCACCTGGACCTTGCTGGCGGCATCCTTTCGCTCGCACCGCGGTGCGCGGGTTGGATTACACCTTGGCTGGATCAGTCTGCTGGTTGGCCTGGTGCTCGGCAACCAGCTTCTCGATTCTCCCTGGCACTGGTCGTGGCCGTTGCTGGTGACCGGGTTGATCCTCCAATGGCTGGATCTGGTCTACTCGCGATTGAAGACCACGCGGCCCTGGGTTGAGACTTTCCTGTTGGATTCGAACCGGCGTGTGCTGTTGACCGGCAGCGTGGTGTTGTCGTGTGTCTGTGTGGTTGCGCTTTTTGTTCATGGGGCGGCGGAGTTCTGGGAAATCGCGATATTGGTTCTCTTCGCGGCGGCTCAACTGGCCCGGTTCGGGCTGTCGACCGGACGCACACTCTTTGGTGGTGTCTTGTTCGTCTTGGTGTGGGGCAGCCTGTTGTCGGTGACATCCCCGGGTGAGGGGAATCTGCTTGGTCGCCTGTCATGGGAAGCCAGTCTCACCCCCGTGTTGTGGTTGTTTCTCGGAGTCCACGCCGCGCACGTTGGCCTGGAACCGGCCCGGTCGCTTCACGAGCGACTGAGACCGCTGCTGTCGCCGTTTCTTCTTTTTGCAAGCACGTTGAGTGTTGTGGTGGCTGCCGGGAACTGTATCGATTCTGTCGGCCCGCTTGAGTTTGCTGCGCACCAGCGTTGGCTGTTGTTGGCGTTGACGTTGCTGGTGGCCAGGAACCACGGTTGTGGATGGTTGGGATTCCTGGCGCTGCTGCAGGCGTACCTGCAGACACACGTTCAGGCCGAATTGCTGGAACCCGGAAAACCGGTGTCGAATCTGCTGACGCTGGCCGAGCCGTGGCGATGTGCGACCCTGGGACTGGCTGCGGCCATCCTGGGGTGGTCCGGGCAGGTGGTGAACCGGATGCGGCCTGGCTGGCTGGTCGGTCCTTTTGCCCAGCCGGTGTTCCATTCGCCAAGGGTGGAGTGGCTGTTTGGCCCGGCCGTCACATTCTCGATGGTCGCCGTGGTGTACCACGCTGCGTCGCCGACGCTGCGTGCCGAGCCTCTGCAACTCTGGGCTCCCTACCTGGCGGCTGTCGGCCTGGTGATCGTCGCCTGGTCGCGACGCAGCCAGCCGATGGCCTGGCTGGCAACGGCGGTGTTGGCCATGGGCAACGTCCACGGTGTCCGGATCTTTCCGGGCGACATGTTCCGGGCATGGGGACTGTCGGAGGTTCACCTGGCCTCGTTGGGCCTGATCGGAACGCTGCTGCAATTGACCGTATTGCGGCAACTGTGGCGACGTGACCGGGTGGCGGCGTTTGTCAACCGGGCCAGCCTGGTGTTGGCGAGCTTGGTCCTGGTGTTGATCTGTTTCAACTACGTTGTCGATCCGGGGCTGGCCGCGATTCCGTGGAAGCGATTTGTTGTCTCGGGTGTCATGGCCTATATCGCCGCGTTGTATTTCCGCACAGCGGCACGTCGACCGGGTTCGGGTGAGGAACCGTTGGTCACCACGTGCGAGGCCGGATACCACTTTGGCGTCACGCTGGCAATCTGGTGTGCTGTTCTGCTGGTCCCGGCGTTGCGGGACCAGCAGACCGCGCTGTTCGCCCTGGCCGTTCCGGTGGCCTATTTTTATGGCCGGGCGGAACTGGGGTTTGCCAGCGGTTTCGAATTCTCACGACGCTATCGCGATTCGGCCTCCGCCCTGTCGTTTGCGGTCGTCGGTTTGTGGATTTTCCGCATCGCGTTTCACCTGCTGATGTTCCCGGACCGGGAATTCGATTTTGACACCTATCACGTCAACGCACCGTTGATCGTGTTGCTCTCCATCGTGATGCTGCGGCTGCACGGTCTGGGGGGCACCGGCTGGCTGGGTCTGTATGGCGGTTTGTCGCTGGTGGTTGGCAGTTTCTTCACCGTGACATGGATCGAACCTCTGCGACCGCAGGACCACCCGATCGCGGCGGCCTGGTGCGGCATCGGCCTGGCGCATTTTTGGACACTGGTCAGTCACCAGCGGTCTCCGTTGCAAACGGCGGTTTTGCGGTTGGGGCGGATTGACGCTTCCGACTGGTTCGGGTTTCGTCGTTCGTGGGGTGTTTTCCTGCTGGTGGGGACACACGTGGCCATGCTGTGGGCCCTCTGCGAGTCGTTGGGGATGCTGGGGTTTCCGCGGTCGGTGGCCGGCGAATTGCTGGCAGTTCCGCTGGTGCTGGGAACCGCGAGTGTCCTGATGCACCTGGGCGTGATCCGACGTTCGAGGGTGTATCTCGGGCTGGCTGTGGTCGAGATCTTGATGGCCTTGCACGCGGAGTTTCTTGGGATCGAGAGTTACCTGTCCCGGGAGAGAGTCGTCTGGGTGCTCCTCGGTTTGTGGGCGGTTGGCCTGGTGGCCTGGGAATTCGTGTCGCGACGACTGCAGGCCAGAAAGCTCGGCACGATCAGTGCCGTGCTGGTCGGGTTGACGTTGCTCCACGTCGTGTTCCAGCACGGGCCCGGTTCAACCGTCGGGCTGTGGGCATTCGCCACGATGGCCGTGATGGCGGCTTTGACACCCCGGTTGGAGCGCGTGGCACGTGGTGGCGAGGAAACTGTTGCGGCCAGCCTGTTGCTCGTGGTTCCCACCTGGCTGGTTTTCTTTAGCCAGGCCCGGTGGGACGACGGGATCTCCGGCGTGTTGGCAACCTGGCCGCTGCTGGCAACCGTGGCCACCATCTTTGCCACCGGCAGCCTGTGTCGCTGGTTCCAACTCCGGATGCTGACCAGATACGACGCGTGGGAACGCACGCGGCCGCGGTTGTTCGACCAGGCTCTCTGGCTGGCTGGCGAGAAGGGGGGGATGCTCAATTCGATCACGCTCTGGTCCAGCTTTGTCGTGGCGGTTGTCGTGCAGTTGTTGCACTACAGCGAGGTGTTCCAGACCCGTGAAATCGTGCTGCTGTGTGGGATGTACGCCGTCTTTGCCGTGGGATGGTTTTACGAGGGGCGACAGAGACGCACGATTTCGGCATACATCGTGTTGCAACTGTGCGTGGTGGGATTCTTCGCGGTGTTGCGGCGGCAGTTGATCAACACGACCGACTTCTGGACACCCGAGTACGATGTCTGGGCCAGCCTGGTGGTCTCGTTTGGCCTGTGTGGGGCCAAACAGGTGATCGATGTTCGGCCGCGTGAGATCCGCATTCCGTTGATGGGCACGCTGCTGGGATTGCCGGCCGTGGCACTGGTCTGGGTGGTCTACAACAAGATGGGCAGTGACGTGGCCCTGCTGGTTGTCGGGTTGCACAGCCTGATGTTCACCTTTTTGGGCAAGGACGATCGCGAGTCGCCCTACAACATCGTGGCGGTGGGTGGTTTCGTCACGTTTGTCGTTCTCTATTTCTGGACCCGGCTGGAACTGGCACTGTTGCAGGCGTACGTGATACCCGTCGGGCTGGGGATCCTGGTTCTGCTGCAACTCTTCCGCGAGCGGATCGAAGCCGACACGCGGAATCGGGTGCGGATGGTGACATTGGTCGCCATGTTGGCCAGTGCCGGTTACTACGCGCTACTCGGCGACGAGTACCCGGTGGCCTTCAACCTGACGTTGGTCGTGCTCTGTTTGTTGTCGATGGGGCTGGGCAGCTTCCTGCGAATCCGGCTGTACCTGTTGTTGGGATTTGCGGCGCTGTTGGTCGACATCGCTTCGATCATTATCAAGGTTGTCAGGGTGGCCGACCAGACGACACAACGGGCCGCCATCGGTGTCTTGCTGCTGGTGATCGGAATCGGCCTGGTCGGTGGGGCTATCTACTACAAGACTCGTCGGGACCAGATCAACACGGTCATCGATCGCTGGCGAAAAAAACTGGGAGACTGGGAGTGATCAACTCGTGGCGGATCTTGCGGGTTGAATGCGGGTGCTGCAGCAGGGAGACTGGGGCATGACCCGTGCCATTTTCCCTGGATTGCCATGATTCCGACGACAAGGATTGCCCGGCCGAACCGCGATCGTGTCGGGTTCGTGGCCACCGTTGCCTGCCTGGCACTCGCGGTTGTTTCGTCCGTGGCTGGCGGTGGTGAGCAACACGGTGACTTGGATTCCCGGGTGATCGTGCGCGTGAGGCCGGAGCCGGCATCTCCGGTTGTGGAATCGGAGGCTCCGGGAAAGGCACGCTGGCTCCGGCACGCCGGGTTCGGACTGATGTTCCATTACGAGGTGTTCAAGAATCATTCGTCCGCGTCGTACAACAGGGCGATCGAGTCCTTCGACGTGGTGCGGTTTGCTGAGTCGGTGGCGAGCACCAGGGCGGGGTACGTGATTTTCACCGTCGGGCAGCACTGGGGGAAGTTTTGTGCTCCCAATGCAGCCTACGAGCGGTTGCTGGGTGTCGAGCCCGGCGTCTGGACCTCCAGGCGCGACCTGGTCATGGAGATCGCCAGGGAACTCGACCGCCGCAAGATCCGGCTGGTCCTGTACATGACAGCACGGGCGCCGATGCGGCACTACCGCATCATCAAGGCGACCGGCGATGCGGTTCCCACGATCAACGGCAAGCCGGCCGGCCCCGGTGTCGACACGATGTCCCATCCTCGCAAGCTCAAGGGATTCCGCCGCAGCGAGAACCAGCCACCTCCGTCGGTTTTCCTCAAGAACTGGGGGGCCGTGTGTGGCGAATGGTCCAGGCGTTACGGCCCGCTGGTCTCGGGGTGGTGGTTCGACGGCTACAAGACGGAGATGAAGGATGCGTACCAGGGATTGAAGAAGCAGGCGTTCAATATCGACACGTGGATCGCCGCCGTGCGTTCCGGGAATCCGGATGCCGAGTTGGCTTTCAATGCCGGTGCCCACCCGATTCTTTCGCTGTGTACTCGTGGCAGACTGTGCCCACATCAGACGTTCACGTCGGGTGAAAATCGAGACTTTTACCAGCGGACGAAGAAGGGGCGGGGGAAGTTGCTGACACCAGAGAATTTCCCGGCCCCCAAGGGGGTTGTCTGGCACCTGCTGTTGCCTGTCAGCAAGGGCTGGGGCGCGGGCGTGAAGTCCCGGTTTGATGTCGAGACGCTCAAGAGCCGAATCGACCTTATCGACTCCCAGGGTGGTGTCGTCACGCTCGATGTCCCGGTCTCTTCTGACGGGAGGATTCCCCGCGAGGTTCTTGGTGTCTTGCAGAAGCTGGGTCAGGACATCGGAAAACTCAGGGACGGAGGCAGGTCCTTTTAGCGGTGATCGGCGTGGTGTCCGAGCGTGGTTCGGATCGCGTTGGGACGTCGAGGAGGCCCTGGCCGGTGTGACGTGACTCGCCGCTGGGGGGGGTCAGTCGTCCAGTTCCGCCTTGGGGTTGAACACGCGCGTCGGAGGCAGGAAATCTCCCGTGGCCTCGTCCGACGGAGCATGCAGTTCGAACTCGGCCTCCACCTCGTCGATCCAGTGCCGAATCTCGGCCTCGTATTCGCTGGTCACTCCGGCCTGGACCAGTTCACGCTGGAACTCGGCCACACCACCGGAATCGAGTTCGGCTTCCTCGGCGGAAGGAAAACGTTCCAGCGGATCAGGATTGACCAACCCGCGGAGCAGTCTGAGCAGCGGTTCGGTCATCGCGAATTCGTCGACCGGCAACATGCCAGGCAGCCAGTCAAAGACTGCCCGCTTGGCGTTCAGCATCTCCGCGTACTTCATCTGCGAGAACGGTTGTTCGCCAGAGAGCATCTCGATCAGCATGTAACCGATACTGGCGAGGTCTGACGCGGGCGTTCCCGGCTTGCCTTCCAGGACCTCGGGAGAGGCGTAGATCGGGGTGCACGGTTGGACGGGGGGGCGGTTCTCCAGTTCGAAGGCCGCTCCGATATCGATGATCTTGACGTTGCCACTTCGCTTGAGCATCACGTTGGATGGCTTGATGTCGTTGTGGACAATGCCGTGCCGGTGCATGGCCGCCAGGGCTGCGAGGCACTCTCGGATCACCGACGCCGCGGTTCCGGGCCGCAAACGTGGTTGTTGTGGCCCCTCGGTCATTACCACCTGGTTGATCGATTGCCAGCGACGTTCGGTGACCTGTTCGCGAATGTGTCCGTAAGCGTCGGGAGTCATCAGCCGGCGCAGGTCGTAGCCGTCGACCCACTCCATCTCGAGCACGTGAATGCCCTGGTCGCTGACCACATTCTGGACGTCGACAAGATGGTCCTGCTGGATACGTGCCACTCGCGAGGCGACCCGGGCCAATCGAGCCATCTCGATAGCGTACTCACCACGATCGGTGAAACGGTCGGGCGAGAAGACCTTCAGTGCGACGGGGATCGTGAAACCGTCCACGCCCTGGCGCTCACTGAGGTACACCATTCCCTGGCCACCGATTCCCAGGCACTTCAGGAAAGGGCGAGTGGCATCCCAGCCCACGAGGCCACCACCGACCAGAGACCGATAGTGGTCGCCGAGGATTTGCAGGCTGTCGCCAGGTCCGGTTGACTCGGTTGTCATCTCACTCGCCACGATCTCTTCGAGCGTCTCGAGTCCCTCGTGTAATCAATCTGTCGCAGTCTCTCAAGTGCCACTCATCTCGATGTCGCTTTCTGGCCGACATTTCTTACGGAGGCGTTGCGTCCCGACTGACCCGTTCAACTCGTACAATCCTATCCGTTGGTCGGCCGAGTCCCTTAATAGGGCGGTGCCGACCTGGTCCCCCACCAATGTTGCAGATCCTCTCCAGATCGAAGAATGCCTCCCGAGTGTTGTGGTGCGTGCGGTGTGTGGTGGTCGTGGTCACCGTGATCGGTGCCGTGGGGTTGGTGGGCTGTACGCGGGATTATTACCGGAGGACCGCGGACAAGCAGACGTACGGGATCCTGGAAGAAAAGGCCGTCGACGAGCGTTGGCAGCAAGAGAGTTTTGACATCACGCCGGACCCTCGCAGTCGGTTCTTCGATCCACACGATCCAGACAATCCTCCGTTGCCGCCTGATGATCCGACGGCCAATCAATCGATGGTCTCGGCCTACGGCATGCGAGGTTCGGAACTGTGGAACCAACTCGATCAACTCGATCATGTCGAGAATCCCGAGTGGACAGTGGCGTTGGGGGGCGATCGGTTTGTAGGTCCGGGTTCGCCGTTGCCGCCGATCCGGAAACTGACGTTGCAGGATGCGGTGACGCTGGGGTTGATTCACAGCAGGGACTACCAGGAACAGGTCGAAAATGTCTACCTGTCCAGTCTCTCCTTGACCTTTGAACGTTACCTCTTCGACGTGCGGCCCAGTGCCTTTGGAAGCGAACCCACGGCGGGGCTGTTGGCCGGTTTCACCCCCGGTGAATCGGGGCGGTTGGAACTCGACGGTGTCTCGGCCGGTGTCCGCAAGCTGTTGCCGACCGGGGCACAGTTGATGGCGGAAATGACCAACAACACGATCTGGATGTTCTCGGGCACCGACGGCAGTGGGACTGCCGGCGGACTGGCTTTCTCGCTTGTCCAACCGTTGCTGGCTGGTTCACAGCGGGAGGTCGTGCTGGAGAACTTGACCCAGGCCGAGCGGAAGGCCTTGTATTCCATCCGCAACTTCGCCCGATTCCGTCGAGATTTTTACGTGACGATTGTCACCGGCGAACGGGCGGTTCCTCTTCCGGGGAGTGCCGGTGGCGGAGTGCTGGCATTCTTGATCCGGGGAGAACGGAGTCCGACGGTGGGATTCTATTTCATGTTGTACCGGTTGCAGACTCTCCGCAATGTTCGGGACAACGTGGCCAGTCTCCAGTCACGNGTCAATCAGTTGCGTGCATTGGCCGAGGCGGGACGAGCGACATCGCTGGATGTCACGCAACTGGAGAGCAGCTTGCAGAGGCAGCGAATGATGTTGCTGATTCGTGAGCGGGTGTTCCTGGATCAGCTGGATCGTCTCAAGCTCCAACTGGGACTTCCTCCCGACATGGAATTGGAACTGGACGATTCGTTGCTGGAGCCGTTTCGCTTGACCACACCGATTCACGAGACACTCGAGAAACGTCTTGCCACATTCACCACCCGGCTGACAGCGGTGCGGGCTGACGCCTCCCAAAAGGCGTTGGAATCGGTCGTGGCCGGCTTGCAGGCGGTCAACGAGCAACTGGAATTCCAGGCCAGGGAATTCGACGGGTACTTCAAGCGGCTTGACGTGGTTCTGCCGCGGAGAAAACGTCGGATGTCCGAGACGGAACGATCCGAGGTCGACAGACTGCTGGCCGAGGACCTGGCCCGGTTCCTGGATCTCCGCTCACGCATCGGCAAGTTGCCGGCTCAAGTCGAGTCGTTCCGCCGGCGATTGTCCAAGCCCATGACAGTGGAAGAATCNAGGGTGCTGGTTGGTGAACTGGTGATGTTGCGGGAAGAGTTGGTGAGGATGACGCGTGAATTCTCGAGCTTGCTGGTGACGGTTCGTTTGGAGTTGATCGAGATCAACCCGGTGGAGATGGGGTTGGCGACATCCGTCCAGATGGCCCTGGACAATCGCTTGGACCTGATGAATCGTCGGGCCTTCGTGATGGACGCCCGTCGGAGGGNGGAGTTGGCAGCCAACCAGTTGCAGATGACCGTTGACCTGGTGGCCGAGGGAGAAGCGAACACNCGACCACTGCTCGACAACGGAAAACCGTTTGATTTTCGTGGCAGCCAGAGCGACTACCGGCTGGGAGTGCGGGTGACGACTCCACTGGACCGCCAGGCCCAGCGGAACAATTTCCGGGCGTCACAGGTGTCATTCCAGCGTGCCCGCCGGAATTACATGGCGGCCGAGGACCAGGTGAAACTCGACGTTCGTTATGCCCACCGGCGGGTTGAAATGAAACGGCGCGTCTTTGAAATCAATCGTCGCGCGGTGCGTGTGGCGGCTCGCGAATTGGACCAGGCGGTGGAATTTGCGGCGCGACCGCCCCGTCCCGGCCAGGACGTTGCCGACCAGTCCTCTCAGGGAGTCAATATCTCGCGGGCACTGGACAACATTCTCGAGGCCCAGAACGAGATGATCGAGACATGGGTCGATTACGAGAGCAGCCGCCACGCGTTGTACCGTGACACCGGCACGATGCAGATCGACGCGCAGGGACGCTGGGTCAAGTGAACTCGTCTGCTCCGACGTCTTGAGGCCGACCGGTTAGCCGACCTGGTCCCTGAGAGACTCCAGCAGGCTGACGGCGGCACCGATGTCTGCCTTTTGGCGCTCGCGGTCTTCCGCGATTTCCCGTTCGATTGTCAGCGGGCCGGTGTACCCGATGCTGTCGAGCACCTTGAGGTATGTCAGCATGCCGACATCGCCCTCGCCCAGAGGGACCTCGGCTCCCCAGTCGGTGCCCCGGCCGGCAACAGGCGCGTAGGTGCCGTCCTTGCAGTGGACGCTGCGGACCAGGTGGCCGACCTTGATCAGGGCATCGATTGGATGGTCCGTGCCGTAGAGAATCAGGTTGGCNGGGTCGAANTTGATGAACAGGTTGTCNCGTTCNACNTCGGCGATGAACTCGAGCAGNTGNTCGGCCGATTCCTGTCCNGTNTCNAGGTTCAACTGNTGNCCNTTGNCNGNGACNTGGTCGAGCAGGTCNCGNGTGCANTCGANCANGCTNNTGTAGCTNNCGCTGNTGCGGTCCTCGGGNACNAANCCGATGTGCANNGCNACGGTGTCGCAGCCCAGGTGNGTGGTGAAGTCGCTGATCTCCTTCATCTCCTGCACNCGNCCNGCNCGNGTNTCCTCGGGNACNAGNCCCACNGTNGCNGCNGTNGTNGCGATGTCCGCGTAGCTCTCGCCNTCNAAGCCGCCGAAGACGGCGGTCACGGTGATTCCCGAGTCGGCGCACTTGCCAAGAAATTCGGCGGCCGCTTCGGGATTGCGGGTGTTCTGGTGAGGCGCGTGGATCTGGACGCTGGGGACTCCGAGTTCGGCGGCGACGTCCAGGTGGACGCCGAGTCCGGCATCGATCGAGGTGAAGACGCCGATGGGCCATTTGGTCATGAGAAGACTCCGCGGATGAAGAGGCTGGTGTTGAGGAGAGGCATGATAGCACCGTCGTCGGTCGACTCGCCAGCGGTCCTCACTTGCCGATACAGAACTTCGAGAAGACCTGGTCGAGGATCTCGTCGGTGTAAACGGTGCCCATCACCGCGCCCAGTTGATCGAGCGCCTCACGAATCTCCACGGCCACCAGCAATTCGTCGGGTACGGCTGCCGCGGCTGCCAGGCGGAGTTCGGTCCGCCGGAGTGCCTCCGAGGTTCGGGCAGCCGTGGAGCCGACCACCGACGTTCCGGAAAGGTTGTCGTTGCCGAGCCTGGTCACCAGGGTGTCTCGCAACGCTGTCATGCCCTGGCTGGTGACCGTCGAGACCGACAAATCTGCCTCGATGGCCAATTCGTTGTGGTCACCAGAGGCGAGGTCGCAGCGGGAGTGGAGCACCAGCAGTGGTGTTCCGGCCTGCAGGATTTCCTGGCGTGCCCGTCGATCGTTGGCCAGGTGCGCGGAGACCGGGATGCCCGCTTCCGGGGCCGAGACACACCACACGGCCAGCGCGGCCGGGGCGAGTTGGTCGAGACGTTTCTGGCGGGCGAGTTGATCGATCGAGGGCTGGCCGGGCCGTGTCTCGGCTTCCCAGCCGGCGGTGTCGACCAGCCGGATTTCCAGTCCGTCCAGGGTGATGTCGGCAGTCACGACATCCCGGGTCGTGCCGGCACGTGGCGATGTGATTGCGGTGGCCTGGTTGGAGAGCGCGTTGAGCAAGGTGCTCTTGCCGGCATTGGGCAGCCCGGCGAGCACGACCTGGTGTCGTCCTCCGGAGGTCATCCGTTGGCCGGCCTGCTGCCGGATCGTGGCCAGTGCCTGGGCGAGGGCCTCAAGGCGGTCGGTTCGTTGATGGGCTGAAATGAACTCGATGTCCTCGTCGGCGAAATCGAGCCCGGCCTCGAGATCGGACAACAGGTCGACGAGTTGGCTTCGGAGTTGGCCGAGTGGTCCCGAGAGTCCTCCGGCGAGTTGTCGCAGTGCGACCTCGAGCCCGACGTGATCCTCGGCTTCGATGACACCCAGGACAGCCTCGGCCTGGACCAGGTCGATTCGCCCTGCCAGGAATGATCGCAAGGTGAACTCGCCGGGGCGAGCCACCCGGACTCCCGGCGTCTCGTGGGCCAGCAGTTCTTCGAGCAGTTTTTGGAGGACCGGTGGTGAGCCGACCATGTGGATTTCGGCCGAGGGTTGCCCGGTATAACTGTTGTGGTTGGGCCAGAGATGGAGGTTGACCGGGAGTTGTCGTGAGAGGTCGCCGGCGGTTCCGATTCGCCAGGTCCCGGTGTGGCGGCGGGCCGAACGGCCGGGCCAGTCGCCCGGTGAGTCGCAGGGGGTGAAGAAGTGTTGGCAGAGGGTGACGGTGTCGGGGCCGGAGATGCGGATGATGCCGCGGGCGGCGCCACCGTGGGGCGAGGCGACTGCGGCGATCGTGTCGTCGGTGGCGGGAAGCATTTCCGGCTGGCTCTAGCGACGACGTTTCTTTCTGCGACCGCCCTTGCCTTCAGATTTCTTCTGTTGCTTTTGCAACCGCTCGTATTCCTGCTTCTGCAGTTCCATCTTCTCCTGGGCCTCGTCCATCCAGCGTCCAAACCAGGCCATGATTCCACGTCTCGGCTTGTCCTGTCCCTCGGGCACCGGTTTTGGCTTGGGGGTTGGCAACAAATCAATCAACTTGCGTTCACCCATGCCCCACAGCGTGGAGATGATGAAATAGACGAGCAGTCCGGCGGGCAACCGGTAGAAGAGGAACCCGAAGACGATCATCATCACGTTCATCATCTTCTGCTGCATTGCCGCCTCGTCGGTCGTCGGGGGCGGCATGAACATCCGGTTGTTGACCAGGTACAGCACCACGGTCACCAACGGCAGCAGGTTGAAGTCGGAGCCCAGGTAGGGGATCTCGAAGCCGAGGTGGAAGAGTCGGTCGGGACCGGCCAGGTTGTCGATGTAGAGGAAGGAGGCGCGTCGGAGATCCACCGAACTGCCCAGGGCCTGGTAGAGGCCGATGAAGATTGGCAATTGGACGATGATCGGCAGGCAACCGGAAAACGGGTTGTAGTTGTTCTTGCGGAACAGCTCCATCTGGGCCCGGCCAAAGGCCTGCTTGTCGTCCCCGTACTTCTCCTTGATTTTCTCGATCTCGGGTTTCAGATCCTTCATGATCTTGGCGCTGAGTGCCTGCTTGCGGGTCAGCGGGTGCATGCCCAGGCGAACGCTGATCGTGAGCACGATAATGGCAAACCCGTAGCCGAATCCGGGTAGCAACGAGTGGATGACATCCAGGAAATACAGCATCGCTCGCGAGATGTGTTTGCCGATCCAGAAGATGTTGGTGACATCCAGCACGTCCTGGGCCTTGAGCGGTGTCAGCAACTGGGGACGCTTTGGTCCCGTGTAGAGCATGTAGTTGTGCGTGAGAGTCTCACCCGGAGGGATCTCGATGTCGTGGGAGTACAGCGCCACACTCGACTGGATGTACTTCGACGATGCACCATCCCGGTGAATCAGTTGAGGTTCGGCCCGGGCGATGTAACCGCGGGGGATGGTGTCCAGGCTCTCCTGGACCTGGTTGTCCGAGGGAAACAGCAACGCGGCAAAATATTGGACGTCGACCCCAACGTAATGCCAGATTTCCCTGGGTTGTTGTTGTCGCTCGTTCTCTTCCTCGTTCTCGGCGATCTCGTCGGATGTGATCGCATCGACCACCGTCACCTTGGTGCCGTTGCTACTGGCCCACTTGATCGAACTGGAGTAGCGGGAGTTTTCGAGCTCTTCCAAGGGCACTCCGACGGGGCCTTGCAGCCGATAGGACAATTGCCTGTCTTCCTCGCTGTCGTTTGTCAACGAGAGCGAGAATTCGAGTTGGTAGGCCTCGGGAAGACGATCGACCAGCGTCGATGGGTTGGTTCCGGTGGTGAGCAGTGACACGTCCGCGTCGGAGAGGCGCTTGAGTCGAAATGTCTTGGTGACGGTGATCTCTCCGACACGCAGTCGGAAGGTTGCCCCGTTGGTGACCTCGCCGTCAGTTGACCGTTCAACGACCTCCCAGTTGAGCCGGTTGAGGCTGGAGGACTTGTCGACTGACTGGAGTTGCTTGTCGAGAGCTTCGATCGAGGTCTGCAGTGTCAGTGGCAGTTCACGGACGCCCAGCCTCGAAGGTTTCCACGCGTCGAGTTCTGCAGCGGTCAGGCCGTTGTTGTCTGTATCGAGCCGCCTGAGATGGTCTCCGACAATTGACAGCGGTGGGTCTTCGGCAACCTCGGGGCGAGGGAGTGCCAGGTGCCTGGGGTCGTTGGATGAAGAGATCATCACGGCGGCACCGCGAGTCACCAGTTGCACCTGCAGGCCGTATCCCGTTTTCGGGTCATTGCTCCCGATCGTCACAATCTCGAAGGGGTGATCAGGTAGCGGAACCGCCGCCGGCTTGTCGTCCTTGGCCGCCGGCTTGTCGCCCTGGTCTGCCGGCTTGTCGCCCTGGGCGACCGGCTTGTCGTCCTTGGCGACCGGCTTGTCGTCCTGGGGTCGGTTTTCGACCGCCGGTGCCTGGTCTCCTCCGGCATTTTCGGGGGCCGGCTCGGGTCGGTTCACCCAACTCCACCCAATCAACAGCGCGATCGAGAGGACCATGAACAGCAGGAGTCGGCGGAATTCTTCCATCGATTACCGTCCGTCCCGCAGACGATCTCCGAGGAAGTTGTCGAGATCGGGGATAGCGTAGATCTTTTCGGCCGTGCTTTCGATGTTGTATTCGACACGTTGGAATTCAACTCGAATCGCCCCTTCCGAACCACCAGGCTGGTCTCCACCGGGCAAATCACCACCAGGCTGCTCCTGGTCGGGGGTGCCGGCTTGGAAATCATCACCAGGCTGCTCCTTGCCAGGGGTGCCGGCTTCGTCGGTGAGAATGACGTAGGAGGCTCGGGAGTCACCGTTACGGGGTTGTCCGACCGAGCCAACGTTGATCAGTGCCTTGGAGCCGTCGAGGGTGTAGACGAAATCACATTCCTCGGGCGAGACAAAATTCAGGCCCTCCGTGAACACACCGGGGATGTGCGTGTGGCCCTGGAAGCAGTAGCGTTCGACCAGGGAAAAGATCCGTTCCATCTTTCGCTGGTTGTAGATGTCCTCGGGGAAAACGTATTCATTGAGTGGATTTCGGGCGGAGCCGTGGACGAACATCAGTCCCGGTTCACGATGGACACGGGGAAGTTCGCCGAGGAATTCCCAGCGTTCTTCGCTCTTGATCCTGTCGCCGGATTCGAGCATCTTGCGGGTCCAGAAGATGGCCCGTTCGGCTCCGGCGTTGAATCCCTCGGGATCGAACAAGGCACCCTGATCGTGGTTGCCCAGCAGGCAAACAGTACACCGCCTCACGCGATCGATGCACTCGCGGGGATTGGGGCCGTAGCCAACGATGTCACCCAGGCAATAGATCTCTTCGATCGACTGGGCATCGATGTGTTCGAGCACGGCCTCGAGGGCTTCGAGGTTGCCGTGGATATCGCTGATGAGGGCTCTACGCACAGGGGACACTCGACTGGACTCGACCTGTCCGGGACATCGGTCCATGACAGGTGTTCGAGAAAACCGGGCCAAACCCCGAGTCTAGTTGAGCCATCCAAGAGGGGTCAAGTTGATGCTTGTGACGTGGTTTTTTGACCACACCCCGGACGTGACCTATCGTTGAACTACAGTCCGGTTGTCAGGTGGCATTGGTTCCCCTCTACAACCCCCGCAGCACCTATAACCCCACCACCCTATGATTGCACAGCCTGGCAGTTTGTTGGTCGTTGAGGACGACGATGATGTCCGTGAGTTTCTGGCCGGGGACTTGCGAGCGCGGGGATTCCGGACCGAGACCAGTTGCAGTTGTGGGGATGCGATTGGACAGCTGCGCGAGCAGTCCTTTGACGTGGTGTTGTGCGACGTGCAGTTGCCGGATGGAGATGGGCTCAGCGTCTTGCGTTATTGTCGGGAACGCCCCAATCCTCCGGGTGTGATTCTCCTGACCGGGTACGGATCGATTGGGAGGGCGGTCGAGGCGATGCGTGCTGGGGCGGATGATTACCTCACCAAGCCGATCATCGACGATGAACTGGTGGAATCGTTGTCCCGGTCGATGGAACGCCGGATCGACGGACCGCATGAGCGGCGACGGCCGGAAGTTGCCAACCGGCCCCTGTTGGGTGGTGGGTTGATTGGCGGCGATCCGCGGATGGAGCAATTGTTCGAGTTGGTTGAGACGGTGGCGGACACACGGACCACCGTGTTGATCCAGGGGGAGAGCGGAACGGGCAAGACGATGACGGCTCGAGCGATTCACGACCAAAGTGGCCGCCGGGGTGGCCGGTTTGTGGAGGTGTCGTGTGGGGCTCTGAGCGAGACACTGCTGGAGAGTGAGTTGTTCGGGCATGTGGCCGGAGCGTTCACCGGAGCAGTTTCCGAGCGGCCGGGCCGTTTCCGACAGGCCGATGGCGGGACCCTGTTCCTGGACGAGATTGACACGGCCTCTCCGGCATTGCAGGTGCGGTTGTTGCGTGCGATCCAGGACCGGGAATTTGAACCCGTCGGTGGTGGTCGGACCCAGCGGGTTGACGTGCGATTGATAGTGGCGACCAACGAGGATCTGGAGTCGCTCGTTCGGGAGGGGAAATTTCGAGAGGACCTGTACTACCGCATCAACGTGATCACTTTGACGCAACCCCCGTTGCGTGAACGCACGGCCGACATTCCGTTACTGGTCGAGTCGTACCGGGAGCGTTTCTCCGAGGAACTGGGCCGGCCGGTCAGAGACGTGGACACGGCGGCGATGGAGTTGTTGTGCGACTACCATTGGCCGGGCAATGTGCGCGAACTGGTCAACGTGATCGAACGTGCCGTGGTGTTGTGCCGCGGCGAGTTGATTCGGGTGGACGACCTGCCCGAAACGCTGCGTCGGGAGGATCCCTCGGCCGAATTGCTGGCCAGCAATCGATTGAAGTCGGCCCTGGCCGACCCCGAGCGGCGCGTGATCGTGGATTCGCTCGAGGCCCATGGCTGGAATCGGCAGCAGACGGCCCGCTCGCTGGGGATCAATCGCACGACGCTTTACAAGAAGATGAAGCGTCACGGCATTATCGCCCCGGCTCACTAGCGACCGGCTGATCCCGTGAGGTCTCCGAGGCGTTCGCGAGATTGCGTTTCGAGTTGGTCGAGGACCTGTTCGGCCGTGAGGTGTGAGGAATCGATGATCAGGGCATCGTCGGCCGGTCGCAACGGGCTGACTTCNCGTGTCCGGTCACGGTCATCGCGTTGGCGGATCTGGTCGAGCGTGTCGTCCAGTGGCACGTTGACTCCTCTGGCGAGCAGTTCTTCCTGCCGCCGAGTTGCTCGAACCTCGGCCGATGCCTCGAGAAAGAACTTGCACTGCGCTGCAGGAAACACCTCGGTGCCCTGGTCACGTCCCTCGGTGACCAGGTTCCGGGTTCCGACCATCGCTTGCTGTTGCCGGACCATCTCGGTGCGGACGCCGGGATGTTGTGCGACCCGGGAAGCGGCCTCGGAGATCGAAGGGGATCGCAGCGCAACGGTGATGTCGATTCCGTCAAGCAGCACGGCCNGGCCGTCGAAATGGATCTGCAGTCGACTGGCCTGGTCTGTGACCCTCACCGGGTCGGCGGTGTCGATGTTCGCTTCCAGGCAACTGTGTGCCACGGCCCGGTACATNGCACCGGTGTCGATGTAGTCGAACCCCAGCCGCCGGGCCAGCCCCCGGGCCGCGGTGCTCTTGCCGGATCCGGCCGGCCCGTCGATCGTGACGATCATGCCGGTCACATCGTCTCCCCGCTCAGGATCGTGTCCACTAGTCGAACCTCAGTTCGATGTCAGCGATCTCGTGTGCGGTCAGGTCCACTCGCACCCCGTCGCCCTCGATCGGCAGTTCGGCCAATGTCCGTCCCTCGAAGTCTCGTTGTCGAGCCATTGACGGGGTTCGCCAGCAGCGGAGGGTGGTGCTGCGGTGCCGTCCCTCGGTCTCCTGCAATCGCACCGCGAAGCCGAACGAGTCGGGAAGGATGGACTGATCGTGCTGGTTGCCGATGTCTGGCTCGTCGTCGAATTCCTCCGTGGCACTCTCGCTGTCATTTGACCAGTTGGGTTGATCGACGAGCTCGAGGATCCTGGTGAGCTGGACATTNCGGCTGTCGAGGTGGAAGAACCAGCCCTGGGTTCCGGTGGGGGGTGGGGCGGACGTCCGCTCGTGGACCAGTGGTGGAACCAGTTGATCGAGCGNGGCCTGCATGGGGTACGCCTGGTCGACGGAGATTGTCATCGAGAATTTCCGGCGTTGTTCTCCCTCGGGAACCAGGATCGCGTCGATCATGCGGTCTCCGGTCTTGCGATAAAAAGGCATGCCCGCGGCAGAGAGTGTCACCCGGTTCGACTCGTTGGCGATCTCGACATAGTAGGGACTCTCGAACCTGTCATTCCCGGCCGGTTGGGCGGTGCCCAGTTGGCTGCGGGTGATCGCGGCGGTGGCGTCGCCGTAGGCGAANCGCATCGCCAGGTAGTTGCTCCAGGGGTCTCCCTCGGGCATCTGGTCGATGTCAAGTTCGATGTCGATTTCGACGTCAGGACGATANCGCAGCGTGCGGACGGTTTGGCGAAATNCCGCGATACGTTGCTTGTTCTGTGGGTCGATGAGTTCACCGTGAGAACGGATTTCTCCGATGTGCGGCCCGCTGGTGAGCAATTCGACGCGGTGTGCGACCATCTCGGAGTACCAGGTCGTGGTGTCTGGTGACGGGTCATCCNCGTCACTGGAGACGGTTCTTTCGCGTGGGAAGCGAAAGGCAATTTGCTGGCTGACCAGGTTNGGNTGGCGGCCGTATCCCTTGATTCGCTCGATGCCGCCGGTGTCGGGATTGACGTGGATCTCGAAGAACTCGTTCCGCAACAACAAGTCTTCGGCGAGAGCCACCTCCATGTCGGACGATTCAGAGCGTNCCCCGGTGGTGGGCAGCCAGCAGTACCCTGCGGCGGGGAGGTCGACGATCGCGCGNCGACCTCTCGAGGTGTCCTGAACACCCCGTAGACCCGGTGTGCCGGGCGGGATGGACCGATCGTCATCGATCGGCACTGCGACGGTGCGAGAAAATGAGAGCGTGTTGATGATCAACAGGCCGGCCGTTCCGTCGTGGTCGGACTCGCCAACGACCACTGCAGCCAGGGCATTGGCTGCCTCGTCGGCGAATGCAGTGATGGCCTGGTCGGCCTGCTCGCGATCCTCCGGGCGTCCTTCGCATCCGGCGTTTTCAACAAGGGCCTCCAGGTCACGCTGCCGGGTGGTGTCGAGAGCCTGGCCGGTGAGCAACTGTGCCAGGCTGCCGCACCAGGCCGCGGCATCGAACTGGCCACGGCGAGCGAAGTGTTCGAGGTAGCGGTTGACCGGGTCGGGATCGCGGCCCGCGACCGATTGTGTCAGGAAGGGGGCCAGGTATTCGCTGGAATTGTAGGACGAGATGCGACCGGGGGTGTCGGTGTTCTGGAAGTAGTCGTCGAGAGTGACGAAGCGACCCAGGCAGGGGGCATACGCGTGCATCCGGACCAGGTCCATGAACCAGGGCGATTCGATTTCAGGCCAGCGGGCCAGCATCAAGGCCGCCGCCTGGTCCTCCTCCATCGATTCGGCCATCCGCATCGGGAATCTCAGGAAACTGGTTGCCGCCTCGGCCGCCAGGGGGATTCTCGACATGGCGTCCACCACTGTTCCGTCGCAACCCTCCCATCGCAACTTGGACTGTTCGCTGTCAGGGTACAGTCCGTCGTCCAGGAGGAAGTGCAGTGCGGAGTGGTAGCCGCTACGGGAGAGCAGTTGTGGCAACAGCGGGGCCAGGCCAAAGCGACGGCGTGCCCAGGTGGTCGGTTCGCGTCCGAAGAGTCGCTTCAGGGTGCTGCGACCTCGTTGCAGATCCCACAGCAGCGAGTCGATCGGGACGAGTGGTACGGGAATCTCCTCGTAGTCGCCACCCACCACGTCGATCGTCTCTCGCTCCCATGCTTCACGGATCAGTCCAGCCAACTCGGGTTGGTCCTCGACGATCGTCTCGGCGTCTGCGACCCGAAGCATCAAGTTGACAGGCGATTCCCCGACAAGCAGTTTCCGAAAGTGTTCGTCGGCAACCTCAGGGACGACCAGGCAGAGATCGATCAGATAACAGTCGACCGGGTAGAACCGCTCGCGGGCCTCGTGAAGCGACTCGAAACAGGTCTTCAGGTGAGTTCGGGCGGTCTCGGCGTCGTCAGCCACAACCGACTCGGCTGCCATCACCACCTCGCGTTGCAGGAAAACTTCATCGAGGTTTCCGAAATGGTGCATGTGCCGTGTGAGCAGTTCCATCTGCAGGTAACAACTGCCCAGTGCGAAAAAGTCGGCGACGAGTTCCGGGTCCAGTGTCAGTGGAGATGCCGGATCGGATTCAGTGGCCTCGTCGTCCAGGACCGCCAGCACTGCAGCCACCATCTCGTCGCGATCCGAGATGTCGGTGATGACCGCGCAGCCGGCCTCGCGCGCCCGTGACGCCCAGTCGTGGCCGAGCCAGTCGGTGCTGGCCGTCGGCACCAGGAACAATTGTCCGGGGGTCGGGTCGGTCGGTTCGTCGGCTCGTTGCCAGTTGGGAATGACACCGGTGGTCGCCAGCAACCGTGGGTGCCAGGACACGGCGAATGCGTTCAGGAGGCTGGCGGCCTCCTCCTCGCCCAGTTCTGTTGGAAAGTCCTCAAGACTGTGGCTGGGAATCAGGATGACAACGTCGGTGGGAGGCATGGCCGTATGGTACTGGGATTGGGTGCGGATCGCCGGGTGTTGGTTGATTGGTTGGAGCGGATTTGGAGGGGACGGTGGTGGGGTCGTTGGGATTGTGAGTGTAGTAGGACCGCGGTTGAGGTCCAAGCGTCGGGGTCGGAACGGAAAAAACAGCGGAACTCTAGCGATTCTCCGGTCGTCCAAACTGACGAATGTGATGAACCTGGCCTGATTGCCGGTTTCAATTGACCGGATGGAAAACTGCGTGATAGCCTTACATTAGGGTGATCCATTGCGTTTTTATTTTGACTGGATCCCGGGGGCCGTCTCCGGAAAGTCACGGTAGAATGGAGTGGGTTTTTTCGTGAGATGGTGGGAGTCTGGAAACGATGGCTGATAGCCAAGACGTTTGGGGAATTGAGATTGGCCAGGCTGGTCTGAAGGCGGTGCACCTGCGTTACGCGGAGGCGGCCGACCAGGTTCTGGCCATGGGGTACCAGTACATTCCCCATCCCAAGATTCTCAGCCAGCCCGACGCGATTCCCGAGGAATTGATTCCTCAGGCAATCGAGACGTTCCTGGAGGCCAACGACGTGGACGGGGCCCGGGTGGCGATCAGCTTGCCCGGTCCGACCTCGTTGGCCCGGTTCATCAATTTGCCACCGGTGGAGTCCAACAAGGTCGCGCAAATTGTCGAGTACGAGGCCAAGCAACAGATTCCATTCGATCTTGATGATGTCATCTGGTCCTACCAGAAAATTTCTGGCAGCGTCGACGAAGACAGTGGTTACATGCTCAATGCCGAGGTGGGTTTGTTCGCGATGAAACGCGACCAGGTCTACGAGACATTGCAGCCATTTTTGGACGCGGGGATTGAAGTCGATCTGGTCCAGATCGCGCCGGTGGCGCTGTACAACTTTGTCTGCTACGACCAGATGGGTGTTCGTGTCGAGGACGAGGCCGACGAATCAGATGAATACACGATCGTGCTCGACATGGGCACTGACAACACGACGTTGTTGATCACCAATGGCGCCAAGATCTGGATTCGCAATGTCCCGCTGGGAGGAAACCATTTCACGCGGGCCCTGACCAAGGAAATGAAGCTGACCTTCACGAAGGCCGAGCACCTGAAGTGCAATGCGACCAAGTCCGAGGATCCCCGGGCAGTCTTCCAGGCTCTGCGTCCAGTCTTCAATGAGTACGTGTCCGAGATCCAGCGGTCGATCGGGTACTTCTCGAGCGTCAATCGCGATGCGAAGATCGTCCGGGTGCTTGGCTGTGGCAACGGATTCAAACTGGCGGGTCTCCAGAAGTTCCTGCAACAGAGCCTGCAGTACACGGTCGAACGGGTGGAATCGCTGCAGGGAGTGATTGGTGAAAAGGTCCTCAATGCCGATGATTTCCAGGACAATGTTCTGACGTTTGCCGTTCCGTTGGGCCTGGCGTTGCAGACGCTGGAGGTGACACCCGTGCACACGACGCTGTTGCCCAGCGAGATCAAGACGGCGCGGTTGATTCGAAAGAAGAAACCCTGGGCGGTGGTCGCAGCATCGATCCTGTTGGCCAGCCTGGCTGTCGATGTTCTGCCCCGAGGTTGTGTGGATCGATCGGTTCGCGACGAGGCGGTGGCAGCGGCATCCAAAAATAGCGAAAAGGTCTACGCTGAAATCACCGGGACGCAGGGCAACTATGACACGCTGGTTTCAGAATTCGAATTGGAGCAAGGTCGGCAGCAAGACCTGTTGGGAGGAGCGGAAAACCGCGAGTTGATTCCCGAGGTGTTTCGGGCGATCAACGAGTGCCTGCCCAAGGAAGTGGGAAACCAGAAGGACATTCAGAAACTGGTGCGCCGCAACCGGATCCACATCTCCTACATCGTCCACAAACGGCATGGCGACCTGAAGGCCGAGTGGTTCGACAAGGTGATGGCGACCCAGGATGGGCGGGCGTACATGGATCCAAGTGGCCGGGACGAGGGCCCCGCTGGAAGTGGCTACGTTTTCACCTTGATCGGCGAGCACTACCACAAGGGACCGGAGGAGACCGACCAGTTGCAGTTCTATGTGAAGAACACGCTACTGGCGAATCTCTGGCAGCCGAAAATGAAGAAGTTGGGAGTCACACACGCGACTTTGACCAAGCTCAGTCGGACGATCGTCAATTTTGACCCGACGGGTCGGGTCAAAATGAGCGATGCCAGTGGGTCAGCCGGAGGCGGTCGGCCGGCGTTTGGAACTGTCGGGGCGGCGGCGAAGTCGACAAAAGGTGGCAAACCCACCAAGTTTGAGAAGATTGACAAGACCACCTTCAAACTGGAATTTGCGTGGATACCAACGCCACCCAGCGCGAGGCAGGTGGCAGAGGACGCTGCTGCGGCAACCGGCCAACCAGGGGAAGCAACGCCAGGGGGAGGAACTCCCATGCCAGGTTCACCAGCCGCCGCACCAGGGATGCCGTGACCATCGGTTGTTGACGTGAAGACCGCAGTGTCTCGACTGAAAGAAATCTGAACTCAATCCACAAACAACACTCTGCCACTTCCGGTAAGACACGGAAATGACACACAGCCCTCCAGTGGGGCACGACGAGGAATAAGATGGACAAGTTGAAACCGGTTCTGACTCACAAGTTCTGGATCCTGTTTGTCATCGTGATGGTGCTGGCACCGTTTGGCTGGAGCAGCGGGACCGGGGCGCTGACCGATGGGATCGAAGGCGAGAAGAGCAAGCTGGAGGGGACTTTCAAGAAGATCGGCGGACTGGCTGCTTCGGCTGCTGAGAAGAATGACACCTGGATTGACGAATTGACGAAGATCAATTCGGCGATGGCTTCGCGAACCTCAATGGCCGCTGCCAGTTTGTGGGATAGTCAAAAACAGCTGAAGGTCTGGCCGCCGAGAATTGCTCGACGGGCACCAGTCTTTCATTGCCTCGAGGATGTGGCGACGGTTGTGGCAGCCCCCAATGGCAATGCGAACGTGATCCGTACGTTCTACAAGTTGGATTACGAAAGAGAACTGGATCGTGTGTGGCTACTGGTCGAGCCCGAACAGGCTCCCCAGGGCGCCCGCAAGGTGCGGTTTGCTCGTGGAGATCTGCCGACTCCCGGGCGGTATCCCTGGCCAGGGATTGATCCGTCAATCGAGGAGATTTACTCCGCCCAGGAGGACCTGTGGCTCATCTCGTCGCTGTTGACAGCGATTCGGGAGGTGAACGCGGGAACTGTTTCCATTGTCGATTCGCATGTCAAGGAACTGCAGTTGATTCAACTGTTTCGGGGAACACGATTGTCGGCGGGAACAGCCGGGAGCAGTTCCGATGGAGGAGGTGCCGCAGCAGGAGGCGCAGCGGGAGGGGCTCCGGAGGCCGGAGGAGCTGGCGGCGGTGCTGCCGGTGCTGGACCACTGCCGGGACAGCCGACCGGAGTGGCGGCAGGAGTTGGTGGCGGCGGCGGAGCCATGGGAGCGATGGGCGGGGGGGGTGGCCAGGTTGCCGACACCCAGTTCACTGTTCCGGTCGACTTTTCCCTCACCGAGGAATTCAGCGCCGTTTTGGTCATTGGACAAAAAAGTCAAGATGGTGGTGGGGCGATGGGAGCCAGCAGCCCGATGGGTGGAGCAGCCGGTGGCCCGATGGGAGGAGCCAGCAATCCAATGGGGGGCGAGGTCCCGATGGGAGGGGCTTCCGGTCCGATGGGGGCCGGCGGTCCGATGGGATCCAGTGCTTCCGGCGGCGACGCCTCCGGTGGCAACGGATCTCTGAATCCCCTGAAGTACTACTGTGAAGACAGTGATTTTGCTCGGACGCGTGGCTTCAAGCTCAAACTCGTCGTCGACCACCGAAAAGTACCGGAATTGCTTGCTGCACTCAGCCGTTCACCATGGCCGATCGAGATTATCCATGTGAACCAGGGGCCATCTGACACGATTCTCTACCGCCCCTCGGAAGTGGTTGCCAGCGAAGGTGCTGCTGGCGGCGGCAACCCGATGGGTGGCGGTGGATTTGGTGGCACCCCGATGGGTGCTGGTGGTGGCACTCCGATGGGTGCTGGCGGTGGATTTGGTGGCACCCCGATGGGTGCTGGTGGTGGCACTCCGATGGGTGCTGGCGGCGGATTTGGTGGCACCCCGATGGGCGGCGGTGGTGGCACTCCGATGGGTGGCGGTTTTGGTGGCACACCAATGGGTAATGGTGGCGGCGGTGCCAGTTCGGCAAATGTCGGCCTCCAGGCTCCCGGTGGCAATGGTGGTGGCACTCCGATGGGTGGCTTTGGCGGCCAGGGAGGCGCAGGTTTTCAGTCCCCGGCCCAAGCGATGCCGTCGACCAGTGGTCTTCTCTCAAATGTCAACGTGGTTCCAACGGAGAATCCGCACTTGGCCACAGTCGTCGTTGTTGGCTTGATGACCCTCTACAAGAGGCCACCCGTTGATCCGAATGCTACGCAAGGCGATGCGAGTAACATGACAACAACTCCGGCAGCGAATCCCGGTGCGGCTCCGGCAACGAATCCCGGTGTGGCTCCGGCAGCGAATCCCGGTGTGGCTCCGGCAGCGAATCCCGGTGCGGCTCCGGCAGCGAATCCCGGTGCGGCTCCGGCAGCGAATCCCGGTGCGGCTCC
>PBOU01000082.1:0-44318 GCA_002724415.1 Planctomycetaceae bacterium
GCCGCCCATGCCGCCCATGCCACCCATGCCGCCGCCCATACCACCCATGCCGCCGCCCATGCCGCCCATGCCGCCGCCCATGCCACCCATGCCACCGCCCATACCCATCATGCCGCCGATCCCGCCGAAGCCGGATTGAGCACTCTGAGTCGACGAATCAGCAAGGTTGGTTCCGTTCGGAAGGGCTTGACCAAACTGGCCGGCAGTCGTGGGGGAAAGCTGGACACCGCGGGGTCCGCCGCCGATGCCTCCCATTCCCATCATGCCGCCGCCACCCATGCCACCGCCCATGCCGCCCATCATGCCCCCCCCCATGCCGCCGCCCATGCCGCCCATTCCACCGCCCATGCCGCCCATACCACCGCCCATGCCGCCGCCCATGCCGCCGCCGGAGAACGTGAATGTCCGGACCTCGCGAATCTGGGTGAAACTCGGCTGCACGGTCAGTCGCACATAGCGACGGTCGGCGGAAACGACCGCCTGGACCTGAAGGAAGACACCCTCGGAGATCGGCTGGATCACCGGGCTGTAACCAACATTGCCAAACACGCCCCCACCACCGCTGGGAATCATGCTGATCACGAAGGGCTGCATGACCTGGTCGCGGATCGTGGCACGCTGGCCGTTGAACATCGTGACTTTTGGTGCCGCCATGACGTTGGAACGTTCGTCGCCCTGCGCGGCCTGGATGAAGAAGAAGGTCTCGATGTCCGAGAGGATGGCCATACCGAACTGCAGGCCACTCTCCGGGTTGTAGCCACCAAAGTCGGGCACACCGATCTGGAACGATCCCTGGCGGAACTGAAGATCCAGGTCATCGGTGAAGCTGTCAGGAGAGGACATGCCGATCACCGTCGGCCGAGAGTAGCTGTCTCGGTTCACCAGGTTTCGTACGGGAGCCTGTTGGAACAGGCCCATCTGTTGCTGCCCTTGTTGCTGACCACCGCCGCCGCCGCCGCCAAAGCCGCCGCCGCCGCCGATGCCGCCTACCCCGAACATGCCGCCCTGGCCGCCGCCGCCCTGGCCGCCGCCCGTCTGACCTTGCATGCCACCGCCGATGACACTGCCGAAGGGAGGCAAGGGTTGCCCCGGCCCGGAGTTCTGGTTGTTTCCACCACCACCACCGCCACCGCCGTTTTGCTGCCCCCCGGTTCCTCCGTCGAACCGCGGCCCACCGATCGAGTCCTGGATATTCCAGTCAAAATCGATACCGATTCGTTCGTAGAACTGGTCGGTCACCGAGATTTGACGCACCTCAATGGTGACCTGGAGGTCCTGGAGTCGTCGAAGCTGCTCCAGCAGGTCCGCGATCTCGTCGTGAACCTTCTGGGTCGCACGGATGACCAGACTCAAGGTGGATTCGTGGCCCCGGACGCTGCCCTGGCCACCGATTTCATCCCAGCTGCCCGGGTCAATGGTGGACGTGATCAGGCCCGAAATTGCGTCGAAATTGATCGAGCGCGGGCCACCACTCACCTCCGTCTGCATCCCACTTCCCGGAAGGACTCCAGCCAGTCCGGCCGGTGAGTTGGCTCCCACCTGGAACTGGGCAGAGGAACTCCGGACAGCCATCTGGCCATCAGCCTGCAGGGCTGGGGTCACCGGTTGTTCGGGTGCCAAGCTGGAAATCGATCCATCGCTGGGCACGCCGATTTCCAGGGGAACCACCAGGTCCGCGACCGGATAGGTTGCAGTNATCAGCCGTCCCTGTTGTCTCATCTTACTGGTGATCTTCAGAACGTCGTCCTGGATCGTGTAATCCAGGTCAAGCGGTTCCAGCATCAGGTTGAGAATGCTCTTGAGTTTGATCCCATTGAGATCGATCGAGACGGCCGAATTGGTCGTGGCACCGACTTCCTCCAACCCCAGCTTGTCGATCACGATGTTGATCTCGACCTGCTTGCGGATCTCGTCAATGACATCCTTGAGCGGGGTCTCGTCGAAGTGCAGTGAAATCGGAGAATTGAGACTCTTCTCGATCCGCATCTCCTCGTCACTGCGGGCCCGGTTGTCCGGACGTCCAAATCGTTTTCGCCGTTTGACCAGGTCGGCCCATTCCTGCCGGCCCGGATACGCGTAATCATCCTGGGGAAACACCATCGCCATCTCGACATCGTTCAACGCGTCCCAAAGGCTCGCGTCGACATCCTCACGTCGCCGTTCGTTGATCTCGTTCCGTCGCGCGAAGATCGCCTTCTGGAACATTGTCACAACGACCGGTTTGTGGGGGTCGAGTTCTCGCGCCTGACGGGCGATCATCTCGGCTTCCTCGTACCGTCGGTCCCGGAAGAACTCGTTGTACTTGTCAACCAGTTCGGCAATTTCCTGTTCCACACGGATCTTGTGCTGCTGTTCGGCTTCGAACTGCGCCTCGATCTCCCGGTTGCGCTTGGTCTGGGCCACCTGGGGAGCACGCAAATCCCGCTCCCTGGCGATTTCCTTGCGTGCTGATGTCAATTGCCCCTTGAGACGATCCGACAATGACTTGTCCAAAGTGGCCGTGTTGACCACCGCCAACATCTCGTCGAGTGTTTGCAGGGCCTTGTCCGGATTGTCTTCCTTGATCTGGCGCGCCTTGAAAACGGCGTTGAGTGTCCGGCTTCTCAGGGAATCGAACAACAACCCCTGTTTTTGTTGGGCCACGGCGATCGCATCGCTGGTCCCCGGTTTCTGCAGCGGCCGAGTTTCGGCAGCCGCCGTCCGTGTCCCACCGGCATTGCGAGGAGACAGTTCCCGCAAGAAATCCTCGAGTTGCTGAGATCGAACGCGGTCCAGTTTCTCACCACTGCGGAAAGAGTCCAGGAACGCTCGGTAGGCCGCCTCGCGATCACCACGTTTCAGGTGGGTCAGTCCCTGGTTGTACAGATCCAGGGCCGTTGCCCGGGTCGGCGGTCCAACTGCGGAATCCGTCGGTTTCGCCGGCTGCCGGATCGCCCGTGCGATTCCTTCAGACGGAGCTTGCGCGCTTGGCAATGTGGCTGGCTGTGTCGCCGCCAACTGTGCCTTTTTGTCAGAAATATCCTTGAGGACGAACTGCGGTCGATCCTCCAGCAGGTCCCACGCCACGTTCAGACCTTGAGCCGCCTGGGCCTTGGCCTGTGCTTCAAGCAGTTTTCCAGCCGCCAGCAACGTCCGCGCTTCGACAACCAACGCCTTGGCGCGGTCCTTGGGCGCAACGGGATCGGTGCCGGCCTGGGCCGTCGCTGGTTTTGACTGTGCAACACCTGGATGAGCCGCCTCGATGCGGGCAATCAGTGCCTGCGGAGTCATCTCGCCCTCGGCAAAAGTCAGCTTCTGGTGCGAGGCCATCAATCCGGCAACCGTCGCCAGCCGCAAGGCTTCCGCCGGCCGACCGGCGGCTTCCTGTTTGGACGCAACGACCATGTAGTCCTTGACGCGAACCTGAATCAGTTCGGCCAACGGCTGCTTGCCCAACCCCGTGGACTGTTCGAGAAGTTTCACTTCGTAGGCTGCCACCAACAACGACGGTCGTGGAGTTCCGGGAGCGGCCACGAGCTTGTGTTGGCGCGCCAGTCGATCGGCCTGGGCAGCCAGGCTGAGTGCCTCGGCCAATTTCCCATTTTCACCAGCCGTCCGAGCGCGTGCGATCAGGTCGGCCAATTGTCCAGCTGCCGTATCCGGCACCGGAGAAGCAATGCGAGCCAGGAACTGGCTCGGGCTTGTCTCGTCTCTTGAGAAGACCAGTTCTGCACTGCCAGCGATCCGCTTGGCGGCCTCTGCCAATCGCAAGGCTTCGGCACGATCGCCCCGTTCCAGCGCCTGGGTCGCCCTGGCCAGTTGATCACGAATTCTCAACTTCAGGACACCGGTGCTTGTCGCCTCACCGCTGGTGTCGATCGACGCCGCCGGTGCGGGGATGGGACCGAGATCGGCCGGCTGACCTGATGGCAAGGGCCGGGCCAAATCGGCCGCGGCAGGATTCGCAATCACGGACCCTTGCGAAGGAAGGGATTGGTTCTCCCCTGGTTCGCTTGGTCCTGAGGGATCGACTCCTGTCTGAGCCGAGAGATTGCGAGGCGTGTCGGCGGGCAAGAAGAGCCACAACCCTAGGGCCACAAAGCCCGTGCACGCGAACAGTCCGAGAGCCTTTCGCACCGGGAGTTCCTCCGCGAGACTGGTCGCGACCGTCGTCGTGGCCACCGACCCTGGATCCATCCAGAGTCCGACGTGACTTGGTTCTCTTCCGGGAACAGGACGGGCCGTTTGAGTTGCCCGGCCGCTCCAGGTCAATCACCTGGACAACAGCTCATGACGAGTCAGATCAGATTCAATTGGTAGATATGTGAGAGTGGAGAGTCGAAGTGAGTGGAGAGTCGTCAACGGTGTGAGAAGTGAAAGTGGACGACTCGGAGTGAGTTGAGAGATGAGTGCAACAGGTTGGCGGGATGTCCCGGTTCGCGGTTCGTCCGTTTGCCAACTCGTTGAAGTGGGCGGGTGATAGTGCATCGTCGCCAAGCGGGTCAACCCCGTTCCCGACGAATTTCCTTTTTACTTGGCCATTGTCCCGAAGAACCCTGTCAGTCATTTCTGAGGGCCCCTGTTGAATCCGCTTCCGGACCGTTGGAGGCCGGCTTGTTCGTCTTCTGCAGGAATGGTGCCCCGGGCCTGTCAAAGACCGTCGTGACATCCGCAGTGGTCTGCAGCTCCTGCACCACGCGTTCCATCTCCTGGACACGATTTTCTTCGCTGAGCCGTTTTTCGATTTTGTTCTGGACCGTCTCGAACTTCGCAGCGCCACCGTCTTCACGCTCTGTGGCGACAACCAGTTGGAAATGCTCGTCGTCTTCAAAAATGCGACTGGGCGNCCCCACNGGCAAGCGGAACAACGTGTCGGAGANCCTCTTGTCCTTGAAACTCTCCTTGTCCGTCCAATCCCAGTAACCGCCGTCAGCAGCTGCCGGCCCATCGGAGAATTCCCGGGCCAGTTTCACAAAGCTCTCGCCGGTCACCAGTCGACGACGACACGACTCGATCCTCTTCAACGCNGGATCACGACCACCGTGTTTTGTCACAGAGACCAGAATCTGCCGCCAACGGACACGAGGTGTTGTCCGAAATTCTTCCAGGTGCGAACGGTACCATTGCATCATCTCGGCTGGNGAAAAACTGGTCCGTGGCTGGGCCGACTGCCTCAGGTATTCCATCGCCAACTGTTGCTGCCGGAAATCCTCCTTGAGAACTTCCAACGAAGTGCCCTCCTGGGCCAACTGCCGTTTCAACTCGACAACCGACTGAATCTGTCGGCCGGCAAGCAACTCGGGAAGCTGCTGCTGGTTGAACACCTCTTCGAGTTGATTGTCGAGCATCTCGTGGCGCTCCGGCTCCAGGCCACTGAGCATCGATTGCGCCATCAGGCTACGGTCGACATACCCCTTGAGCTGTTTCTGGATCAGGTCCTCCTGCAATTCGCGATAACGTGCCCCGGACAACTGCTGCCGGGCCGCGGCAAGCGAACGCGACTGTCGGTGGAGGACCTCGCTGGCAAAAATCGGGTCCCCGTTGACGATTGCCACCACGTGGGTCCCGTCCAACCAGTCTGAACCGACCGCGGGCGTTGAGAGTTGCAACGACGCGAGTTGAACTTCAGCGGTGTTGGCGAGTTGAACAGCGGCGGCGGCCGAATTGGTCTCCCCCTCGTCCACGACCCGCATGTGGCCACCGGTCGAAGCCCATGGAACACCACGACAACCGGCCACGCCCAGCAGCACCGACAGCACCACAACACCCGTTCCCATGGTCGCGGGAGAGTGAAACCGCTGGTACGGACTGGCAAAGCGTCTGGTCATTGGGCCGGTTCCATCCGGTCCAGGGTCCCTGGTGAAGACCCCGTCAGAAAGAGACTGTGAGGAGAGGAGGATGTGAGAGGGGCGGGAGTATAGGAGTGGCCTAGGAGGACTGCAACACCTCTTTGACCAACTCGAGCAAGTCTCCGCTTTCGATTTCATCGGGCTCGAGAACCACGCAGGCTTGTCGCCGATCGACGATCCGGATCGTGCGATGGCTACTGGCTGCCAACGGCCGAACGCGTTCTGAATCGACACAGTCGAATGTCACAAATGGTCCCTGGTCGTCGTGCCGTGGCTCGACACGAATTGCTTCGATCCCCCACTCNTTCGCCCACAGCGCAACCCGTCTCAACTCGAGCAAACGCGACGCTTCCTCCGGCAACGGACCAAAGCGATCTCTCAATTCGTCACCGATTTCCCGCAACACATCCGGGTCGGCCGCCGCACTGATGCGGCGATAGATGTCCACCTTGTGACGTCCGGCCGGACCATACCCTTCGGGAAAATACGCTGGCACCGGAAGGTCAATCGACACATGCCGGTCCTCGCGAGGAGGCAGTTTCTGGAGCCGACGAACCGAGTTCTCCAGCAACCGGCAATACAGTTCGTAACCAACCGTCGCGATGTGGCCGCTTTGCTGGGTCCCCAGGATATTGCCCGCACCACGGATCTCGAGATCACGCATCGCGATCTTGAACCCCGCCCCCAGTTCACTGTACTCCTCGACCGCCTTCAACCGACGAGTGGACACCTGGGACAGCGGTCGGCTCGATGGCAACAGCAGGTAACAATACGCCCGCCGCGTATGACGTCCCACCCGTCCCCGCAACTGGTGCAGGTCCGCCAGGCCATACCGGTCGGCATCGTGGATGAAGATCGTGTTCGCGTTGGGGATGTCCAATCCACTTTCAATGATCGTCGTTGCCACCAGCACATCGGTCCGTCCCGAGACAAAATCCAGCATCTGGTGTTCCAACTCCGACTCTTTCATCTGTCCGTGCACCACCCCAACCCGGGCTTCGGGCACGATCGACTCGATTCGTTCGGCGATGATGTGGATGTCATGCACCCGGTTGTGCACAAAGAAGACCTGTCCGTTGCGATTCAACTCCCGCACGATCGCCTGCCGGATCAATTCGTCATCGTCCCGGGTGATCCGTGTCACGATCGCCAGCCGGTCACGCGGTGCGGTCTGGAGATTCGAGATATCGCGAATCCCCAGCAGCGACAGGTGCAACGTCCGCGGAATCGGGGTGGCGGTCATCGTCAACACGTCCACTTCCAGCCGCATGGTCTTGAGCAGTTCCTTGGCCGCAACTCCAAACCGCTGTTCCTCGTCAATCACCAGCAAACCGAGGTCAGCAAACTCGATGTCCTTCTGCACCAGGCGGTGGGTACCAATGACCACGTCCACGGTCCCCTCGGACAGTCTCGCGAGCGTCTCGAGTTGTTGACGACGGGTTTTGAACCGTGAGAGCGATTCGATAGTCACGGGAAACTCGGCCATCCGCTCGGAAAATGTCCGGAAATGCTGTTCGGCCAACACGGTGGTTGGCACCAGGACCGCGACCTGTCGTCCACCGTCGATGGCCTGGAATGCCGCGCGCATCGCCACCTCGGTCTTGCCATACCCCACGTCTCCACACAGCAGCCTGTCCATGGGACGCGACCGCCGCATGTCAATTGCCACGGCCCCGATCGCCTCGGCCTGGTCGGGGGTTTCGGTGTAGGGAAACGCCAATGCGAATTCGCTCTGCCAGTGGCTGTCCTCCGGGTGACACAGGCCCGGCTGGGCTTCACGGGCGGCCTGCAATCTCAGCATGTCCGCGGCCAGGTCATTGACCGCTTCGGCCACACGCTTCTTCTTGCGATCCCAGGTCTTCCCACCCACCTTGGACAACTCGGGAGTTGTCTTGGAAGGCCCCACGTACTTCTGCACCAGGTGAATCAGCGACACCGGCACGAACAGTTGAACGCGGTCCCGGAACTCAACCGACAGGTGCTCCTCGGCATGCCCATGACGGTCCAGCAACTTGAGTCCACGATACCGGCCAATGCCATGGGCCAGGTGCACAACAAGATTGCCGGGTTCCAGGTCGAGAAAACTGTCAATGGCCCTGGCGTCTCGGCGGGTTTTTTTCGCCTGTGGTCGGACCTCCGTTCGGGTGAACAACTCATTGTCACTCAAAACAACCAGTCGCTGGGGGACCAATCGGAAGCCTCGACTCAATCGCCCCCTGCACAATGTGACCTTGCCATCCAGCCGCCCCACCCCGTCCGTCTCCGATCCAGCCAACTCGGACAGCATCACGGCCAACCGATTCTGCTCGGCCTCGTTGTGGCACGCCACCAGCACCCGTTCGTCCGGGCCGAGTGTTTCCTGCAACTCCTCCAGCACCCGTGTCCGAGGACCACCGAACCTTTCGATCGACTCGATCGAAAGGTGGCAGGTCGTTTCCATGCTGGCAGCTGACAACGCCGCCACCACCACGCTGGGAAACTCCGTCAACCCCTCCAGCACCTCATCGACACCGACAAGATCCTCGGGCCGCTCCAACCGCTCCCGCACCTCCTGGCCCTCCCGTTTCAGATCGGCCAACTCCACCAGGCCAACCCAGGTCCCCTCGGGCAACGACTCGACGAGCAACTCACTTTCGAGCACCTCGCCGGATCCCGTCGGCTCGACCAGGCACAGTTCGATGGAATCACACACCTCCAGTTGCCGCTGGGTCTCGGCGTCAAAGGTGCGGATCGAATCGATCTCATCACCGAAAAACTCCAGGCGAACCGGATCATCAGCGTCCGGAGCGAACAGGTCGATGATGCCGCCATGACGGCTGAATTCCCCGGGCAAAGCCACCGCGGTTGTCGGTTCCAGGCCCCGGGCAACCAACCATTCGAGCAATTCTTCGGGGTCATTTTCCTCGCCGGTCACAAAGCGTCGTGTCGCAGCAGCACGTTGGGCACGGCTGGGCACCGGTTGCATCAGTGCCGCAATGCTGGTGACCACGATCGGTGGATTCGACGGTCGCTCCAACGCCGACAAGGCCTTGAGTCGCGCAGCAAAAACGGGGTCCGATGTGTCCTGTTCCTCCGAGAATGTCTCCCACGCCGGAAACACCACCGGGGGAGCGTGGGTAAAGGCCCCCAGGTCAGCCGCCAGTGCCTCGACCTCCCCCACCCGTGGAGTAACAACGACCAGCGCCGAGGGCCTTTCCCGGGAGATGGCGGCCAGTGCCAGCGCGCAAGAGGACCCCCACGCCCCGTCAACCGTGGCACTTTCGCCGCGAGACAACGCCCGCACCACATCGACGAACCGCTCGTCCCTCCCCAGGTCATTCACCAGTTGCCGCAGGTCGGCCGGAGAGGCGTCCGAACCCTGCAAGTTCTCCTCAACTGTCATCCTTTCTCAACAATCCACACACACTCCCTTGATGACCGACATCTGCACCTGCACGACAGATTCATCGTTCCGACCTCTCACTCCGGCAACCGGGCACCATCCCCCTCACCGGCAATCGCCTTGAGTGTCTTGACCAGCCGGCCGGGATCGTCACTGGACAACGATGTCGGCCGGTGTGACAGGGCGGCCTCCACCTCGGTCCTTGCTCCCTTGCTGCCGTTGACATGCAATCCCACCTTGAGCCGGTGTACCTCTGGCACCAACTTCGGCTCAGCCTTGATCCACCGGGGCCACAAGCGGATCGTCTCAACACCCGTTGCGACAAACGCCTGGATCGATTCGGGGTTGGGAATCAGCCCCAGTTGCCGGGCCTGGGGCAACAGGCTGCGAAAACGGCGGGCCTGGGCGACGCTCCGTACACCGATGATCGTCTTCTTCGGATCCCCAAACCGTTTCACCGTATCGACCACCTGACGATCGTAGGTCGCCCCCTGTTCCTTGAGATCCAACAACACGTCAATCCGGCCCCGGCCCACCTCCAACACCTCCCGCAATGTCGGCACCTTCTCGTCGCGGTACTTCACGTCAAACCAGCTTCCGGCGTCCAACCGTCGAACCTCCGCCAGCGTCGCGGCACCGATCTTGCCCGTGCCATTTGTGGTTCGATCAAGGGTTGCGTCGTGCAGAATGACCAGTTGTCTATCCCGGGTCCATCGCACATCCACCTCGCTGGCCGTCGCCCCCACGACAATCGCCCGTCGCAATGCCGCCAGCGTGCATTCGGGCCGATCCTCACTCGAGCCCCGATGCGCGATGACCTGCGTGACGGCACGGGCCCGTTGCGACAGCGTCTGCATCGCCCCCCGTTGTGCCGGCTCCTCCGCGGCAACGTCCTCCCTGGAAAGCAGGCCGTTCCCACCAAGCACAACCACCACGCCCATCCAAACAAACAGCCCGACTCTCATCATCACCGCCTCCCCTTCCGATTCCCTGGGTGCGTCGACCGAGATTGTACCGCCTCGACGCAAGTCGTCCACTTTCGACACCCGCGGCCCCGCACGATATGATCTTCGCCACCGCTCCCCAACCTGACCTCAGCCTCCTTCACCTGGAGCCCGATCATGGCGAAGTCGACCCCGCAACGGCGGCCGATCACCTCTGAAGACCTCACCCGGTTCATTTCCGTCGCCGACCCCCAGATTTCACCCGATGGCAGCCAGGTGCTGCTTTGCCGCAGCCACACCGGCGAGAAAAACGAGACCATCTCGAATCTCTGGATCACCCAGGTCAATGGCGACCGGACCGCCCGGCAGTTCACCACCGGTGACAAGGACAGTCACGGCCGCTGGTCGCCTGATGGGCAGCGCATCGCGTTCACGTCGGTTCGAAACTCCCGCCAGCCACAGATCTTCGTTCTGGAATCCGAGGGAGGAGAAGCCCGAGCCCTGACCAGTTTCCCCGAGGGAACCATCGGTGACTGGGCCTGGTCACCCGATGGAAAGTCGCTGGCGGTGTCATTCCGGGAGACCGACGCCGATCGAACCGAAGCCGCCGAGGCTCGACGCGAAGAAACCGGGGAAAGCACACCGCCCTGGGAAATCGAGGACTTGTTCTACCGTCTGGATGGAGACGGATATTTCGGCAGCAGCCGTTTTCGCCTGTTCCTGGTCGACGCCGAAACCGGGGCGCATCGCCTGCTGTTCTCGCGCGGCTCGGCACCATCGTTTTCATTCGACTGGTCCCCCGATTCCAGCGAATTGCTGATCGCAACCAACGTCAGCCGCGAACCGTTGCTGACTCCGTGGAAAGACGCCTTGTTCCGGGTCGATGCCACCTCCGGCCGCGTGACACGCATTGCCGGGTTGCCGGAAGGCTGGAAATCCGCTGCTCGCTACAGCCCCGACGGATCCCGGCTGCTGTTTGCCGGTCGCGAGGGCCGCGAAACCTGGGGAGTCCGCAACACGCTCCTGTTCTCGTGCCAACTTGACGGCAGCGATCTCCAGGATCTGACCGGCCACACCGACTTTTGTCTCTCCTCCACGGTTCTCTCCGACACGGCCGAAGCCTCCTTCGGGGCGCACTACGAATTCACCGGTGACGGACGACATGTCCTGATGTGCTTCGGCTGGCACGGAGCCAGCGTCGTGGCCACCGTCCCAATCTCAGGCGGACGAGTGAGACTGCTGACCCAAGGTCCCGCATCCACCGTCATGGGCAACCTCTCCGAGGACGGCCGACGAATGGCGATGTGCACAGGAGACAGTGTCACACTTCCGGAAATCGCAGTTGCCGAGATCCGTGGCGGACGGTCGCTGCAGGAACTCTCCCCACGTCCGTTGACCGACTTCAACGGTCCGTTGCTGTCACAACTGGCACTCTCCACACCCGTCGAAACATGGGTCACCGCCGACGATGGAACCCGCGTCCACACCTGGACGATGACTCCACCGGGCCACTCGGCCCGGTCACGACGACGCCCGGCGGTCCTGCAGGTCCACGGTGGTCCCCACGCGCTTTACGGAACAACATTTTTTCACGAATTCCAGGTCCAGGCCGCGGCCGGTTATGTCGTCGTCTTCAGCAACCCCAGGGGCAGCAAGGGGTACGGCGAGACACATTGCACAGCCATCCAGGGACGGTGGGGAGAAGCCGACTGGGCCGATGTGCAGGCAGTCGCCGGATTCATGGAACAACCCCCAGCCATCGACCCCCGCCGGATCGCGATCGCCGGTGGCAGCTACGGAGGTTACATGACCAACTGGGCGATCACCCACAGCGACCGGTTCGCCGCCGCCATAACCGACCGCTGCGTCTCCAACCTGGTCAGCATGGCCGGGTCAAGCGACTACCCACTGGTCCCCGGCGAATACTGGCCGGGAAACCCCTGGGACGACAGCCAGGAAATCTGGCGACAGAGTCCAATTCGCTCGATCCGAAATGCCAAAACGCCAACACTGGTGATCCACAGCGAGGGGGACCTGCGGTGCAACGTCGAACAGGGAGAACAGGTCTACGCGGCCCTGAAAATCCTCGGCGTACCAACCCGCTTCGTGCGGTACCCCAGGGAAACCAGTCACGGCATGAGCCGCTGTGGCCCAGCCGACCTCAGGATTCATCGACTCGGCGAGATCCTTGGCTGGTGGAAAAAACACCTCTAGCCAGGCTGCGACTGACTAACGAGTGTTTCCACGACCAAGGTACTGTGACACCCGACGTGAAAGTGGCACGATTCGAGGAATCTGCTTGGGTGGTTCAATCGCGTTCTTCTGGTCGGTCTCTCCCACCACCTGGGCGGGCTCGTACGGCTGACCGGCTTGTGGAATCGACGGGCCGATCGGCTGCACCATTGTCGTGAACGACGCGTTTTCACGATCCTCCCGGCTGCGGTAGCGGAAGGAATTGCCAAAGGCCTGGAGTTTCGCAATGAAATCCTCGCGACCGGACTTCAGGCTGGTCAGGTCCCACAAGACCGTTGTCCCAGGACGGGCTTCCTTCAGCCGGCGACTCCATTCGATCAATTTCAACTGATTGCGGCGCCGCATCTCCAGCAAGTCCACCTCGTCGATCTCGGTCTGACGGGTGTCGTAGCCGAACTGTCGTGGCCGAGCCACTCGACGACGCAAGGTTTCATCATACAACCGATTCCGCGGCTCGGCCCAGATGGCCAACTGTGATGCCGCAATCACCACCGCGTCGCCGGCTCGGATTGGCACGCTCGTCCGCGCCGTCACGATTGACTGGCGTCGCTGGACCAATCCCACGATCACCACGCCGGAAATCCTCAAATCACGCCCCACCCGCCGATACACGCGAAACCGGTGACCCGAGACCACTCCGTCCACATAGCCCATGTCGATAGACACGCTGTCTCCACGGACGTACTGCACTGTTGCAGCCACAAAGTCGCCCCGTCGGATGGGAGCACCATAAATCAGGACGTCCGCGGCCGAAACGGTCCCAAACAACGCCAAAAACACGACGGGAAAAACCAGATGAACGCGCCGCATGAGTTCGCTCCGTGCCGCCAGTGATGCCCGGGATGGCAGTGACGGGACACAACGTCCCATCCCCCATACTCTAGCACGCCCGAAGCCACCTAGACGGAAACCGGTTCGTCCTCGACCACAACGGTGGGCAACTCGAGCACTCCCGGCGCCGAGGTGGCACCGTGGTCATGACCGTCATAAACGCCAAAGTCGTTGTAGAAGAACTTCTTGACCAGCCGGTAGGCCCAACTCTTCTCCGGGATCTCTTGCCCCGGATGGTACTGGGAGGTCCGCACCTCCATCTTCTCCAGTTCCGACAGGGCCGTCTGCCGGGCCGTCGTGTCCTGGGAACCGTGCTTGACAACCAGGTTCTTCAGCAAGTCGGGACGTTCCAGCACGATGCAACCGCGCGTGGTCTGCTGGGCCAACTGACGGAAATCGGACAGGAACTCCGACTGCACCATCTTTTCGCCCAACGTCCTTTGCTGCCCATCGGGCAGGTCCGGATCATCGTAGATCGACTCGGAGGCAAACTGGATGATCGGGCACGGCTCAATTCCTCCCCAGGGATTGATGTGATGGCTGATCCCGGTCGCCGCCGGACACAACGCCTTGCCCGCCCCGTCGTGGTAGGCATCGATCACGGCGATCGGCTTGCGGGCCCGGGTCTCGACCACGAACTTCCGCACCCTCACCTGCTGCTCGGGAGTCAGGCACAAGTCCGGACAAGCATCCGGCCCCATCGGACGGTAAACATGAAACCAGGTGTACAGCACACCCATTTCGATCAGCCGATCCACCCACTTGTCGGTCAACAGGTCGTCGATGTTCGTTCGACACAGGCTGGTGCACACACCGGTGAAGACCTTGTTGTCCAGGCAATTCTGGATGCCCTGCATGGTCTGGCTGAGCACGTTGCCGCGACCACGCCGTTCATCGCTGATGATCTCGGTTCCCTCGACACTGATCAACGGCGTCACATTGCCAAGCCGACGCAGTTCCGCAGCCACCTCGCTGGTGATGAAATGACCGTTGGTGAAGACCTGGAAATAGCACTTGGGGTGCCGACGAAAAATCTCCAGGATCTCCGGGTGCATGAACGGCTCGCCACCAACAATCCCGAAGAACACGTTGCCCATCGCCTGGGCTTCGCCAATCATCTTCGACATCGCCTCGATGTCGATTCGCTCCTGTTTGGCCGAAACGTCCACCCAACAGCCCTGGCAACGCAGGTTGCAACTGTTGATGATCGAAACGTAAAGGAAGGGAGGAAAAAACTCGCCCCGCTTCAGGCGACTCCGGTACTTGAGCACCGATCGGACTCCGCCGACACCCATGATCCGGAAGAACTTCCAGGCCAATCGCTTGTCGGTCTCCAGCAGGAACCGTTTGGCCATCTTCAGATACATTGGGTCTCACTCGGAAAAAACTTCTTCGGTGCCCTCGATCGTAACGCCCCGCGATACGAAACTCGACCGTCCAACCTCTCCTAACCCACCCGCTCCAGCTATACTCAGCCTGTTCTTTCCTTCTCCCGCAAGATGGCGTCCCTTTCATGGCATCAGCCAAGACCCCCGACCCGGTCAACCGACGCGATTTCGCACGTACGATTGCCGCCGCCACGGCCGCCACGGCCGCCACGGCCCTCGAAACCAACGCGGCAGATGCCCCTCAAAAGACTCCACAAAAATCGGACGACGAGACAACAGCCAATCCGGCCCCTCCGCCACCGGCCGTCCTGGTGCTAGAAATCATCCGCCAGCAGTATCCCGACAAACGGCTCGACGACCAGGATGTCCTGCAGGGGATCTACAACGACATCCGAGGCGACATAGCCCGCTCCGGACGCCTCAGTAGCTTTCCACTCCAGAACGCCGATGAACCCGGGTTCCTTTTCGCGGCGCTCGACTCCGACCACTGATCTCCTTTCGCTCCGTCCAACTCGATCACCGACCCACAATGCCCATCAAAGACAAGACCGCCTTCGCCCCGGTCCGGGAACTGGCCGCCGGTCTACGCCGGGGCGACTTCACGTCGTTGGAACTCACCGAGTTTTTTCTCGACCGACTGGAGCATCTCGGCCCGAAATACAACGCCGTGGCGACGGTCACCGGTGACCTGGCTCGACAGGAAGCTCGAAAGGCCGACACCGAACTGGCAGCCGGCCGTGACCGCGGCCCCCTGCACGGCATCCCCTACGGGGTCAAGGACCTGCTGGCCACCCAGGGCATCCCCACGAGTTGGGGAGCTGCCCCCATGAAGGACCGCATCATCGACAAGGATGCCACGGTGATCCTCAAGCTGCGCCAAGCGGGTGCCGTCCTGGTGGCCAAACTGGCGATGGTCGAAATCGCCGGCGGACTGGGCTACAAGCAATCCAATGCGAGTTACACCGGAGCGGGCTTGAACCCCTGGGACACCAATCGTTGGGCCGGCGGATCCTCCAGCGGCCCCGGATCAGCCGTCGGNGCTGGCCTGGTGCCCTTTGCCATCGGCAGCGAAACCTGGGGTTCGATCATGACACCAGCCGGGTTCTGTGGGATCACCGGCCTGAGGCCGACCTACGGTCGAGTCAGCCGGCACGGGGCGATGGCCCTGTCCTGGACGATGGACAAACTGGGGCCGATGGGCCGCACGGCCGATGACTGTGGCCTCGTACTGGCAGCGATTGCCGGCCGCGACGACCAGGACGCCACCAGTGTCGACAGGCCCTTCGAGTGGTCCGGTCCCAAGGACCTGGAGACCAAGCCAAAGCTGGCCATTGTGGCCGGCTGCGACCAGCACGTGCAGAAAGCCGTCAGAAAGAATTTCCGCAAGTCGCTGGACCAACTCGAGGATTTCTGTGAGATCGGCGAAGTCACCCTGCCCGACCTGCCCTACGAGGATGTGGCTGGAACACTGATCGCATGCGAGATGGCCGCGGCATTCGAGGGCCTGGTTTCCAGCGGAGACGTCTGGCAATTGACGGCCCCGGAAGATCGCTGGGGAGGTCACGCGGCGATGATGATTCCGGCCAGGGACTACATCAATGCCATGAGAATCCGGCCGAAAATCCAGTCCACTCTCAATGGACTCTTCGAGGGAATCCACGCGATGGTCACGCCCACGCTGGCCACCGTCGCCTATCCCAACGACCGGTCTTTCACTGACTACCGCCGGGGACACCATGCCAGCCGAATCGGTGGAGCGGGCAACGCCGCTGGAATTCCCGGCATCAGCGTTCCCAATGGGTTCGGAGAGGACCATCTGCCCACCGGTCTGCAACTGGTCGGCCCGGCCTGGAGCGAGATGACCCTGCTGGGAATTGCGGCGAAATACCAGCACTCGACCCGCTGGCACAAGAAGCACCCCGACGTCTAAAACCACTCGCACCACCACATCCGTCGGGACACCTCGATGAACGCGCCGGTCGTTGCCATTGCCTCCAAGAATGGCCTCGAGGCAACTCGGTTGGCCTTCGAGCAAATGCGAGACGGCGTCGACACGCTCGAAGCCGTTGTCGCCGGGGTCGGACTGGTCGAGGATGACCCGAACGAGACGTCAGTCGGATTGGGTGGATTGCCCAACGAGAACGGCGAGGTTGAACTCGATGCCGCCGTGATGCACGGTCCCACTCACGCCGCCGGCGGAGTGGCCGCGTTGCGTGGAGTCCGCCAGGCCGCCCGCGTCGCTCTCCAGGTGTTGCGCCGCTCCGACCACGTGCTGCTCACAGGAGATGGTGCCTGCGAATTCGCTCGTGCCCACGGATTCGTCTCCGAGGACCTCCTCACCGAGAAGGCTCGACGCATCTGGCTGCACTGGCGGGAAACGCTCTCGGACCGCCAGGACTGGTTGCCTCCAGCCGATGACCAACTGCACCCGGACGTGCTCGAGTTCTTCAAGATCAGGCCCCGGACACCCACNGGAGACTCCGGGGAGGCAACCACNGCGGATGTCGGGCGGTTTGGCCCCGATTACCACCGCCCCACCGGGACGATTCACTGTGCTGGCCGCAATGCCGCCGGTGACATGTCCTGTACCACCTCCACCAGNGGCATGGCATTCAAACGCCCGGGCCGGGTCGGCGATTCACCGATCATCGGAGCCGGGCTGTATGTCGACAACCAGGTCGGTTCGTGCGGCAGCACCGGACGTGGCGAGGCCAACCTCACCAACCTCGGCAGTTATGCCGTTGTCCAGTTGATGCAGGCCGGCCGATCGCCGCAAGACGCCGCCGGTGAGGTCCTCGAACGGATCATTGCACACACTCCAGCACGATTGCTCGATGAACATGGCCGCCCCACCTACAACCTGACCTACTACGCCCTCGCCGCCGACGGACGCCACGCCGGGGTCACCCTCTGGGGACCAACGCCGTACGCGGTAACCGACGACCAGGGCACCCGACTGGTCGACTGCCAGTCACTTTTCACTCGAAACGAGCCTCCCCAATGACCATCTCCGTCCAGGCCCGCCGCTACGACACCTCCGAACCCGTCTCGATAGAGATCGCCGACGGAACGATCACGCGGATCGTTCCCGCCTGGCCGNCCGGACCAGCCGATGACTGGCCGCTGGTGGCCCCGGCCTTCTTCGATCTGCAGATCAACGGACACGGTGGCACCTGGTTCTCCAGCGACAGCCTGACCGCCGACGATGTGATCCGCACCCTGGAACCGCACTTTGCGTTCGGCATCACCCGACTGTGTCCCACGCTGATCACCGCCTCATTCGAGGCCCTCTCCGCGGGTTTTGCGGCCATTGACGAAGCCTGCCGTCGTCACGAGTGGGTTGAAGCAATGGTTCCGGGCTGCCACCTGGAAGGACCCTACATTTCACCTGTCGATGGACCACGAGGGGCTCACCCCCTGGAACACGTCCGCGGCGCCGACTACGACGAATTCAGCCGGTTGCAGGAAACGGCCGGAGGACGGATCCGGTTGGTGACACTGGCGGCCGAGGCTGACGGGGCTGTTGAGTTCATCCAGCGGGTCACCGACGACGGTGTCATTGTGGCGATCGGACACACCGCAGCCGAACCCGAACAGGTTGCCGCGGCGGTCGACGCCGGCGCGCGCCTGAGCACCCACCTGGGAAACGGAGCCCACGGCACCATACGACGACATCCCAATTACATCTGGGAACAACTGGCCGATCCCCGCTTGTGGGCCAGCATCATCACCGACGGGCATCATCTGCCCGAAAGCGTGATTCGAACAATCCTGCAAACCAAGTCTGCCCAGCGAACGATCATCACCTGCGACGCGGCCGGCCTGGCCGGCTGTCCACCTGGCGTGTACGACGAGGGATCAATGCAGGTGGAAATTCTGGAGGATGGCCGAATCGTGCTCGCCGGACAAAACCAACTGCTGGCCGGAAGCAGCCTGCAAACCGACACCTGCGTCGCACACGCCATTTCCGCCACCGGCGTGTCACGGCGAGAGGCATTTGACATGGCCGGACTCAACCCGGCCCGTTTGCTCAACTTCGAGACGATCGAACTCAAGCCGGGCTCCCGGGCCGATCTCGTGTTTTTTCACCACGATGGCCCCGGGCATCCGCTGAAAATCACTGCCACGCTGTTCCAGGGGGCTGTCCGCTTCGGCACGCTGCCCGGATGAAGACATCCCCGGTTGATCACCACACGGAGACCGGTTTCACTCAATTGCCAAGCCCAACGATTGCGGTAATAATCGGCACCGTGGGGCACGGGCCAATGCTACACGTGAACGCCTAGCCACCGACTTGGGTGTCACACCTGCTCTCATTTCGAATTCTCATCCAAGCGACCCCATCTGCGACATGGCTGCCCTGAGTTTCACCGAGTTAACCAGACAACTCGTCCGCCTCCGACTCGTCGATGCTGACGAACTTCAGCAGTGCCTCGACAGCTTGGCGAAGACGTTGCAGACAAACGACGGTCTGCTGGACGCCCTGGAGCGTCGCAACCTGCTCACGACCTACCAGGTCAACAAACTCCGAAAGAACGAGACCTCCGGCCTGGTTCTGGGCAACGCGAAGCTGCTGTATCGCAACGGATCGGGCAGCTTTGCCCGTGTCTTCCGTGCCGTCGAACTCGACTCCGGCAAAATGATCGGAGTCAAGGTCCTCAGGCAACGCTGGGTCGAGGACGCCGAGGCACTCTCACAATTCCATCGCGAAGCCGAATTGCTCAAGGCGCTGAAGCACCCCAACATCGTGCCCATCTACGAGATCGGGGCCGAAGACGACATTCACTATTTCACAATGGAGTTCATCGTCGGTGGCAGCCTCTCAGACATGATCAAGATCCGCGGCGCCGTGTCACCAGTCGACGCCACACGGATCGCCCTGGATCTTGCCGAGGGACTCAAGTACGCGAATTCCAAGGGGATTTCCCACCGGGATCTCAAGAAGTCCAACGTGCTGCTGACAACCGACGGAGTGGCCAAGCTGGTCGATTTCGGGCTGGGCGCCGATGAAGCCCTGCAACCGGGCGGGAAAAAGAAGCGGGCCCCGAGATCTGTGGATTACGCCACCCTGGAGGACAACACCGGCGCGTCGCCCAACGACCCCCGCAGTGACCTCTATTTCCTGGGCACCATCTACTACGAACTCCTGGCGGGACAACCAGCCTACGCCCACGGAAAGACCCGGGAAGATCGACAACAGTTCAGCCGGCACAGGAATGTCAAGCCAGTCAACACTGTCAAACCGGAGTTGCCCTCTTTCGTCGTCGAGGCTGTCAATCGACTGATGCACCTCAGTCCTGAATCCCGACACCAGACACCCGGCGAGGCCGCCAACGAACTGCGACGTGTAATCGAAAAACTCGAAGGCGGATCACCAGGCCGGGACAAGCTCAATCAACCCGGGGCACCGGCGGAGGCGGCCGAGGCTATCGAGCCCACGCTGATGTTCGTCGAAAGTCGGCCCAAACAGCAGGAACTGCTGCGAGAGTTCTTCACCAGCCGTGGATTCCGGGTGCTGTTGCTGGGTGACCTGCAGAGATCACTCAACCGGATCGAGTCCTCACCACCGGATTGCGTGATCCTGATGGGCGCATCAATCGGCCGGGAGATTCTCACCGGCTTCACCGAATCGATTCGCCGGGCACAGGGACGACCTGTCGCACAAATCGCCGTGCTCTCCAAAGACCAGACCGCCTGGCAACGACGCATGGAACTCAACGCCACCGAGACGGCCCGGGTGTTGGGCCCTCCACTGGTGATTGGCGACCTGCACCGGGAAATCAGGGCCGCCCTGGCCGCTTGTGGAGCAGCGGGCCAGTGAGCCATAGGCAGGACAAGCCGGTTCTCCGGTTCGGTATCCTGGGAACGGCGAGAATCGCCGAGAAGGTCGCCGCGGCGATCCATGCCGCAGATGGGGCCAGTCTGGATGTGATTGGCAGCCGTGACGCGGACCGGGCACGCGAATGGGCACAAGGTCACCAGGTGCCTCGCAGTGTCGGGGACTACCGGCGAGTGATCGACGATCCCGAGATTGACGCCGTCTACATTCCGCTGCCCAACTCCATGCACCATGCCTGGACTTTGGCCGCTGCAGAAGCCGGAAAACACGTCCTGTGTGAAAAACCCCTGGGGATCGACGCACAGCAAGCCCGGGACATGGCCGCCGCCTGCCGGGAACACCAGGTTCAACTGATGGACGGGGTCATGTGGGTCCATCACCCACGAACGATCGCCATGAAGGAACAGATCACCAGCGGAACTCTCGGTGAACTCAGACGAGTGACCTCCGCATTCACGTTCCGATTCGATGAGATTCCCGACTACGACATCCGGCTGGACCCCGACACGGGTGGAGGCTCGCTGGGAGACCTCGGCTGGTACTGCTGCCGTGCGACCCTCTGGGCGTTCGACGACCTGCCCACTCGAGTCTTCGCCACGGCACGCATGTTCCGGGACGTCGACATGAACCTCTCGGCGTTGCTGTGGTACGACAACCAGAGGATGGCCTCGTTTGACTGCGGATTTGACACCGAGTTGAGAAAATGGTTTGAAGTGGCCGGAACCCGTTCGTCACTCGTTTGTGACGATTTCCTCAGTCCCTGGGACGTGAACCAACCCAGGTTCTGGGTTCACAACCGGAACGGGCTGCAGGGAAAACATCTCGCACCCACGCCGATCCAGGAGGTCGTGATGATCGAGAACTTCGCGCAGGCCGTCGTATCCGGGGAAATTCGAGAGGACTGGATCGATGACGCGGTGGCCACCCAGACAATGTGCGATGCCCTGGCTCGATCCGCTCGAATCGAACAAGTGGTCGAGTTGGACCGCTGAGTCTGGCACAGCCCTTCCAGTCACAAGCGGGCATGCCTTGCAAGCCCTCCCGCCCGCGCTATAATCGACACCGCCCACGGCGGCGAGTCAGCGGGAGTAGCTCAGTGGTAGAGCACCACGTTGCCAACGTGGATGTCGCGGGTTCGAATCCCGTCTCCCGCTCTCAGCTTTTCTTCGATGGACAACCGAGATGATTTTCGACGACGAAACTGCTGCCGGCACCGACGACCACAACGATGACGACACCGAACCGGTGGAGTCGTCAGAGGGTGAGCCGGTCGCCGAGACGACCGAGCCAGAATCCGACGACTCCCAGGACGACTCCGGAGACGACGTCCAACTCAGGGACGACGGTTCAGTGCAAATGGCACTCGATGTCGAAATCACCTCGTCGGGCCCCTGCCTCAGGCATGTCGTCGTGCGGGTGCCGCGCGGTGATATCGACGCGATGCACGACCTGGCTGTTGGAGAACTTGTCGACACGGCCGAGGTGCCCGGTTTTCGCAAGGGCCACGTGCCAACGGGGCTGATCGCCAAGAGATTCCGGCGAGAACTCTCTGACGAGGTCAAGCAAAAGGTGCTTGTCGGAAGCCTCGAGCAACTCGCCGAAGATCACGACCTGCAACCCATCAACGAGCCCAATCTTGACGTCGACATGATCGAAATCCCCGAGGAGGGGGACTTCGAGTACGAATTCGACGTGGAGGTGCGGCCGGAATTTGACCTGCCCGACTACAAGGGGCTGACGATCGACCGTCCGGTTCGCGAAGTGTCCGACGAGGATGTCGACAGTTACCTCGACCAGTTCCTGCTGCAGTATTCGCACTTCCACGATCACGACGGCACGGCCGAGGCGGGCGACTCGATCGTCGCCAACCTCGAGTTCGCTCATGGCGGCGAGGTTGTCCGGACCATCGAGGAGGCCATGCTGGAACTCCGACCAGTCCTGCGGTTCCAGGACGCCGAACTCGAGGGGTTCGACGAATTGATGGCCGGGGTCGCCGCGGGAGAGGATCGCAACACAGAAATCACCGTTGCGGCCGAAGCCGACAATGTTGCCATGCGGGGCGAAACGCTGGCCCTGAGCCTCTCCGTCACCGCCGTCAAGAAACCCCACCTGCCCGATCTCGACGATGAATTCTTCGATCGGCTGGGAGTCGAAAACGAGGAGGCCCTCAAGGACGCCCTCAGGGACACGCTCGAACGGCAAGCCGAGTTCGGACAACGCCAGGACACGCGTTCCCAGGTGCTCGAACGTATTACCGAAAGCGCCGACTGGGACCTTCCCGAAGAACTCGTCAGCAAGCAGACAGACAACGCGCTGAGACGAGAGATCCTGGAAATGCAGCAGGCCGGATTCACTCCCCAGGAGATCCAGGCTCGCGAAAACGAGATCCGACAACACGCGATCTCGACGACCCGCCAGGCCATCAAGGAACACTTCGTTCTCGACCGGATCGCCGAGGAAGAAAACATCGAGGTCGCTGGACAGGACCTCGATGTCGAAATCCAGATGATGGCCATGCAGGCCGGCGAGAATCCCAGGCGACTCCGCGCACGATTGATCAAGAGCGGAATGATTGAAAACCTCGAGGCACAGGTTCGGGAACGGAAGGCGATCGAGGTCATCCTCGACAACGCCGAGTTCAACGATGTGCCGGGCGAACCCCTGGTGAAAGCACCCGTTGCCACACTCGATCAATCCGTGTGTCGTTCCCCATCAGACGTCGCAACCGTACCCGGAGACGGCGACGATGGTGACAAGCCCGCCGACGACGAGCCGGTGAGTGAAGATGTCGTCGAAGACCAGGCGGATGATGAGGCCGCAACGGATGATGAGGCCGCAACGGATGATGAGGCCGCTGAGAGCGAATAACAACGGTGAACAAACCGGGACGGGTCATCGGGCCTTGACCTGTCCCATCGACATGGCGTATCCAACGCGAGGCACGGAGATCGACGACTCGATCACCGTGTTCCCGCAATCTTGGTGGAACTGACACGGGAGGATCCCGAAGTGTCTTTGCGGAATTCGACACTCGATCACGCGCTACAGGTCTCGACAGGTTCCGGCTACAACCAGGGCCCCGACTACACACGGCAACGGCAGATGACCATTGGGGATCTGCTGCTGGAGAACCGGATCATCTTCCTCGACGGAGTGATCCACGACGGCAGTGCCAACCTCATCGTGATGAAACTGCTGTACCTCCAGAGCGAAAACCGGCACCAGGACATCCACCTGTATGTCAATTCGCCGGGCGGCTCGGTCACCGCCACCATGGCCATCTACGACACCATGCAGTATCTCGACTGCGACGTGGCCACCTACTGCGTCGGCCTGGCCGCCAGTGGTGGAGCCATTCTTGTTGCCGGAGGCAAAAAAGGAAAACGGCACGCCCTGCCACACGCCAAGATGATGATTCATCAACCCTTCGGCGAAGTTGGCGGACAGGTCAGTGACATCGAGATCCAGGCCCGAGAGATTCTCGAGACCCGCGAACAACTCAACCACGTCCTGGCACAGCACACCGGACAACCCCTCGAACGAATTGCCGCCGACACCGATCGAGACTTCTACATGAGTGCCGAAGAGGCCAGGGAGTACGGGTTGGTCGACGAAGTCCTGGCCAAGGAAAAAAGCGAAGAAGACCCGGAGACCAACGACTCCGACAGCTGACACCTCAAAAAGCACCCATTCGACCCATACCACCCATTATGCCCGCCCTCTCAGGCGCCACCATGAACATTCCGATTCCCTACGTCATAGAGCGTCATGGCCGTGAAGAACGGTCCATGGACATCTACAGTCGCCTGTTGAAGGACCGAATCATCATCCTTGGCAGCGGCATCAACGACACGGTCTCCAACAGCATCGTGGCCCAGTTGTTGTTCCTGCAGTTCGACGACGGCGAGTCGGACATCCACATGTACATCAACTCACCCGGTGGATCGATCACCTCTGGCATGGCCATCTACGACACCATGCAATACATCGGGTGTGACGTGGCAACTTACTGCATCGGCCAGGCCTCGAGCATGGGAGCGATCCTGCTGGCAGCCGGCACGGCGGGGAAACGCAATGCTCTGCCCAACAGTCGCATCATGATCCACCAACCACTGGCTGGAATGGAAGGCACGGCCAGTGACCTGGACATCCATGCCCGTGAAGTCCTGAAGGTCAAGCAGCGAATGAACGAGATCCTGCTGACCCACACCGGGCAGACCCTGGAACAAATCGAGCAGGACACCGATCGTGACAATTTCATGACGGCTGAAGAGGCTCAGTCCTATGGACTGATCGACAACGTGCTCGAAAAAATCGCCCACCAGGGAATCCCCTCCGGCGGCGACGACTGAAACCACCGTTTCACCATTCTCTTTCACGCTCGGTGCACCCATGGACGGGCCCCCGAGGCGACTATTGCTGCTGCTGGCACTGGCTGCCACAACGTCCGGTTGTGCGACTCCGGTCCGTATCGAGCGGCTTGAAGCGGAACTCCGGGACCAGCAGGATCAACTCGCCACCCAGGCCAGGGCTCTCGAGTCGCTCCAAAACGAACGAGACGCCTTGCGTCATCAACGTGACGAACTGCTTCGCAAGGCCAATTCCATCGTCCGCCCCGAACAGGCTGACCTGCTCGCACGGGTGGAGCAGCTGGCGATCAACCCGTGGCTGACCGGTGGCCGCGATACGGATCGGCAGCCCGGCGACGATGAACTCGTGGTCATGATCCAGCCCCGCGACGGCGATGGCGAGCCGGTCAAGCTGCCGGGCACCTTGCAAATCCGCCTGACCGATCCGGCTGCCCCCGCGGACTCGCGTCAACTCGGCACGTGGGACTTCACCTCCGAAGACTGCCGCAAGCGGTGGCTGGCCAGCATGCTGTCTCGCGGCTTCCTATTCAAGCTGCCCTGGCAAACGCCTCCCACCCACAAACGGTTGTTGCTGCACGCCCGTTTCGACACCACCGACGGTCGTCGCTTCGACGCTGACGCGTTGATCCAGGTTGCTCCTCCCAGCGACCCACCTCGCGAGCCGGTTCAAACTGCGAAAGAATCATCCGACGGCGGTTGAGCCGCCCCTGGCCCCGGGCCACCTCCGGCCAGGCTGCGGGCACGGGCCATGGCCTGATCCCCCTGTTCGCCACGGCCGCACCGTTGGCAAATCACGGCCAACTGTGTCCACGCGAATGGATCCTCGGGATCCAGTTCGGTAACCCGCTGGGCATGCGCCACCGCATCCTCCACCCGTCCCAGCTTTTCCTGGAACACCGCCAGGGCCGAATGCGACAACACGTGATCGGGCTCGTCGGCGACAATCCCATTCAGTTCCTCGACGGCCGACTCGAGATCGCCGCCTTCCTTGAGGGCCATGGCCCGGTCGTATCTCTCGATAATCTCCGACATCGTCTCAATCCCCTTTTTGCATTCTCGCCATCGACTACAACCCGACTCCGCCGATGACCTCTCTGACGCTATGATGCCGACTGAACGTTTCACGTGAAACACCACGGCCCTCTGGACCACGCCAACGAGTCCCTCTCGATTGAACGCATCACACGAATCCTCAGGATCACCTCGGCCAGGCCACGCACGGTCCTGGTGGATCTTCCTGGCTGTGACCACCCTGGTCGCTGCTCTGCTCCGCATGTCGGCACCCTCGCGGATCGCCGTGGAGCACTTCGACGAGGGTGTCTACGCCTCGAACGTCTGGTGCCCTGACGAGGATTACAGTTATCCCGACCGCCATCTCTACGCGCCCCCGGGGCTGCCGCGGGTCATCGAGGAGATCCACCTCTGGTTCCAGGCCTCGGACCTTTCCAGCATCGCCCCCTCGCTGCTGGCGGGCATCCTTCTGGTTCCACTGCTGGGGCTGCTGGCCCGAGACTGGCTGGAAGAACCTGCCGCTCGCGCCGCTGTCCTGCTGGCCGTCTTCAGCGACGTCCACATCCTGTACAGTCGAACCGCCCTGACCGACGTGACCTGGCTCACATGGCTGATCCTCGCCCTGTGGGCATTACACCGGGCCATCCTCTCGGGTCGGCCCACCCTGGTGGTGACCGCCGGGCTGGCAACCGCGGCCGGCTGGTGGACCAAGTACACCGGTTGGCTTCCCCTGGCAATTGCTGTCACCGGAATTGTCGCGGTTCCGGCAACAGGCCGTCGCCCCCATCCAGGATGGACCACGTGGCTCAAACGGCTGGCCGCAATCACCGCAATCACGGCCATCGCGATTTCCCCGCTGTTTGTCCTGTTGCAGGACACCGGGGGATACACCGCCGTCACCGACAACCACGCCCGTTATGTCGTTGGGCTGGCCGGCTGGTTCGAGTCGGCCGTTTCCCAGGCCAACCACATGGCGGCTTTCGAGAGCCTGTTGACCGTCGCCGGCGTGGCATTGGCCTGCTGCCTGTCGACAACTCGTCCGGAACGTTTCACGTGGAACGCCATCCGGCCCCGCTTGCCGATGACCGTCGCGGCGGCCGGGCTGGTCGCCATCGCCTCCTTCCCCGCCCTGGTCCTCGCAGCCGCCTTCTCGACACTCAGGGACGCTGTGATCCGGCTGAAGAATCCCTGCCCCGATGAGCAGCAGGCGGGCCGCCCTCTGGCCTGGGCGATGCTAGCTGCCTGGTGGATTTCCATGACACTCGTCACCCCGTTGTACCATCCGTACCCGAGGCTGGTGCTTCCGTGGCTGGTTGCTGGCTGGCTGCTTCTTGGACATCAACTGGCCCAGCGTCGCACGCTCCGCTCGCCTGGCGCCTCGTCCACGAACACCGGTTGGTTTCTGCCTCTTGTCGCTCTCGTCGGTGCGGTGCTGTTGCTGCTCGCCATTCCGTCCCGGTTCGTTTCACGTGGCATCCCCGCTCTGGAACCACGAACCTCGATCGCCCGCCTGGCCGATGACATGGTCGCCGTCGTCACCCGACAGGTTCCCGAGGGCGAGGTGGTCATTCGTGTCTGGGGCGAACCGGCGCTGTTCTTCCAACTCAGCAACCGATCGCCCCGCCGACTGTTGATGCAACCAGCCGGAGGCCTCAAGGTCATTCGCAAGGGGGAACGTCCACCGGAAATCCCGGTGTTCCTGGCCTTCGGTCCTCACGCACTTGATGGCCAGGCGGCGCCTCCGGACCTGGTGCAGGACTACAAACTCCAGGAGACATTCCAAGTGACTCCTGGACTGCAGGTCCGCCGCAACCAGCCCCCCGCCCGACGCGACCAGCCCATGACGTTCCACCTCTATCGCTGGCAACTCAACCGCGACGTTTCACGTGAAACGTCTCAGGCCACGCGACGCTCCAGCACGCGGACCACTCGCTGAAACTCGTCGGCGTTGGCAAACGGAATCACGATTCGCCCCGATTGCAGATCCGTCAAGCGGATCTCCACCTTGGAGCCGAACTGCCTCCGGAGGTGATCCTGGAGCTGTGCCAGGTGGTTGCTCAGTTCCGGCGGCTTCTCGGCCGAGCCGGGCTGCACGGCCGGATCGTCCGGATCGACCACCGGCACTTCCAACGGCAGCACTCCCGTCCGAATCGCCTTGGCAGCCGCCTCGGTCCCACGGACCGTCAGCCCTTCCTCCACGATCCGCGCACAAAGCCCCAGTTGGTCGGCTTCCTCCAGGGTCACCAGCGCCCGGGCGTGGCCGGCGGTGATCTTGCGATCGGCCAACGCCTGCTGCACCGGAGCCGACAGGTCCAGCAATCTCAGGATATTGCTCACCGCCGAACGGCTCATGCTCAACCGTCCCGCCAGTTGGTCGATCGTGCTGTCGAATTCGTCCAGGTAACGGCGAAACGCCTCGGCCTGCTCCAACGGGTTGAGATCCTCGCGCTTGAGGTTCTCTTCCATGGCCGTCTCGTACACCTGCTGGTCGGTGTAATGACGAACCTGGCATGGAACCATTTCCAGCCCCGCGGAACGCGCCGCCAGCCAACGCCGCTCACCGGCGATCAGCTGGTAGTGGTCCGCATCGATCGGCCGAACCAGCAAGGGGCTCAGCACACCATGCTGGCCAATACTGGCTGACAACTCCTGAAGGGCCTCGGCATCAAAATCCTTGCGAGGCTGATACGGGTTCCTCACCAGGGAGTCGATGGAGATCTCCATCAGATCTCCATCCCCGGCCGATGGCCCCTCGTCACCCGAGTGATCCGGTTGAACCGATTCAACCGGCTCCTCCAACACCACCGAGTTTTCCTCCGACGAGGTCCCGTCAACGTGGTTGGCGACCAGTTCCTCATCGGTCGGCCCGAACTGGGTCAATCCGACCAGTCCGGCCAGGCCGCGACCCAATCGACTCGGACGCGTGCTCGGGAGGGGGGAAGCGGGATCGCTGGACATCGATGACATGACCGAAGCTCCACGAAATTGGGAAGGCGGAGGATTCTAGTTCCCGCCCTGCAAAATCAGCAAGACGGGTTCGTTTTGGTACCCCGTGAAGGCAGGAAGCGTTTCACGTGAAACACTTCCCGTTGACGTCCCAAGGTCCCGCTCCCTAGACTCGCTGCCTGCACCAGACCAGGAGCAACACTCGGGACGTAGCTCAGCCTGGCAGAGCGCCGGCTTTGGGAGCCGGAAGTCGCAGGTTCAAATCCTGTCGTCCCGACTCGACTCAGGCACGCCAACACGAATCGTGGACGCGGCACAACCGCCGCGATCCGGACTGCGTCTCCGCTAGCCAACCAGCTCGGGCATCGCCCGGTGGTCGCCGAGCAGGTAGTGAGGACGTCCGGCCAGGTCGGTGAACTGGGCCGTCGCCACGTCAATTCCCAATCGCTGATACAGCGACGCGAAGACCTCTTGGAAATGAACCGGTCGATCGTGCGGATCGTGCCCGTGGCGGGTACTGGAACCGATCACCTGCCCGTGGTTCATTCCACCACCGGCCAGCAATGCTCCAGCAACGTTGGGCCAGTGGTCTCGGCCTGCGTTGCCGTTGATCTTCGGCGTGCGGCCGAATTCGCCCCAGGTGACGACAGCAACGTCGTCAAGCAATCCACTCTCACCCAGTTCGGAGATCATCGTCGACAGCCCGAGGTCGAACAGCGGCAACGCACCACGGGCCTCGTTGAAATTGTCCTTGTGCCAGTCCCAGTTGTAATCGCCGCGCAACATCCGGCCGAACGGCCAACGAGAAAACGCGATGGTCACACAACGGGCACCCGCCTCGATCACTCGCCGGGCCAGGAGGAACTGGTGCAGGTAGGTCTTGCCATTCCGCTCGTTGGGATACTGTTCCTCGAGCCCATACCGTTTCTTGACCGAACGCTCGACCCGGCTGAGATCCAGCGCTTCTGCCAAACGCGGTGACGTCAACACCTCGAAGGCCTGTTTCTGGAACTCGTCGATCCCGTCGCCAATCCCATCAACCTCGACCTGGCGACGAAACCGATCAAAGCTCGACAGCAACTGCTTGCGATTGCCGAGTCGACGCAGGCTCACGCCGTTGAGTCTCAGGTTGCGGCGATCGACCGCGTCCACCTCGAAACCAGCATGAGCCGACCCGAGGAAACCGGGCTGTGTCGGACCGATACGCATGATGAACCGCGCATCGGCATCGGTGGGAACCAGATCGACAGCTGGAGACACACCGGGGACGCGGGGGCCAAATTGCTTGGAGAGCACTGACCCCAGTGACGGCCATCCCCCCTGGGGAAAGCCGGGAATCAGTGGAGAGGCGGGCATCACGTCGTGCGATTCCCAGCCTGTCGAGCACCAGTGGGTATTGTGATCGTTCTGAAAACCATGCAATGAACGCACCAGGGACAACTTGTCGGCAATGCCGGCCAACCCCGGTAACAATTCGCACACCTCCATCCCGGCCACGTTGGTCGCGATCGGACTGAACTCACCACGAATCTCCGGAGGCGCTTCCGGCTTCAGATCATACATGTCCAGGTGAGTCGGACCACCGGGCAGGATCACCATAATCACGCCCTTGATCGGACGATCCGACTTCGACTCGGCTTCGGCTCGCAGGATCTGTGGCAGTGACAGGCCCCCCATCGCCAGGCCGCCAATTTGCAGACAACTGCGACGGGTGATCCCATCACAATATCGCGTCTCGATTCCGGGAATCGTCAGCATTGGCCTTCCTCGGGCGGTTTGACTTCCATCACCATCGGGTTCCCGTTTGCAGGAACCGTCCAAGCACAGCGAACCTATCCCACTTTATCGGAAATCGCAACATCTTCCGACCCGCCGATTCTCCAACAAACACCCGGGTGTATACATATGTACACACCCGGGTGTGGGTATCGACCGTGACATATCGATCAGCAGGCCGGGCCTGGATTCTTGAATCGTCGGTTGCAGTCAGAGTTGGAGGTGATTGAGTCGAGAGCTTGACGTACAATCCATAATGCTTCGAACGTCATCCGGGGTTGCTCTTGGCACCCCATCTCATAAAAACCGATACCAGCAACACTCCGTCCATTCCAGAGACAGGGGAGAGAGACAATGAGCCAGGCTCAGCAGAACTCGGACAACTCACGGCGCGACTTCATCAAGGTGGCCGGTGCGGCTGCCCTGGTCGGAGCGACGACCCCAGCGGTTTATGCGGCAGAGAACAACACGATCCAGTTGGCCCTGGTCGGCGCCGGCGGCCGCGGCACGGGTGCGGCGGCCAATGCACTGGCCAGTAAGGTGGGACCAACCCGGTTGGTCGCCATGGCCGACGTCTTCGAAGACCGCCTGGCCAACTCGCACAAGGCCCTGTCCTCAAGATTTCGTGGATCGGTCGACGTTCCTGAAGACCGACAGTTCATTGGCTTTGAAGCCTATCGTGAAGCCATGGACGTTTTGAGCCCCGGTGACGTGGTGATCCTGACCACGCCGGCCGCGTTTCGCTGGGTCCAGTTCAAGTACGCCATCGAAAAGGGACTCAACGTCTTCATGGAGAAGCCGNTCAGTGTCGATGGCCCCAGCAGCCGTCGCATGCTGGACCTGGGAGCCGAATCGGTCAAGAAGAACCTCAAGGTCGGCGTCGGCCTGATGTGTCGCCATTGCAAGGCTCGCCAGGAACTGTTCCGTCGCATTCAGGACGGCCAGATTGGTGACATCGTGGAGTTGCGAGCCTACCGCATGGCCGGCCCCACCGGTTCGGCCGCCACCGGCAAGGCTCCCAAGGGATCCTCGGAGTTGCTGTACCAGATCCGGCGTTTTCACGCCTTCCTCTGGCTTTCGGGTGGTGCGGTCAGTGACTTTCTGATTCACAACATCGATGAATGCAGTTGGATGAAGAACGCCTTCCCGGTCCAGGCCGAGGCGTCCGGTGGACGGCATTACCGTGGCAGCGACGTCGACCAGAACTTCGACACCTACTCGATCGAGTACACCTACGCCGACGGCACCAAGCTGCTGGTCAATGGACGCACCATTCCAGGTTGCAACCAGCGATTCGCCAGCTTTGCCCATGGCAGCAAGGGGTCGGCGGTCATCTCCTCTCGCGGACACGCACCCTCGCGAGCCAGGATCTACAAGAGTTGGAACATGACCAAGGAGAACATGACCTGGTCCTTCCCGGGCAGGGAGCCCAACCCCTACCAGGTCGAGTGGGACGACCTGCTGACGGCCATCCGGCGGGACGAACCCTACAACGAGGTCCAGCGTGGTGCCGAGGCCAGCCTGGTCACCGCGATGGGCCGTATGGCNGCCCACACCGGCCAGATCATCACCCGCGACCAGATGCTCAACTGCAAGCACGAGTTTGCACCCAATGTGGCCAGNCTCACACTCGATGGCCCCTCGCCGCTGAAAGCCAATCCGGATGGAACCTACCAGGTTCCAATGCCCGGATTCCTGAAAGACCGAGAATACGGCTCACTGACCTGATGCCAGCCCCGATCGGCCAACTGCCTGGTTTCACACGACGGAGCGTCCTGGCCGGTGTCCTGACCGGCCTCGGCGGCTTCTCGTTGCCCGGCATCCTGCGACTGCGAGCCGAGGCGTCCCGACCGGACGCCACGACGGTTTCTCGCCGGATCATCCTGTTGTGGCAGGATGGCGGTCCGAGCCATCACGAGACCTTCGACCCCAAGCCGCTGGCTCCGTCCGAATACCGCGGCGAATTGGATGCGATCCCAACAGTGCTTCCGGGAATCCAGTTCTGCGAGGTCCTGCCACGGATGTCACAACTGGCCGATCGCTTCAATNTCGTCCGCTCGATCCANCAGCCCTCCTCGGGCCACGTGATCGGCACACACAACTTCATCACNGGCCATTTCGGTGCCCGGGTGGTTGCNGGACGGAGCGAGTACCCCGACTGTGCTGCGATCATGCACCGCATCCGNAGTCGNCAGCACGAGGAGTCCTCTCCAATCGCNCTGGGCGCCTCAACCGANCCCGGTCTCGCCCGTGGCATGCGACGAACCCGCCGNCGCTCGGTGGCCGGCAATCCGCTGCCCGGCTATGTCGCACTGGGCGGCCAATCTTCCGTCGGACTGCACCGTGGTGGCCCCGCCTACCTGGGCCCCACCTCCGGCCCGTTCCAGGTCGCCGGTGACCCGTCGCGGCCCCGATTNCAGGTCCAGAACCTGCACGGAGGTGCTGGAGTCCAGAAGTTGGCCGATCGCCGGGCGATCCTGGCAGGGCTCGATCGGTTTGTCCGCGAGGGGACCCGGCAAGCGGAAATCGACCTGCATGGGCAAATTGCGGCGGCCGACCGCTACACCCAACAGGCCTTCGACNTNNTNANNGGNNCNGGNCGNGCNGCNNGNGCNTTNGANCTNAGCCGTGANGANCGNCGAACNCGNGAACGNTACGGCCTNGAAACANCCGGCCAGCANNCGNTNNTNGCNCGTCGACTGGTCGAANCNGGNGTCGANGTNGTNNCNNTNCGGTTNTNNCCCGANGGNCGNGGNGACGGNGACCGNTCGGGNATNGGNTGGGACGACCACGCNGTNCACGGNAACATCTTCNAGNTCATGNGNCGTCGNGGCNNANNATTNGACCGGGCNGTCTCGGCNCTCATCGANGATCTCGACGANCGNGGNCTCNNNGACGAGGTGCTNGTNNTGCTNGCCGGAGANTTCGGNCGNACNCCNNGNATCTANGTNCGGAAAGGCTGCCCNGGNCGNGAACACTGGGGNCCNGCCGGNAACGTNNTGCTCTTTGGTGGTGGGCTGACCCGTGGCCAGGTCGTGGGATCGACCAATGACAAGGGAGAACGCCCCGCCACTCGACCGGTGACACCCAAGAACATCCTGGCCACCATCTACCATGCAATGGGCATCGACACCGAACGGACCTTCAACAGTGTCGGCGGCCGGCCCGTGCCGGTTCTCCCCGACGGAGAGGCGATCACCGAATTGATCGCATAGGTCAAAATGGCCCCGGGCCGCGATACAAACGTGGCTAGGGACCAGCCACGGTGACCCGGGGCAATGCTTTCTTCAATGCGACGATGGCCGACTCGCTGAGCTTGAGATCGGTCAAGTACAGGTCCCGCATTTTCTTCATGCCATACAGGTGCTTCAGTCCCGCATCCGTGACGCCCGTTCCGTACAGGTTGACCGATTCGATCCGGGTCAGCGTGGCCAGGTGCGCCAGCCCGGCATCCGTCACGGCACACTTGGCCAGGTAGATCCCCTTGAGTTGATTCAGCTTGCCGACATGGACAAGCCCTGCGTCAGTCACACCGGAATTGGCCAGAACCAGGTGTTCCAGGTGTTTCAAATCCACCAGGTGCGCCAGGTCCTGGTCGCGTACACCGGTCCGCCCGAGGTCCAACCGACGAATCGGCTCTCTCCCCGACGCTGCCAGTCCCATCGCCCGCATTGCCGCCGCCATGCCGCGTTTCTGTTGCCGCACGAACAGGTCGACCACACCTCCAAACGTCACCCGCGTTCCGCGCACAGGCAGATCGACAAGGCGAACCAGCCCCTTCAGGTGCACCAGCCCCTTGTCGGTTGTCCGCGTGTTGGTCAACACCAGGCTCTCCAGGCCAACCAGGCCACCCAGGTGTTGCAATCCCCGGTCACCGATCCGGGTACCAGCCAGCCCAAGATTCCTCAGGCTTTTGAGCTGCCCCAGCGGCTTCAACCCGGCGTCGGAGATCCTGGCATCGTGCAGCCACAACGTTTCGAGTGATTCGATGGTGGCCAACCGGGCCAAACCGGGGTCATCAACCCGTGATCCCTCGAGATCAAGGTGTTCCAAGTGCCGGCACTGCACCAACAGGTCCAGGTCGGCAGCCGCAACCACGCGACCACCATCCATCCGCACCGAAACCACCCGGCCAGACCGATCCACTCGCACACGGGCCCCACGAGATTTCAGGAGTCGAGCCAGGGCGATCACGACGGGGCACTCCTGCTGGCCACCACCGATTCCTGTCCCTTCCAGACCGGCCAGGGCACCGAGACTGGCACATCAATGACCGTCACCCGATCGTTCTCGACCGCAGCAGCCAGTTCCGTTTGAAGTTCGCCGGGTGTCGACACCCGGACACCATCGGCACCAAACGACTCGGCCAACCTGACCAGGTCGGGATTCACCAGGTCGGTCGCGAAGGTCCGCCCATACCTGTCCTTCTGTTGCGGTTGCAACACGCCGTAGGCATCGTCGTTGAAAACAACCACGGTCATCGGTATCCGGTGCTGTACAGCCGTGGCCAGTTCCTGGACGTTGAACAGGAACCCACCGTCACCGGTCAACGCCACCACCGGGCAGTCGGGCCTGGCCACCGCAGCACCAATCGAAGCGGCCAGGGCATAGCCCAGCGTGCAGAAATTCCAGGGGTAGAGGTAACTGCGGGGTTCCAGGACATCCAGCAGGTAACGGCCCCAGTAAACAACCACCGTCAGGTCGTTGACAAAAACCGTCTCGCGTGGGGTACCACCTCGCACGGCATCGATCAATTCAACGACATCGGAAGACCGCTCGCGGCACTGGCGACGCAGGCTGGCCCGCAAATCGGCCACGTTGCCGGCCCTCTCCGCCGGCCGTTGTGGCACCATTTCGCACAGGGCCTCCAGGACCGGCCGGGCATCGCCGACGATCGAATCCGCAACCGGATAGTTCCGCCCAATCGCCTCGGCATCAACATCCACCTGGATCAGTGTCGGGGGCATCTCCAACCGCCAACTGACGGTCTCCAGTTGCCCGAAACCGTTCCCCACGGCGAGCATCACATCGCATTCATCGCGAATTGAAATCGCCGAGGGATGGAGCAGGCCCTCGCCAGCCGAGAGTGGATGATCTGACGCGACCGCTCCCTTTCCGAGTACCGTCGAGAAGACCGGCGCATCGAGTCGTTCGGCCAACCTGGCCAATGCAGCACAACCATTGCCACGCACCACTCCACCACCGGCCCAGATCAGCGGACGCCGGGCAGCGGCCAGGGTGGCAGCGACTCGTTCAACCGCTTCGAGATCACATGCGAGTGGTTCGACCACNGTTGGAACCACTCGCGAGACCGTCTCTTCTGCGTCGAGAATGTCACACGGGATATCGATCGCCGCAGGCCGTGGCCGACCGCTGGTCATTTCAGCAATCGCAGCACACACCGTATCACCAATCGCCGCGACCTCTGTCACACGGGCCGAGAACTTTGTGACGGGTGCGTAACACCCCAGTTGATCCACACACTCGTGCAGGAACCCCTTCCCCAGCCCCAGTCCTCCCGATGGAATCTCACTGGCGATCGAAAGCACCGGNACCGAGTCGGCAAATGCGGTTCCCAGCGGTGTCAGAACATTGAGTGCCGCCGGCCCGGTGGTGCTCAGACACACGCCNAATTCACCACTGGCACGCGCGTAGCCATCGGCCATGAACCCCGATCCCTGTTCATGCCGGGCCAGGACATGGGTCAATTCGGGGTGAGAAGCCAGGCTCTCGTACACCGCCAGGTTGTGAGTCCCGGGAATTCCAAATATTGCGTCAACTCCGTGGGCCACCAGCGACTCGACCACCGCGGCTCCACCAGTCGATGCAACGGCCGATCCGGGATCATTCACGATTTGCCTCCGTCTCCAACAATCCCGTCCACTGTCACCTCCGCGGGCAGTTTGACGTCCCCTCTGGTTCCCCGGCCGATCCGCGAATGTGCCACCAGGCCGCCGTGNCCCGTGCCTGTCCACACGATCGCATGCTCCATTNGNTTCGGCTCACGATCGTCGGTGATCGTGCANCCGGTGATCGTTGTGTCGCGGCAGTCCTGCAAGAGCATCCCGTTCGGGGTCCCGTCAAGGATCTGGACACCCGACACGTTGACGCGCCGACAACGGACCAGTTCCACCAGGGCTTCTCGTCGGATCGGTTCCGCCCCGGCGACAGTGTGTTCCCCCGCCTCGGCATCCTCGATCAACAAGCCCGTCAGGTTGCAGTTCTCCGAATCGACCAGGCGAATACCGGTGGCCAGTTCCCGCTTGCGGTAGTCNGGATTGTGACCNAAACAATTGGGACCAACGACGATGTTCCGAGATTCCTCGACCAACAAGTTGCGATGGTGGCCGCTGTAGATGTAGTTGCCGCTGATCACCACCCCTCGCACACTGGTCAGGTGTACGTTGGTGCGTTGGCTTCCGATCAGGTTGCCGCTGATCGTCCACATGCCCGCCTTGTGGTTGATCAGTCCACGGTTCTCACCTCCGCTACCAACCATGCGAATATTCGCACCGTTGCCCGACGCGGTGGCCTGGATCGTGTTACTGGCAATGGTCCCCTCGCGGACACTTCCGGTTCCCACGTCGATGTAGATCTCGGCGGTCGGTTCGTCATCTGCATCGGCCACCTTATGAGAGGCGTTGTTGTTGTACTCGATGTCGTTGCCGGTGATCTGCAGGTTCCGGATCTCGCTATTCTCGATCCTGATCCCACCCAGCCGGCAGTAACTGATATGGCTGTCGGCAATGATCGACTGGTGAAGGTTGACGTTGTCCAGGTGCACGCCGACGCCAGTGTTGTGATAGAAATGGCATCCGTCGATGATCAGATTGCGGGCCCGGCTGGTGACATGCACTGCCGTGTGCACCTCTCGGATCAACACCCCGGCAAGAGTCGGCTGCATCACGCCAACGATCCTGATCCCGTCAGCCTGGGCGTGGCGGCCCTCGATCTCGATGTCTCGGACAATCGGCATCCGCTCATTTTTCCNCTCCGCGGGCCGAAACCCACCCGGGTCGGCCGTCCGGGCGTGAGTTGCCTTTAGAAAAATCGCCGGGCCAGCACCGGCCATCACGATCTTGGCGGCCCCCCCGGAACCATCAATTCCGGTGCGACCGTTTTTTTCCAGGTCNACCAGCAATGTCCGGGTNATCAGGAAGTCGCCCCGNGGAAATTCGACGCGGCCAATGCCCTCGTCGATAGCATGTTGAATCGCATCGGTGTCNTCGGTCTTCCCATCGCCGACNGCTCCGAAATCTCGAACGTTGGTCATGGTGGCAGGCTCGCGGTGTACGGTGAATCCTGTGGGCCCTCGTCTCCGGGGGCCACACGGTTCTACCTGCCACGGGTGGCCGGCGGCAACACAACNGAAACTCCCNGCACCCGGGCGTCCATCGGCNGCGGGCTCACGCCGCCTCGGATTCACCCAGTTGCTTGAGCAGATCCCGNATGATCAACTCGGCCTGCTGCTTCTCGGCTGTCCAGCGGGCCTGCATCTCCTGCCACTGCGATTCGGCATCGGGAACCTCCGCGATNTGTCGCCGGAGTTCTTCCTCNTTGTCGCGAATCGCCTGCTCACGGTCGTCCAACCGCTCACCGTGGTCGGAGTAGACTTTTTGCTGCTGGGCAACCTGGACGGCAAGNTGTTTCTGNGCGTCTTCNAGGTCAGCACGTTGCGTGACCAGGGTTTCCCGCATTTGCCGATAGTGTTCGACCACGGCCGCTCGAGCGGACTCGAGTCGCGTCGCGGCCTCCTGGTCACCAATCCNGCCCTGCTCCTCCCGGAATTGCGCCAGTGACTCTTCAACGGCCAACCGCAATTCGAGACTCTCGCGATGACTGCCCTCGAGTTCCTCGCGAAGCGTTTCAATCCGCTGCTTCCGCTCTTGCAGCGACTGAGATTCGGACCGCAGGTGCTCTCGCAGACTCGCCACCTCGTCTCGCTGTTCCTCGCGTTTCTTTTTCCAGGTCTCGCGCGCCGTCGCCAGGCGTTGCTGGTGCTGGGTGAGCGATTCCTGGGCAGCACGGGTCTTGCGTTCGAGGTTGCCGAGCCCCTGCTGGAGCAACGATTCGCGATCCTCCAGCAGTTTTCGAGCGTGAGCCAGTTGGTGACGGAGTCCGTCAAGCATTTCGATTCGGCGAGCCAGGTCAGCCCGTTGATCCTGGACCTCCTGTCGAAACACGCGCTGGTCGACTTCGAGCATGTTGCGAGCCTTGGCGAGATGTTCCTGTTGAAACAGGTGNCGGTTCTCCATCAGCGCCCGTTCCTGTTGCATTTCNGATCGTGACGCCTCCTGTTCAGCCAGAAACGACTGCCGGGCCTCCGCGATTTCCCGCTCGTGAGTCTTGCGGGACCGGACCAATTCCTGCTCCTGTTCCGACTCGCGNCCAGAACATTCCGCCTCGAACCGCTGTACCTCCTGCTCGTGCTCGGCCTGCGCTCGCTTCAACTCCAGNGCCTGGCTCTCCCGCCGACGGTGCCATTCGTCCTGGTCGCGATCGAGTTGCTTGCGTTCAACTCGCAAATCGTCGCTGATGACTCGCTGTGTCAGTTCCCGTCTCAACTCGTCGCCACGACGAACGAATTCCTGTTCAAGTTGTTCGAGCCGCGCGGTGTGTGCAGATTCCAGTTCAGCGGCGCGGGCATCAAGCCGCTGCGCCGTGGCTTCCAGTTCTTCCGCCCGCGCATCAAGCTCGGCCTGGACGTCGGCCGTGAGCGAGTCGCGGCGAGCCGACAACTCCTTGACGCTGGACTCGACCTCCTGCTCACTGGCTGACAATTCCGCGGCACGCTGTTCCANNTGCTGCTGCTGAGAATTCAATTCCTCGGCCTGGGCCGCCAACGCCTCCTCTTGCTGTCTCACCGCAAGTCGCTCGGCCCGCCTTTCCTGGTCGAGTTGAGACAGTTGGGAATTCAGGCTGTTCTCCCGACGATCCAACTCGCTGACCTGGGTCTTCAGGTGTCCCGCAATCTCGCTGGCCCGTTCCAGCAATTTCTGGCTGGTGGGAGCCTGGCCATCTGGAGTGTCCGGTTTCACTTCCTGGGAAGACTCTGAAACCGTCGGAGACTGGTCCGCTCCAGGCCAACCGGCAATCGGCGAAGGCCCCTGCGGACCCGGCCCGTGTGTCGCATCGGCACGAGCCGCCGGAACGGAATTCTGCTCGGGACCAGGCACTGAGGCCGGAACGCTCATCGTGGGAGTCCTTTCCCAGGTCGCAAGCGACAGCACGTCGGCTCAGCCGAGATGCTGGTCGAGTACCTCAGCAAACTTCGCCTTCTCCGCCACGCCGGTGAAACTCCAAACGACCTCGCCTCCCTTGAAAACGAGAACGGTCGGAATGCTACCCACGTTGTACTTCTGTGCCACGTCGCTGGCCTCGTCGACGTTCAACTTGGCCACCGTGGCCCGTCCCGCGTAGTCGGTCGCCAGTTCCTCGATCACCGGAGTCAGCATGCGACACGGGCCGCACCACGGTGCCCAGAAATCGAGCAGAACGGGATCCGAGTTGCCCAGCACCTCGGAATCAAAATTGTCGTTGGTCACGTCCAGGATATTGTCTGCCATCGTTGCCGTTCCTCGGGTTTCGTTCGAAGAAACTGTTCCCCAGTTGTGGCGGGATGATAGGGCAAAGCCGGAAAGAGTGTCAACGGGGGGGCGTGGCGGCGGACCGAGGGGGCAGCCGCCCGCCCGTCCAGACTACTCGACCACCACGGGCACCAGTTCCTGCGTCGTACACGGCACCTGCCGCTCGATGTAGCGAGGCAGCATTTTCGTGCAGGTGACTTCGATCTCCCGGGACACCTGCCTGGGCACCCGACGNGTCACCGTGTACGGGACACGCCGGGTCACCCGCACCGGCACCTGGCGAGTCCTNGTTTCGGTCACAACCTTCTGNGTCGTCACCGGAATTTTTCGCGTCAGGGTCTTTGTCTCGTAACGCAGACGGCGGACNGGGACCTTTCGAGTCTTGGTCTCAACCACCCAGCGGCAAGTCTCCACCGGCACCGTCTTGACCTCCTCGGAAACCGCGATCCGNTTCACCGTCACGGGCACCTCCTTGGTTTCATAACGGGTCACGTAACGCGTGCAGGTCACCTCGCGACTCACCGGATTGGGACACCATTCCAGTCGCGTCGAACACACGCCAGACGGTGACCATCGCAATCCCAGTTGTCCGCAGGGCTTTTGCCCCAGTCCAGGCAGCATCAGGCCACGACGGTAGACCTGCCGCGGAACCCAGCGTCCCAGGTCCTCGGTCACGACCCGCGTCTCGGTCACCGGTTCGACCTTCCCGACACGAACCGACCTCATCACCTGCTCGGTCACCGGCTTGCAGACTTTTCGCCGGATCTCTCGCTCGGATGTTTCACGAATCAGCCGCCGCTCCTGGTACTGGCACTCCTTCTCGATCGTCTCCCAGACCGGACGGCGAAANGTCTCGGTGATTTCCCGCTCACTGGTCTCGGCCACCGTCCGACACACCGAATACTGTTGCTCACGCATCTCGGTTTCGCACACCACCCGGTACAAGGTCACCTCCTGATCCTCGTAGACCGTCTCGTAAACAGTGCGTGGCACCTTGACCTGTGCGGGTTCATAGACGGTCTCGACAACCGTCTTCATATACGTCACNGGACGGATCATGTACGCCGTCGACGGACTTCCCGGCTTCGANCAGTGCCGGGACGGCCGCGCACAGGTGACCTTGCGNTGAACCGCNGGGTCATACGGCTTCGAATCGGACTTCGCCGGAACAGGCGCCGGCTTGTCNCCCGCTTGGGACAAGCCCGGAATCGACATCGAAAGAACAACCGCGAGCGGGGTCAACAGCGAGATCATGTGGCGGGTCATGAGCAGNTCACTCCGATTGATGTCACCACGAGGCACGAGCCACCCCTGGCAACGTTTTTTGACTCCCTCATCATCCGGTCGATCCGGTACCAAACACAAGATGCGACCAGGTCGGAGAGTCACCAACACCCGCAAAGAACCCCAAAAAAGTCCGGTTGTAGGGATTATCTCAGCAGCCAAGAACCGGGTAAAACGGGATAAGATGACATACCCGACGGGTTCCGAAAGATTGGATCCAGGAGACAACCNCAAAGTGAACAGCACAACCAGCATCGAGAGCCTGATCACGACACTGGCTCCAATTTTCGGAGATCGACTCTCGACGACCGACGCCGACCGGGCCGATCACGCGGCCGATGTTTCCCATCACGGCCCCCATCCGCCACAGGCGGTCTGCTGGCCGCTGACAACCGATGAGGTGGTCTCGGCCGTCAACGCGTGCCGTGAGAATCGTGTGCCACTGATCCCATACGGCACTGGAACAGCGGTCGAAGGAGGCGTGGTAGCCGTCTCCGGTGGGCTCTGCCTGGACACCTCTCGCATGGACCGCATCCTCGACGTCCAGGCTCGTGACATGGATGCCACCGTTCAGGCCGGAGTCACCCGCGAACAACTCAACCGGCACCTCGCCACTCTGCCCGACCAGGTGTTTTTCCCGGTCGATCCCGGCGCTGACGCCAGCCTCGGAGGAATGGCCGCCACGTCGGCCTCCGGCTCAAACACCGTCAGATACGGTTCCATGCGGGACCGTGTCCTCTCGCTGAAGGCGGTGATGGCCGACGGTTCGGTCGTCCGCACCGCCGGACGGGCCCGCAAGAGCGTCGCCGGGTACGATCTCACCGCGCTGTTGGTCGGCTCGGAGGGCACGCTGGCGGTCATCACCGAGGTGACACTGCGGCTTTCTCCGATTCCCGAAGCGATTTCCGCGGCCGTGTGTTGTTTCGAAACGATCGAGTCCGCCATAGATGCGGTGATCGACTGCCTGGTCGATGGGATCCCCCTGGCAAGAATGGAACTGCTGGACGAGATCCAGATCGAGGCAGTCAATCGCTTCTCGGGACTGCAGAACACGGTCCTGCCAACTGTCTTTTTCGAATTCAATGGCTCGGAATCCGCAGTACTGGAGCAATCCGAGGCCGCCGGCCGGATCACGACCAAACACGGCGGATCAGAATTTCGCTTTGCAACCGACGACGCCGAACGCAGACGATTGTGGCAGGCTCGACACGATGGCTACTACGCCACGCTGGGATTACGCGAGGGAAGCACCGGCTACGTGACTGATGTCTGCGTCCCGGTAACCGCATTGGCCGAGGCGATCGCCAGGACACGCCACGAACTGCGTGATTGCTCAATCCCTGCCCCTCTCTTTGGTCACGTTGGCGACGGCAACTTTCATGTCGTGTTTCCCATCCTGCCCGGAGACGCCGAGGAACTGGCCGAGGTGCAGTCCATCAGTGATCGGATCGCCAATCACGCCCTCGCACTGGGCGGCACGACAACCGGTGAGCATGGTATCGGCCTGGGCAAGCGACACCTGCTNGAACGAGAACACGAAACCGGCGTGGCCGTGATGCGGTCAATCAAGCAGGCNCTCGATCCACTCGGAATACTCAACCCAGGAAAAGTACTCTGAGGCGCAAAAAAAGGGCCGAACCCGCCGATGGCGAATCCGGCCCTCGCGTGTCTGGCAGCAAGCCCTAGGACAGAATCCCGGTCAATGCTTCAGCCTTGACCAGGTCACGGGGCTGGTTCAAGTGGTTCATGACGATCGTGCGGGGGTTGATCCCGACACTGTGGTAGATCGTCGCCAGGACTTCCCTGGGATGCACCGGGCTCTCGATCGGAGCCGAGGCTGTCTTGTCACTCTTGCCGTGAACATAACCACGCTTGACGCCCGCACCGGCCATCACCGAGGTGTAGCAGTAAGGCCAGTGGTCACGACCGTCATTGGAATTGGTGTTGCCCGAAGTGGAAACACCACGCTTGGGACTACGACCAAACTCGCCCACGGCGATCACCAGTGTCTCGTCCAACAAACCACGCTCGTCGAGATCCCCGATCAGGGCCGACAACCCGGAATCGAGCATTGGGCTGTTCTGGGTCTTCATCCGCTTGGACAAGCCAACGTGGACGTCCCAGGAGTGGTTGTCCGAGTTGGCAACCTTCGGCCAGTTGACCTCAACCACCCGCGTCCCNGCTTCAACCAAACGTCGAGCCAACAGGCAACTCTGGCCAAACGTGTTCTTCCCGTAACGCTCGCGGACTTCCTTCTTCTCGGCCGAAAGATCGAACGCGTCGCGGGCACGGCCCGAAAGCACCAGCCCCAGGGCTTTCTCGTAGTACTCGTTGAGAGCGTACTTCTGGACAGCAACTTCCAGGTCACCCAGTCCGGCATTGATCTTGTCACGCAACGACGCACGACGCTGCAGTCGCCCCAGTGGCACGTCTTTTCGAAGTTTCAGGTCGTCGACGTTGATCCTGTCCATCTTGGCCATGTCCATGTCGCCGCCAGATGGGTAGAGGTAGTAGGGATCGTAGGCACGCCCGAGGAAACCGGCGGTACCGGCCTTGCCGATGACCGAACTCTCCTGCAGCGGACGAGGCATCATCACGTAAGGCAACATCGGAACTGTCGGCGGACGCAACTTGATGATGTTGCAACCGAAGTTGGGAAAGTCCTTGGGACTGGGTGGTTCGAGTTGACCCGAGGGCGAGACTTTGTCGGCCGTGTAACCGGTCAACATCATGTAGATCGCCGCGGTGTGGTTGAAGAGNCCGNTCGGNGTGTAGCTNATCGAACGNATCATNGTGAACTTGTCGTTNACCTTNGCGAGGTTCGGNANNNNCTCGGTGAANTNNACGCCGGGNANCTTNGTNTNGATNGGCTTGAAGAC
>PBOU01000082.1:44324-72304 GCA_002724415.1 Planctomycetaceae bacterium
GACGTTGTCCGGNACGTTNTCCTTCGGGTCCCANAGGTCNAGGTGGCTNGGGCCNCCCTGNANGTANANCATGATNACGTGCTTGGCCTTGCCGAAACCGGGCCCGCCATAACGGGCATCCTCGGCCGCCGTCACGTCCTGCAACCGCATCATCTCCGGAAGACTGAGACCGAATGCGGCCGACCCGCCGACCTTCAGGATATCACGACGAGAAATGCCATCGCACAAGTCCCGTCCATTGTGTCCGGTAATTCCAAGCATCGGACCTCTCCTTGACGCAGTACTGCGTGAATGTCTCATACCCGTGACCCAAAACAGGCCACTGCCAACAACACACGTGATGTGCCACCCCGGTATAGATCAGAGTATCGGCATATGTGTTGAGCCGAGGTTACTATAGCCCCGTTTCCTCGGCACTGTCAATCAGATGATCTGGCCGATACCATGCTCGCATGTTTGATACGATGCGCCACCTCCGGTTCGGATCGCCCCACCTCGCGTCCGTGTTGATTTTCCTTGCTGCCCGGTTGCCAGCGGCCGAACCGGCAACACCACCGCCGGCTCCTCCGGCCACGGTTGACTTCCAGTTCCGGGACGGTGACCGGGTCGTATTGCTCGGGAACACCCTAATCGAAAGGGCCCAACGGTACGGACACCTGGAAACCGCACTCGTCGCTCGCCTGGGTGGCATCCGGTTGTCATTCCGCAACCTTGGCTGGAGCGGCGACACGGTTCTTGCCGAATCGCGAGGCATCTTTGACACCCCGGCCAAGGGCTACCAGAGGATGCTCGCCCACGTCGCCCGGCTCAAGCCGACCGTCCTGGTCCTGGGCTACGGCAGCAACGAATCGTTCACGGGAACCGATGGGATTCGGACGTTCCTGAAACAGTACGCGCAGCTGATTTCCGACCTGAAATCCAAGAGTGCTCCCGGGGTTCGTGTCGCCATTCTCTCGATCCCACCGCAACAACGTCCGGGCCTCAGGCGACTCAACACCACGGTCGCGACCACCTCGCAATTCACCCCACCGGACCTCGAATTCCCCGTTGCGAGGAACCGGCAGATCGACCAATTCAACACCGCGTTGGCTCACTTCGCTCTCACGCACGACCACGCTCATCTCGACATCAACACACCGTTCCAGAAACCCGGAGACCGCTTCGCCGACTCCGAATTCACCGTCGATGGCAGGGCACTCAACTCGACCGGTTACCAGGTACTGACCGGCGGGATCATGGCCCAGTTGTTTCCAACCTCGACGTTGTCCGTGGAGTTGAAGCAGGGACAGTCACCTCGCGTGAGCGGTCCCCTGGCCGTCGCCGGTGCGGCGTACCAGCGGCAGCACCTCACGCTCTCGGCCCGGACCGGTGGTGCATTGGTCCTCCGCGTGCACGGACTCCCCAGGGGACGTTACTCGCTGCACATCGACCGGGATGATTATGGAGACCACACCGCCGGAGAATTCGCCGCCGGAATCGTCCCCAGTTTCACGCGTCTCCCGGTCGGCCACGCCGAACTGCGACGGGCGGTGATTGCCAAGAACCGGCTCTACTTCCACCGCTGGCGTCCCCAGAACACCACCTACCTGTTTGGCTTCCGCAAGCACGAGCAGGGAAACAATGCCAAGGAAGTGGCCGAGTTCGAAAAACTGGTGGCAGCCCGGGAGGCGGAAATCAGCAAGCTGAAAACCAAGGTTCTGCACCGGATCACGATCACGCCGGCCAACTGAAGGTCCTCAAGCGACACCCACACCATGCGCAACCCGATCCGCACACTCCTGCCACTGACACTGGTCCTGGCCACCGCGCTGCCAGCCATGGCCCAGCGGGGGCTCAAGAACATCCCGCCCCCCGACCCGGAAATCGAAAGGAAATCGTTCCTGGTGGCACCGGGGTTCGAGGTGAATCTCTACGCGTCGGACCCCAAGATCGCCAAGCCGATCCAGATGAACTTCGACGCCGCCGGTCGCCTGTGGATTGCCAGTTCCGAGACCTACCCGCAGATCAAGCCGGGGCAGAAGGCCAACGACCGGATCCTGGTGGTCGAGGACACCGACGGGGACGGCCGGGCAGAAAAGACAACCGTGTTCGCCAATGGCTTGCTGATCCCCACCGGCGTGGCTCCCGGTGACGGTGGCTGCTACGTGGCCAACTCGACCGAATTGCTGCACCTGGGCGATTCGAACGGCGACGGCCGGGCCGACACCTCCCGAGTTGTCCTCTCGGGATTCGGCACCGAGGACACCCATCACATCCTGCACACGCTCCGCTGGGGCCCCGATGGCCGGCTTTACCTCAACCAGTCCATCTACATCCACAGCCACATCGAAACCCCCTGGGGCATCCGGCGGCTCAACGCCGGCGGAATCTGGCGATTCCATCCCGAGACAATGCGGCTGGAAGTGCTCGCCCGCGGATGGGTCAACAGCTGGGGACACCACCACGATCGCTTCGGACAGTCGTTTGTGACTGACGGGGCCGGCGGCGAGGGGATCAACCACCTGGTTCCGGGCGCGGCGTACGTCACGGCGGTTGGCGTGCCGAGGCGACTGAAGGGACTCAATCCCGGCAGCCCGAAATACTGTGGACTGGAGATTGTCAGCGGCACCCACCTGCCGGAGGACTGGCGAGGAGATCTCCTGACCAACGACTTCCGTGCCAACCGGGTCTGTCGCTTCAAGGTGACCGGCAGTGGTTCGAGCTACCAGGCCAAGTTGATGCCCGACGTCATCCGCACCAAGCACGTCGCCTTCCGGCCGATCGACATCAAGATGGGGCCCGACGGGGCCATCTACATCGCCGACTGGTACAACCCGATCATCCAGCACGGTGAGGTCGATTTCCGCGATCCTCGACGCGATCACGTTCACGGCAGGATCTGGAGGCTGACGGCCAAGGGACGACCGCTGGTCAAACGACAGGACTTGCCCAAGGCCTCGACCGCTCGACTGGTCAACAACCTCTCGGCATCGGAACTCTGGATTCGCCGCAACTCACGACGCGTCCTGCAGGAACGCCCCCGGGACACCCGGCCGCAGACCCTGCAGGCCCTGGCCAACCGCCTGGCAGAACTCGGCACCGCCGGCACTCCCGCGAACGAATCGACCGCGCTGGAAATCCTCTGGACCCACCAGGCCCTGAACACACCGGCCCCGCAATTGCTCCAACGCCTGCTCTCGGCCAACGACCCGCGGGTCCGGGCTGCCGCGTGCCGTGTGGCGGCTTACTGGACCGAACTGGCCGGCGATACCCTGGCGGCCAGGGTCCAGGACCCCCATCCACGAGTTCGCCTCGAAGCCGTCCGCGCCATCGCCCGCCGTGGCCACGACGTCCTGCCGCTGACAATGGCGGCCCTGGCGATGGATCGCGACACGTCCCTGGAGTACGCCTTGTGGCTGACAGCCTGGGAGCAACGCGGTGATTGGCTCGAAAAACTGAAGACAGGCAACCGGCTACTCCACGAGCGACTGGCCGATCCGGGCCGACTGTTCGTTTTCTCCAGCATCAAGGACCCCGCGGTGGTCCCCGCCGTGCTGGACCTGCTGGGCCGTGGCGAGTTGTCCGAAACCGACCGCAACCGCGCGGTGTCGCTACTGGCCGACCTGGGTGGTCCCGGCCAACTCCGCATCGCCCTCGACATGGCGTTGAACGACTCGACCCCCCCCGCACAGGCCGGGAACCTGCTCGACGCACTGGCCCGAACTGCCCGATCCCGTCGTGTCAAACCATCCGGTGCGCTCGAGGGCATCCAGGCCCTGTTCTCCTCCGACACGCCGGAGGTGCAATCGGCCGCCGTTCGTTGTGCAGGTCTCTGGAAACTCGAATCACTCCGCCCCGCCTTGCAGAAACTTGCCTCCCAGCCCGGCTCATCCAGTGACCTGCGGGCCACGGCCCTCGACAGCCTGTCCTCCCTGGGCGGCGAGGCCAGTCGTGCTCAATTGGCCAAACTGGCCAATCAACTCCCAACGCCCGCGGGCCGACTCCAGGCGTTGACCTCGCTGGTCACAGTCGACCCCGGCGGCGCGGCGGCCCTGCTGCCGGCAGTTCTGGCCAAGTCCCCGAGGCAGGGCAACCCCGCGGGCGTCGTCGCCGCCTTCCTGGCTCGCAAGGACGGACCGGCACTGCTCGAAAAATCCCTGGCCACCAAGAAACTGGCTCCCGACCACGCCAAGCTCATCCTGCGGACAATCGATGGATCGGGCAGGAAATTGCCCGGATTGGTGACCGCGACCCGGACTGCCGGGGGATTGAAAACCGGCCCGACCAAGCTGTCCACCCAGGAAATGAAAACGCTGGTCGCCGACGTCACGGGACGAGGAGACGCCGGGCGGGGAGAACTGGTGTACCGCCGCCAGAAACTGGGGTGCCTCGCCTGCCACGCGATCGGTGGGGCGGGAGGACGTGTCGGCCCCGACCTGGTCAGCCTGGGAGCCAGCGCGCCGCTGGACTACATCGCCAACTCGCTGCTGGACCCCAACAGCAAGGTCAAGGAGAACTACCACTCGCTGGTCGTCGTCACCAAGCAGGGCAAGGTCGTCACCGGAATCAAGCTCAGGCAGACAGACAACGACCTGGTGTTGCGAGACGCCAATGACCGCGAGATCGCCGTACCGCGAAAGTCGATCGACGAGCAGGTGGCCGGGTCCTCGCTGATGCCAACCGGGCTGATAGAGAACCTGACCCGTAGCGAATTGATCGACCTGATCCGGTTTCTTTCGGCACTGGGCAAACCGGGCCCGTACGCCGCCAGTCGCCGGCCAACCGCCCGGCGGTGGCGGGCGTTGGCAAACACCCAGCCGGCCAGGTTCCGGCTCCAGCGAACTCGTGACGGCCAGGCAGCTGCCGATGATTCCGCCTTCACCTGGCAACCACGTTACGCCACTGTTGGCGGACGTCTGCCGATGGCCGACCTGCCACGGCTGCAACTGCGCAAGCGAAGTGTGAGCGTGGTCCGCTGCGAGATCGAGGTCATTTCGTCGGGCCGACTGGCCATTTCCGTCGGCGACAGCAACGGACTGGCCGCCTGGATCGGCACCAGGCCACTTGCCCTCGAACCGGTCACCACGACAACGCTGCCCACCGGCCGACACCGGCTCACGATTGTCGTGGATCGTGGCATCCGCAAGCAGCCCCTCAACCTGACCATCGACGACGCAACCACCGCCAACGCGAGATTTGTGACCGGGAAATAAGCCCCGTCACCAACTCACGCCCCCCACACGCCCAGGTACCAGTCGACCAGTTCCTGGCCCAATTGTGACGAGTCGGCAAGCCATTCAATCGGGGCGTAAACCATGTCAAAAACCGACCACAATCCGGGCCAGCGCCCCATGCTCACCTGGTACATCACCGGCCCGTAACTCAACGGGTACGCCAGCAGCAAAACCACCGACGAAATGATCACCAGGCCAAACGATCGAGGCGGACGTCGATCCGGGTCGTCAACTCCGGTCGGACCAACCACCGGTCGCTGTGCCGGTTCCTGTTCCATCGGCTACCGCTTCGGTGTGACGGGAAGATGCCGATGCACAGCCCCGTGCATCGTGTAGAACACAAAACGTGCTCCGTCGTGAACAAAAACGCCACTGGACTTGTTCTCTTTCCGAGGCCGCAACGGGTTGCCCGGGTACTTGGTCCACCGTTTCAAATCGTCCGAGACGGCCAGTCCCGATGACCACAACGTCGGCGTCTCCTCGCCCTTGGCCGCCCCGTGGTACGACGCGTAGTACCGCCCCTTGTGCTTGAACACCTGGTTGAGAGCCACGAGATCACGATCATAGAGCCCCGGCCCGGGCTTCAGCACGGGTTGATCACTGGTATTGGTCCAGGTCCGCGTGTTCGTGGACGTCGCCAGCCAGATGCCCGCATCCCGTCGCTCGTAAAACAGGTACCACGTGCCGTTCTCGTAATACCCCGTTGGCGTACCGTACGGACCATCCGGGATCTTCTTCCCATTGGTCAACCGCACATCGAGTGGGCCGCAGCGTGTCCAGCCGACACCGTCAATCGAGACCAGCAGATGGGACACGTCATCACGCCCCTCGGCGAACATGAAGTACACGGCCCCCTGCTTGACGACCATCATGTCCTCAACCCAGTGCGCCTTGTAGATGGGGTTCTGCTTGTGCCGCCTCCAGGTCACCCCATCACGACTGCTGGCATACCCCAGCATCTTCAGGCCGGGGCGCGTTCCATCGTATCCGGTGAACCACATGTGCCAAACGGGCCCCTCCTTCAGAACGAAACCCCGTTCACGAATCTTCACATCCCAGTGCCCCTCGCCTCGAGCCGTAAAGACCGGCCCCTGGCCCGAGGGCACAAATGCAGTCAACTCGCTGGGGAACACCGGCTCATCGGCCAGCCCAATACTGGCACCCATCAGCACACCCATCATCAACACAAATCGCACGATCATCCCCCGTTTCAAATGACTGGTCCCCGTAGCTGAATTCTTGGGAATTCTGACGTCAACCGTGACCCAGCGGAATTCTACCGGATTCCGCAATGTGTCTACCAATTGACCGCCGTCGATCGGCGAAGCTACAAAGAACCTTCGAGATGTCCATTCCCTCGACCGTGTTGGACCTCACCCCACCCGTCAGACCCAATCGGACCCGCTGATGCTGCGATGGCGATCACTTCTGGCACTGACCGCCCTGGGCATCCTGGCCAATCTGCCGACAAGACTCCCGGCATCCCAACGGTCCGACGACGCGACAGTCGACTACGAGAAACAGGTCAAAACGATCTTCCGCCAGCACTGCTGGGCCTGTCATGGTGCATTGAAACAGGAAGCCGGCCTGAGGCTCGATGCCTCCCAGTTGATTCGCAAGGGAGGTGACGACGGCCCGGTCATCGTTGCTGGCCAACCGGAACAGAGCCCGTTGTGGCAAAGGATCACCGCGAAGCTGCCCGACCGGATGCCACCGGAAGGCAAACCACTGACCCGGCAGGAACTCACCATTCTCAAGACGTGGATCTCCCGGGGAGCCAGGGCCCCCCGGACCGAGCAACCTCCCACCGATCCACGCACGCACTGGTCCTTCACACCAATCCGTCGGCCGACCGTTCCGAACACGACACGCGGGAATTGGGGCCACAACCCCATCGACTCCTTTGTGGCCGCACGCCACCGGGCAACCCAACTGGTGGCCCGTCCCGAGGCCAATCGTTCGGCACTCTTGCGACGGGTCGTCCTGGATCTCACCGGACTCCCACCCACTCGGACCCAGTTGCATCGTTTCCTGGCCGACTCCGCCCCGGGTGCCTACGAACGTCTTGTCGAGCAACTTTTGCACAGCCCCTTGTATGGACAGAGGTGGGGCCGACATTGGATGGACGTCTGGCGGTACAGCGACTGGTATGGACGCCGGGGAAGCAACGAGATCCGTTACAGCCAGCGGCACATCTGGCGGTGGCGCGACTGGATCATCGAATCGCTAAACGACAACTCCGGTTACGATCGGATGCTCCACGAGATGCTGGCCGCAGACGAGATCGCTCCCGGCGACGACCGGAGGTTGCGGGCGACGGGGTTCCTCGGTCGCAACTGGTACAAGTTCGACCGCAACACCTGGCTCTTTGAAACCGTCGAACGCACCAGCCAGGGGCTACTGGGACTGACTTTCCGTTGTGCCCGTTGCCACGACCACAAGTTCGACCCCGTGACCCAGGAGGAGTATTACCGTTTCCGGGCCTTCTTTGAACCCCACGGTTTCCGCACCGAGATCGTCACCGCCAACGTGAAAACCGAGGTCGACAACAGGAAATCGGAGGTCCTGACCGACGGGTTGCCGCGTGTCTACGACGAGAAACTCGATGCCAAGACATTCCTGTTCATCCGGGGTGACGACCGGAACCCCGACAAGAGCAAACCGCTGGCCCCGGGGGTTCCAGCCGCACTGGGAGGCAAACGGTTCGACACCCAGCCGATCGCCCCGATCCAGCTTCCGCCAATCGCCTACGTCCCGATCCTCCGTCCGGCCGTGGCCGCCCGGCAACTCAAGACCGAATCGGACAAGGTGGCACTGGCCACCAAGGTGGTGACCGATCTCGAGGCGACGATTCAGAAGACATCGCACCAATTGTCCGAGGCCCGCAAGTCACCTCGCCCCGACGACACCGGCAGCCGCCTAGCCTTCGCGGACACCTTCGAGTCATTTGACAAGAAGGCCTGGAAGGTCGTTTCGGGCACCTGGGCTGTGCGGGACGGGATGCTGACCCAGACCGCCCTGGCGACCTTCGCCACCCTGGTCTCGACCGCCGACCACCCCCGGAACTTCAAGGTCCGATTGAAATACCGCACGCTGGCTCCGGGAAATCCGAGATCAATCGGGTTCAGCTTCGATCACGTCGGTCCCAAACAGTCTCAGGACGTCTACACCGCAATCAGCCCCACGTCCCCGGTTCCCGGGGTCCAGGCTTTTCACCGCACTGGTGGCAAGGAGACCTACCCGCAGGCCGGAATTCGCAAGGCCCCCGGCCTGAAGATCGGCCAGGACATCGTGCTGGAGGTCACCGTCATCGACCGCTCGTTGACCATCGTCCTCGATGGCAAGACGGTTCTCGAGTACTCGCTGCCGATGGAACGGCGCAACGGAAAGTTCGCCCTGTGGGCACACAAGGCCAATGTCGAGTTCGACGAGATCCAGATCCACGCCATCCGGCCGACGATCAAGGGCCTCGAACACTCGTTGGCCCAGGCCCGTCGCGATCTGCCTGTGAAACAGGCCGAGTTGGCACTGGCCCGGGCGCGGACCAACTCGATGGCAACCCGGATAGCAGCCGAGCAGGCCCGGCATGGCCGGGACACCGCGGCCAAAAAGCGACTGGCAATGGCCGCCAGTCGTGCCGAACGTCACGTCGGTGTTGTCCAGGCACAACTGAAACTCGCCCAGGCCCATGCCGTCAACAAGCCCGACAACAAGGTCATCGCCGCGGCCACCAGGGCGGTGGCCACCGCCAGCGCCGCCCGGGACGCCGCCGATGGCCGCTACACCCGCTTCCCGGCCACCTTCCCCACTTCCAGCACCGGACGTCGCACCGCGCTGGCCCGCTGGATGACCCGGCGAGACAACCCCCGCACCGCACGGGTTGCAATCAACCAGATCTGGCTGCGGCACACCGGACAGCGTTTCGTCAACACCGTCGCCGACCTCGGACTCCGCAGCAAGCCCCGCGACTTCCCGCGGCTGATGGACTGGTTGTCCGCGGAGTTGATCGACAGTGGCTGGGACATGAAGCACATCCACCGCCTGATCGTCACCTCCGCGACCTACCGCATGACCACCACCCCGGGCACGACGGACGACTGGAGCAAGAATCACGAGATCGACCCCGAGAATCGATTGCTGTGGCGAATGAACTCGCGACGGATGGAAGCCGAGGTGGTTCGTGACAGCCTGCTGGCAATCTCCGGGACACTCGACCCCGCCTTCAGTGGTCCCGACATCCCCGAGTCACAGGGCCAGAGTTCGCCTCGACGCAGCCTCTACTTCCGCACGACCCCCGACAACAAGATGGTGATGCTCGAACTCTTTGACCTGGCCAACCCCAACGAGTGCTACGACCGCCAGGAGAGCGTGGTGCCACAACAGGCCCTGGTGATGACCAACAGCCCGCTGGCATTGGACCGGTCACGGCGGGTGTCCCGCCGACTCGCCACGCAGATCGCAACCCGTCTCGGCCCGACAACCGACACCAATCGCACCTCGGTCGTTTCCGACTTCATCACCGCCGCATTCGAATCGGTTCTCGGACGGGCACCTCGTCCCGAGGAGCACTCGGCATGCCGCGACTTCCTGTCACGCAATGCCAGGCTGCTGGCCAACACCAAATCGCTGGAGTCGTTTCCGGCCGGTGCCGGTTCGGTGACACCTCCAGCCGCCACCCCCTTCGAGCGGGCACTGGAAAACCTGGTGCACGTGCTCTTCAGCCACAACGACTTTGTCACGATCCGATAACGTCTTGCCTTCTCCCCTGGGACAGCCCCATGACACTCCGACCGACCGCGACACCAGTCACCCCCTGTGGCCGGATCGCCCGACGCACATTCCTGTCCGACGCCGGAATGGGTTTCACCGGCCTGGCACTGGGTGCCATGCTGGCCGAGGACGGCCGCACGGGCTCCTCATCGGCGGTCGCTGCCGCCCCGCCCGGGCAGTGGTCACCTCCCGACGGCCTGGCCAGGCTGGCACCGAAAGCCAAGAGCGTGATCTGGCTGTTCATGATCGGTGGCACCAGCCACCTCGAGTCATTCGACCCCAAGCCCGCCTTGAACAAGTACGCCGGGCTGACGATCGACGAGAGTCCTTTCAACGACCAGGTGATCAACTCACAGTTTTATCGCAAGAACGTCCGTGACTTCGCTGGCACACCGCGGAAATTGATGAACAAGCTGTACCCCCTGCAGGTCGGTTACCGCAAACGGGGCAAGTGCGGCACCGAGGTCAGCGACTGGTGGCCGCACCTCTCCACCTGCGTCGACGACATCAGTGTCGTCCGCTCGATGTGGACCACCGACAACGATCACGCTGCTCAACTGCAGTTCCACACCGGCCGCCACATTTTCGACGGTTTCTATCCATCGGTAGGATCATGGGTGCACTATGGGCTGGGGACCCTCAACCGCAACTTGCCGCGGTTCATCGTGCTGGGCACCCCCCCTGGAGACTGCTGTGGCGGCGTGGGCGCTCACGGGGCCGATTACCTCGGACCCGAACACGCCGGCGTGAAGATGCGAATCGATCCTCGAAACCCACTCCCCTTCGGGTCACCCGGTTCCTCGGTGTTCCGTGAAGAACGCGCTGATCAAATGGGGTTGCTCAAACAACTCAACCACCTGGCCGCAATCGAATACCCCGGCGACAAGGCGATGCGTGCCAGGATCAAGTCCTACGAATTGGCCTACCGCATGCAAATGGCGGTTCCCGAAGCGATGACACTCGACGGCGAGACCAAGGCCACGCAATCGCTCTACGGACTCGACAAGGGGACCACCAAGGCGTTTGGGCAACAGTGCCTGCTGGCCCGTCGATTCGTCGAACGGGGGGTCCGCTTCGTGCAGCTCTATCACAACGGCTGGGATGCCCACAGCAAGCTCATTTCCAATCACTCGACCAAGATCGGCCAGACCGACCAGCCCATCGCCGGGCTGCTCAAGGACCTGAAACAGCGTGGGCTTCTCGATGAAACCCTGGTCGTCTGGGGAACAGAGTTTGGACGGACACCCGGTGCCGAAAACTCCGACGGACGTGACCATCACCCCTACGGGTTCTCGGTCTGGCTGGCCGGCGGTGGCATCAAGGGTGGCACCGTTCACGGGGCCACCGACGAGATCGGATTCCATGCGGCCGAGCACCGCCATTACGTCACGGATCTGCACGCCACCGTTCTCCACCAACTGGGACTGGACCCCAAGTCACTGGAAGTCCCAGGCCACAAACGGCTCGAGATCGATTACGGGAAGCCGATCCAACAGATCATTGCCTAGCGGCTGACAGGGCTGGCGACCACAGGCGGTGACAAACCGGCGACGATCGTTCATCATGTCCCGCCGGGACATTGGGGCCACTCACAACGCAACCTGAGCAAGCGAGCAACACCGTGGCGGTACTGGAGACCTTCGAGCACAACGGAGTGGCGATCGCCGACACCTTTGCCGAGGCCTTCACGATGGTCGGAACCCGGGTGATCGTGACCGCCGCCACTCCCGCGTGGGCCGAAATTGCTGGCACCCAGGCGACCGGGTTTGCCACCAGCGTGATCGCCTGCAATGCCGAGGCGGCCATCGAGTGCACCGTGCCACCGGAATCGACACCGGACGGACGTCCCGGTGTCTCGCTGTTGATCTTCGCCTTCAATCGGGACGCGCTGACCACCGCGGTCATCGACCGGGTCGGGCAGTGCGTCCTGACCTGCCCGACCACCGCCTGTTACAACGGGCTGCCCGATGGCGAGCCCGACAAGCAATTCAACGTGGGTGGCCAACTGAGATTCTTTGGTGATGGATACCAGGGCTCAAAAAAACTCGGCGACCGCCGGCTGTGGCGAGTGCCGGTGATGGATGGCGAGTTCCTCTGCGAGGAACAATTCGGATCGACCAAGGGAGTTGCTGGCGGCAACCTCCTGATCTGTGGCACCACCACCGAAAACGCCCTGGCCGCCGCCACCGCGGCTGCCGACTCCATGCGGCAGGTTCCCGATTGCGTCCTGCCCTTCCCCGGCGGCCTGGTTCGCAGCGGCAGCAAGGTGGGATCGCAATACAAGGCCCTGAAAGCCAGTACCAACGACGCCTGGTGCCCCACGCTGCGGGCCCAGGTCGACTCGGTCCTGCCAGACACCGTCGAGGCGGTCTATGAGATCGTCATCGATGGGCTCACAATCGATTCGGTCACCCAGGCCATGCGAGCCGGGCTGGACACGGCCTCGAATTGCGACGGCGTCGAATTGATCGGGGCAGGCAACTACGGGGGCCAACTGGGCCAGCACCACATCCAGTTGCGAGACTGTCTCTAGAACCGCAGCCCAGGAGCCGCCGGTGTCCGACCCTCCACTGAGCCCCAGGATCCGCTGGGGACTGATCGGACTGGGGTCACTGGTGGCGGCCGTTGCGATCGGAAATGCCGAGAGTTGCCTGAGTGCCAACGACCGGTCGCGGTGGGCCACCGTCTGGTCGCTGGCCGAACGCGGCACCTACCAGATCGACGAGATCGATTCGCTCGTGGTGCTCCACAAACCCTCCGGCAAACGCCGGCTGAGATTCCGCACCATCGACAAGGTCCGGCACGACGGCCATTTCTATTCGTCCAAGCCCCCGCTGTTCCCGACCCTGGTCGCCGGTGTCTACACGCTGGTCGGCGGGATCACTGGCTGGAACCTGATCGACAACACCGAGACCATCTCGCGTGCGATTTTGTTGCTGGTCAACTGGCTTCCCTGGACCATCGCCCTGGTGGTGCTCGCCGGGGTGCTGGAACGCCACGCTCGCCACCAATCGACCCGGATCCTGGTGCTGGCCACCGCCTCGGTCGGGACACTCTTGCTGCCATTCCTTGTGGCGTTGAACAACCACACGATTGCCGCCACGGCCGTCGTTTTCGTTGCCGCGGCGGTGCTGCGAGTCACCGTCGAACACGACCACTGCCCGCGTCACTTCATCTTCGCCGGACTGTTTTCCGGCTGGGCCGCCGCCAATGACCTGCCCGCCGCCTCGCTAATCGTGGTGGCCGGATGGTTGCTGCTGCAAACCGACCGCAGACGGACACTGATGTTTTTTCTGCCCTGTGTCGTCCTGGTGCTGGCAGCGTTCGTGACGACCAACGTGATCGCCACCGGCGGCTGGAAACCGTTTTATGCCTACTACGGGACCGAGAAGTACCTCTGGACGGTTGACGGTCAGCAAAGCTACTGGCTGAACCCCCAGGGCATCGACAAGGGAGGAGACTCGATGCCGGTTTACCTGGTGCACTGCCTGGTCGGCCACCACGGCATCTTCTCACTCTCACCCATCTTCCTGGCGGGCCTGCTTTCCGTTTCACGACGGGTCCGCCGCTCGGAATCACCACTGCTGGGACTGGCCGGCTGGACCGGGTTTCTGAGCGTCGTTGTGCTCGGGTTCTACCTCACGCGCACCCAGAACTACAATTACGGTGGCCTCACCTGTGCCCTGCGATGGGCACTGTGGCTGGTCCCATTGTGGTTGCTGGCGTTGGTCCCCCCCCTGGACGCGTGCGGGGATCTCGATCAGAGACAGCCGCGGCTGAGGATGTTGGCAATCTCCTGGGCACTGTTGGCTCTTTCAGTCATCTCGGCAGTCCTCCCACTGATCCACACCTGGCGTGAATATCCCGGGGCCCCCAACCCTTTCCAGGCCCCGTGGTTGTACCGCCTGATGGAAGACTGGGGCTGGATTGCCTACAGGTGAATCTGGCTAGACTCCCGATTGTGCGATAGGATGAAGTCAGTGTCCGGCGCACTGCGTCCCGCAGTCCGGGCCGACAATTCTCCAACAATTCCAACAATCCAGTGGCAGTCACCAATCAGGTCATCGGGGTCCGGGAGTGCAGCCAGTCCGCAGAGATCGAGGGTCGGTGCCCAGTCGACGCCACTCGTCGCGTCGTGGTGCGGCAACGCTTGACTACCTACTGGTCCTCGCCGTCATTCTCTCCCTGGCCGCGTTGCTGATCCCCATGAGCCGTCACGCGATCACGGTGGTTTACGAGATCATCTGCTCCCTGGTGGCCTGGCCCTTCGTATAACGCGGCTCGACCAAAACAGACAGGACATACCCATGCAATTCACCAAACGAATCGGCCGCGTGCTGCGTCGCCTGCACCGGGATGAGCGGGGTGCATTGACACTCGAAACCGTGCTGATCATTGCGGCCATCGCCTTGCCGGTCCTGATCGTGATCGTCAAATACGGCTGGCCGGCAATCCGGAATTACTTCGATCGCGGGTTGGAATCACTTGAACAGAGCACTGACGAAGCCACCCGTTAGTTCACCGCCAGCCAGGACATCCATCGACTTTTCCAACTTCATCTCGCATGCCGGAGTTCTCACAGATTGTGCTCATCGCTCTGCTTTTGGTCGCCTCGGTGACCGACGTCCGGCAGGGCCGAATTTTCAATTGGATCACCTATCCCGGCCTGGTGGCCGGGCTGCTCTTTGGAGCCACTGAATTCACCGAAGCGGGCCACCTGAAATTCGACACGGCCGGTTTGACCGAGAGCCTGCTCGGGATCGCCGGTTGCGGAGGTATTATGCTGGCCTGTTTCCTGTTCTCTGACATGGGCGGTGGCGACGTCAAACTGCTGGCTGCCGTCGGGGCCTTTCTCGGCCTGCAACACGGCCTGACCGCATTGCTCTGGACGATCGTCCTGGGCGGAGTTTCCGGTCTGGCGTTGATCATCTGGCAGGTTGGGGCCATCCAGATCCTCCGAGGCACGACACGGCACCTGGCCCTGGTTGTCCGCTCGCGAGGCTGGGTCCCCCTGGCGCCATCCGAACGCGAACCGCTGAAGAGATCCCTGTTTCTGGCTCCGGCCGCGTTGGCTGGAGCCCTCCTGACAATCACCGGAGCCACCGAGTCGCTCCGCGACTACATCTAGTTCTCCAGACCACCGACACAATCCCTGCCCCTGGCCCACCACATGGTCCTGCAAGTGATTCTCGATGACTGCCGACCAGCACTGGTCGCGCTGTGCGCGGCGATCGTGGCGCTTGTCGTGGTGATTCGCGTCAGCGGCTGTCGGTTCGACATCCGCAGGCTCAGGCAACTGCATCATTGCCAACGAGGTGGTGTGCAAAGCCTCTCATTTATCCTGACACTGCCGATGTTCGTGATGCTCGTGATGTTCATTGTCCAAGTCAGCCAGTTGATGATCGGGCAGGTGGTGATCAACAACGCCGCCTACGGAGCAGCCCGAAGTCTGGCCGCCTGGGTCCCCCAGCATGTCATCGAAATCGAACCGGACGCGAGAACCGACGCCTTCGGGCTCGAACCCCATTTTCAAAACGCCATCCGTGACACCGAGCTGCGCCCCAACAGCCCCTATGGGTACTGGTATGTCGGTGGGTCTCGCACGGATGGATTTGTTGGTGGCGGGCAACAATCCACCGAGAACATCTTCAAGCTTGATTTCCCGTTTCGGTCAGCCGTCGCCGCCTGCGCCACGATCTCGCCATCACAGCACCTGGGCCTCGAACTCACAGGAAGGGCCCAGGACCACTTCCTGGCAACCCAAGACGCCTGGCAGCATTTCGTTGGACCAGCTGTCGCCGGCTCGAACGCCTCTCGACTCTACAACAAGTACTGTTACAGCTACTGGAACACTGAACTGTGGATCCGGTTCACCGACGCCAACGTTCAATACCCGCCGGGGGAAGCGACACGGGACTCGCGGCAGGGACCAACATACAACCCGTATTTGCACGATCTCCAGAATGAAGACGACAAGTACAAGTGGAAATCCTACGAGATCGGCTGGCGTGATCCGATCACCGTCACCGTACGGCACAACCTGGCCCTGTTGCCGGGTCCGGGCCGATTCCTGGCCAAGCATCTCGTCCGGTCCGACGCCCCCGCCGACCTGGTGAGTCACCGGATCAGCCAATGGGCCGGTCCGCGGCGGCAGCACAACCCCGAAAACGATGGCGATTCCGGCGACACGAGCACGCCTCACGACCCCCGGTACAACAAGCGGGTCTACACCACCGCCATCTGGGCCCGCGCCACCATCATTAATGACGGAATCAAGTCCCTGGTCCCCTACGTGCACGCCTTCGATGCCAACCCATAACCATCACCGTTCAAGCCTCGGGACTCGACTCCGTCGTCTGCACGGCGACGAGCGGGGTACGATCAGCATCGTCACGCTGCTGGTGCTGCTGGTGTTCACCATGCTGCTGGTGATGGTCACCAACCTTGGACGCCACGCTGATGACAAGCTGAAGATGCAGAATGCCGCTGACGCGGCGGCAATCACAGGTGGCGTCATGTTGTCGCGTGGGCTCAATGGGCTCGCACACACCAACCACCTCTTGTGCGAGGTCTTCGCGCTCACGGCGTACCTGCGCGAAGGACAGGAACGCAATGCCGAACAGCAGGTTCCAGGCATCCTGCAAGCCTGGGGCCTGGCCGGAGGTGACCTGCAGGGCTCCCAGTTCCACCGATTCCGTCCAGCCGGCCAGGCAGTCATCCGACGGATCCCCCTTGAGCTACAAGCGGTCACCGCCTTTGGCGACGAGCAGGCGGCGGCAGCAGCTCATTTTCTCCCGATTTTTGAAACCGTGCTTGAACAGGAGCTCATTCCAGAATTTCAACGCACCCTCGTCCAAACCGTTCCGCAACTGGCCGTCGAAGCGGCCTGTGAAACAGTCCGACGTCACGCACGACCAACCAACCCAGCCCAAGCCGACCCCGAGGCTCCGGGCAAACCTCGTCGCCAACTCAAGCCCGGTGACCTGCCAGTTTGTGTCCTGTTTCGAGCCAACACGCGGGCCATCGGTGAAGCCTCTGAGGCCAACCCAAACACCAGGACCCTGCCGGCCATCGACCCCACCGGATCATCGCCTTTCCGATATTTCAAGACTGCCGTCGCGCAACGCCGTGAACTCACCAACCATTATCTGCAACTGTGGAACCGCCAGAAACTTGCTCTCTTCGATCACGATGCCCGCATGTCTCGTTTCGGCGAGTTGTACCGAATCGCCACACGGGGACAACTCGACCGGCTCCTCCAGCAGGACTATCCCAGGAGCAACCTGCCCTTCCAGATCCGGCGGATCAACTCCATCACGCAACCCAGCCAGATGCGACAAATGCAGCGCACCGGGAAATGGCGACAGGTGAATCATCACCTCAACCAGCATTATCACCTGCTCGCGGTCGTCTACCGACGTCACCTGGAAGAAATGGGACCCGGGCTTTTCAAGAACCCCCTCTCCAGGCACTCCGACGCGCAATCGTTCACGCAATTGCAGATCTACATCCCAGAACCCCGGCTGGACAAGAAGCCTGTCTGGGTCGACTGGACGGAACGCCGTGACGTATTCGGCAACAAGATTCCTCCCTTCCCGCCGATTGTCATCCGCGACAACTGGCCCGAGGACTGGGACCTGACCAATCAGAACTGGACGTCCCGGATCATGCCGGCCAGTCTCCCCAAGTTGCGAGAGATCCTCGCTCGATCCCCCGCTGGACTCGATCCCCGAGCCGGCACGCTACGTCCCGGCCCGTTTGCCACAATCCCCGAAAACACCCTTGAGAAATTGGTCACTCATTGAGTTCCCTGATGCGAACTGTTTCATCCCGAACCGCCAGAGACGTTGCCCAATCCACTCGCCGTGGCTTGGCCATGCTCGAACTGGTTCTCAGCCTGCCCATACTGCTGATGGTGATGGGCTTGATGATCCTGATCGGATGGGCAGGGGCATTCAAAGTCCGCAGCCAGGTCCACGCTCGTGAAGCGGTGTGGAGATCGATCCATCGGGCCACCATCCCGGGTGCCGGCCAGGTGCTACCCGGTCGACCCGGCGACGTCCCACCAATACTGCTGAGCGTCGACCGTTCACCGGGCCAACCCTACATCCAGCCCCCGACCGCGGAACTGGCCCTCTTCGATTCTCACCAGGTCGTTCGTGGTCCGGTACTGATCGATCCACAGTCTGGACGCGGAATAGAGGTCAATCGGGATCTGTTGGATCCCAACCTCGGGCTGATCACCGGTCGCGCTCTGCTCGAACGCGACTTCCCACTGATGGCAAGCCTCCCGCCACATGGTTACCAGTACAACACGGAATTCTCGATTCTCGACAACCGCTGGCAGTTCTGGCAGATGGGACTCGCCTCAAACCGGTCCCGTCGTACGCTCGGCCTGTACCCGGATTTCCTGGGCCTTTGGACGAGAATCACCGCGGAACCGCGGGCCCGCTTCAATCGACTCGCTGCACAGTTGGAAGTCGTGAATCGCCGGCAAATGGACCTCTTCGACCGCGATCGCGAACTGGGGGCCTACCACCGCCGCTACATCGACTACTACCCCAACCCACCCCGCGGTTCCCGGACCTGTGCGCCTGGCGAACTCGATGCTATCGCCGATCAACTGATTCGAAGGATCGGAATTCCACGGCCTCGGACAAATCTCCAACAGGCCGGAATACCTGGCAGGCTCTCCCAGGACTTTCTCGATATGTACAGGGCGCTACGGGACCAGGCCCGCCTCCAGAACGACGCACAGTCCGCCGCCGCCTACACCACTCTGATCCAACAATTGGAAGCGTTCCAGGCGTCCCTGGTCCAGTAAGTTCCGAGTGGCTCCGTGTCGAATCAACCGACTCTCAACTCCGACCCAACCGACGTGGCCTCCGGCCAGCCTGGCAACACGAGTCTGGCCCATCGGACCCGGCGTCGCACAACCGACTTGATCGCCATCAGCCTGCTACTGGTCGTCGGACTGGCCGTGGGACGACAACTGACCGCCTGGTGGAACGAAACTGCGCTCGACTCATTCACCGATCCAAAGAGTGTCACCGGTCCCGGAACCGCCTGGACAGGCCTGGATGCTCTGCGATTGGGCGAACTGGACAAGACGATCCACCGTCAACAGTTCCACGGGGATCGCCAGGCGGCCTGGGATGCGTTGGAAACATCCACACGTGCCACCGTGCGTGAAGCGGGATGGCCCACCAGGGGAGCCGACCAAGACGAACGACAATTGCTGGCGCTCCTGGACACACGTGATTCTCGCACATCACCGAAAACCTCCCTCTCACTACACCGGCTCGACGGCCCTCTCCCGATTGTCGTGGCCGTGAGACAATTGCTCGGCGAACGACGCGTTGTCGGCTGGGGCCTGGCAACCCGATCCACCCCTGGCGAATGGGTGACATGGACATGTGCTGCCGCCGACGGCAACACCACCGGACCGGTCGCACTGCCCACCGGCAGTCGACGCCTTCTGGCCATCGGCAGTGCCAGCCGCGAGCAATTGCTGGTGTTCAACGGATCTCCCGATCCAGGGGATTGGTGGAACCATTTCGAGCGAGAACTCGATCAAGACGGATGGATGCTGAGCGGAAATCCATCTCGACATGCCAGTGGCTGGACCACACGGTGGCAACGCCCGGGAGGACGAACCCTGGTCATCTCCGTACGGCATGACAACTCGGGTATTTGGCATGGTATGCTGAATGTATTCACCTCGACCGAATCGGGGCCAGCAAAAACGGTTTCACCAGAAACGGACGAACGGGAGTCAACATGAAAGGTGCACAGGGCATCATGATCGCCGTGGCGCTGGGCGTCGTCGGCTTCGTCTGCAACTGGCTGTACCTGGATGGCCAGGCCAGCGGCGACCGAATTGTCGAATTCGTGGGTGTCACCAAGGACGCCCGTGTCAACGGCGGCGACGTGTTCCGGGCCGAACACCTGACGCGGATTCCCGTCCCCAGGAAGTACCAGGGCCAGTTGTCCGAACTGGCCTACCTCTGGAAAGACCGCAACCTGGTGATCGGTCGCAAGGCGAACCGAACGATGGGAGGCCGGGGAACCGAACTGGTTCTGGACAAGGATCTCGAGACTCCAACCGCACAGGACATCAACGAACAGATCGCCGAGAACGAACGAGTCATGTGGTTGCCGGTCGACTCGCGGACCTTCCTTCCACAGCACGTCGATCCCGGTGACCAGGTCAGTTTCCGAATCCCCGAGTTGGGTACCGGTGCTGGCAGCAGTCGGCCAACTGCCGGCGGAGGACAGATCATCGGCCCCTTCAGGATCCTGGCATTGGGCAATCGCAAGGGCCGACGCAACGTGCGGCAGGCCGCGGGGCTGCCCTCCGGAGCCGAGAACGTGATCGCGATCGCTGTGAAACTCGATGAAGGAGGCAGCAAGCTCGAAGCCCGCGCCGAAACCCTCGCTGGCATTCTCGCCGTCAACAATTTCCAGGGCGTTCAGGTTCTGCTCCACAAACGAGACAAGAACAAGACCCCTCTTTAAACGCGTCCCCCTCACGTTTGTCTCCTCCCCCGTTTCCTTGGCCACTCGACCCCATGAAAGTCTGGTTCAACAAGGTTCATGACAGTCGTCGCTCGTTGGTCGAAACCGACGATTCGACGATTCGGATTGGACGAGACAGCGGCAACACGGTCGTGCTGCAAAGCCCCCTGGTGGGCAAGCAACAGGCCGTCGTCCGTTGCGACAACGGGCTGTTGACCCTCGAGAACCTCGGGATCAACAGCTGCGTGGTGGGAGAAACCGAAGTCCTAGGCGGTCAGAGTTGCGAATTCGCCGCCGGTGACACGGTACGCATCTGGCCATTCACACTGACTTTCGAATCCGAACAGGCCAGCCCGATCAGCCGCGGTCAACTGGAATCGCACCTGCGTTCGATCATGGCCGATCTGGAACTGAGGGTTCACCGCCAACTGCTGGAACGATTCGACCTGTTCGAACTCGAGAGCAGCCAGTTGGGCGACACCGAGAGCATCCTGATGCTTGAGGAGAACATCGAGGACGTCTGTCGCGAGTTGAACCTTTTCGGTGACGAAAACATTCCCCTGCTCGAGGAAGTCGTATCGCTTGTGCTTCGCGACCTGATGATCAACCAGCTGATCCTCGAGAGTGGCGACGAGGATGCCCCAGTCGGTGGATCCACAACGGCGCTGAGTGCCAACGAATTCGACGTCCCGGCCACGCTGGTGCCCGAGCGGGAGACCGAATTGGAACACCTGGTGGGATTTGTCCGCGAGCAACTGAAACTCGAAGGATGCCGCGACCTCAGTGAACGAATCAGCCGTGTCGAATCGCGAATGAACGACATCTTCCCACGTGTCCGACCTCATCTGCACCAGGAACTCAAGCGGTACCTGATCCTGCGGACGCTGAAGAAGGACCTCAAGGACACCGTCTTCGGATTCGGCCCGCTGCAAGACCTGTTGCGAGCTCCGACGATCACCGAGATCATGGTGGTCAAGAGCGACCAGATTTACGTCGAACGGGACGGCACGGTCGAACTCTCGGGACGCCGTTTCATCTCCGACAAGGTCACCGAGTCAATCATCGAGCGGATCGTGGCGCAGGTCGGCCGCCGGATCGACAAGAGCCAACCACTGGTCGACGCAAGATTGCCCGATGGCTCGCGAGTCAACGCGATCATTCCCCCGCTGGCCACGCGTGGTCCCTGCCTGACAATTCGAAAATTTCCCGCCTATCGCTTCACGATGGACGACCTGATCGAACTCGATTCGATCACCACCGCCGCGGCGCAGTTCCTACGAGCCTGCGTGATCGACCGCCGCAATATCCTGGTCTCCGGCGGCACGGGCACGGGCAAAACCACGCTGCTCAACGTCCTCTCCAGCTTCGTGCCGCACAAGGATCGGATCGTCACGATCGAGGACACCAGCGAACTGCAACTCCACCAGGAGCACGTGGTGACACTCGAGGCACGGCCACCCAATGTCGAGGGGGCCGGGGAATACTCGATTCGCGACCTGGTCAAAAACGCCTTGCGAATGCGTCCCGACCGAATCATCGTCGGCGAGTGCCGTGGTGCCGAATCGCTCGACATGCTTCAGGCCATGAACACCGGTCACGACGGCTCAATGACCACCATCCACGCCAACAACACAGACGACGTGCTGAAACGGCTCGAGGTCCTGGTCCTGATGGCTGTCGACCTGCCAGTGATCTCGATCCAGCGACAAGTCGCCTCGGCCATTGACATCGTGGTCCAGATCAGCCGATTGCCGGGTGGAAAACGTGGTGTCACGCAGATCTCCGAAGCCACCGGCTACGACCCGGTGCGGAAATGTGTGGCCACAACCGACATCTTCAGCACCCGGGGCGAGGCGGGGTTGGTTCCCACCGGTTACATGCCCAGCTTTATCGATCGCCTGGTTTCCGGAGACCTGTTGAAGCTCGAATTCCTTTACGGTGACCAGGACTAGGAGATTCCAGAATGGACCTCCTGCAGGTTCTTGGCAGTAGCATGGTGGCCACCGGAATCGCCGTCGGGGCGTTCGCCGGCCGGCCGGCCTATACCCAGGCGATCGACTTCGTCGAGAACGACCTGAAGGACAAGTTGCGTCGACTGAGACTGAAAACCGATCGGCTCCGCAAGTACCTCGTCAGTTGGACCATCGTCGTCGGAATGACGGCCGCGGTGCTGCTGGTCGCTGCCGGGTCGGTGGTCTTCGCGATTACCGCCGCGGTACTGCTTGTCAGCCTGCCGTGGTACGTGCTCAGGCGGCTGGCAGAAACACGACGTCTTCTCATCGAGGACCAATTGGCCGATGCCATGGTCTCGCTCTCCAACGCCATCAAGGCCGGTCTCTCCCTGGCCCAGGCACTCGAAATTCTCGCCCGCCAGAGTCCCCAGCCGATCTCCCAGGAGTTTCAGCAAATCGTCGGCGAATACCAGCTTGGCAAGGATCTCGAGCAATGCCTCAAGGAGGCCAAGACCCGGCTGAAGAGTGAAAACTTCGCCCTGTTTGCAGCGGCGTTGGAGGCGAGTCGACAAAGTGGTGGACGACTCAATGAAACGGTCGAACGAATCGCCACCAGCGTCCGAGAACTGCAACGCCTGGAACGCAAGGTCCGCTCTGAAACGGCCCAGGCCCGCACATCATCGTTGTACATGGCCCTGGCTCCGCTGGGGATCCTGCTGATGAACTATTTCATCGACCCCGTCCACACGCGGATGCTTTTTACCGAGGTCCCCGGACAAATCATTCTCTGCCTGGCCTTCGCCATGAACCTGCTGGCCTATGTCTGGGCCCGCGTGATCCTCAACCCCGAGATCTGATGCACACATGCTATTCGCTCAGACCATTTCCGGATCTCTCCCGGTGCTGCCGGCAATTGCCAGCCTGATGCTGGCCGTGGGGCTGTTCGTGCTGGTCCGAACCATGCAGCGGATGATCGCCGCAGACACCGACGACGACGACACCTGGCGTCACGACCAACTCCGTATGACCGAATTGCGACGGCGTAGCCTGATCTACCGGTTTCTCCAACCGTTGGTCGTCGCCCTGGGACGATTCAACCGCCGTGCATTCCAGGATTCGCTTCCAGGCATTGCTCGCGACATCCATGCCGCTGGCCTGCCCCGGTTCTGGACGCCCCAGGAGTACCTCGGCACGATCCAGATCCTGGCCACGCTGCTGACTCCCGCATATGTCTACGCCGGTTTCGACCTGGCCGGCGCCCCCGGTTTCCTGGGTGGATTGGCTGCCGGCCCGGGAACCGTCTGGCTGCTCCGCCGGCGGCTAAGACAAAAAGCCACCCTGAGACTGTTTCGCATCAAGCAACGACTGCCATTTCTCCTGGATCTACTGACGTTGTTGATGGAGGCGGGAGCCACGTTCCTGCAATCGCTCGAAGAAGCCGTCAGCGAATTTCGAGACCACCCGGTCGGTATAGAATTTGGCCGAATCCTGTCCGAGATCAACATGGGCAAGAGTCGAATCGGAGCATTGGAAGCGATGCGAGACCGTCTGAATGACCCCGAGGTGACCAGCATAATCGGGTCGATCATCCAGGGAGAAATCCTGGGAACACCTCTGGCCCGGCTGTTCCGCACGCAGGCCGACGTGCTGAGGACCAAGCGGACACAGCGGGCCGAAACGATTGCCGGCGAAGCGGGCGTCAAGATGCTCCTGCCCAGTGTGCTGGTGATGGCTGCCACCGTGCTGATCATTCTCGGACCGTTTGTGCTCAGCTTCCTTTACGTCGACCTCATGGAGTAGCGACGGCTAGAATTGACACATGAGTGAACCGGCAACCATCACCGTCACCCGTGGCCCAGCCCGGGGCCAGTTCTTCGAACTGGAAGCCGAACTGGTGCACATTGGCCGCGCCGAGAGCAACCAGGTGGTGCTGGAAGACACAAACCTCGCCGACCACCAGGCCAGCATTGTCTTTCGCAATGGCCGCTATGCGATCTTCACGCCTCTGCCGGATGCGGTGTCGATCGATGGCAGCGCGATACCGCCACAACGCTGGGTGTGGCTACCCGGCGAAGCCGACATCGGGCTGGGACAACGCACCAGCCTCCGGTTCGCCACCAGTCTTCCCGAGTCCACCTCGGGCAACGGCGACGCCGAGGATCGCCCTCCCGGCAAGGAACAACGCAAGGGACGCAAAGGCCGACGCCGGAAAAGACAACTCGCAAAATTCGTCACCGACGCACAGGGCGAATCACGCGTGCAACTGGGTGAAGACGGCCAGTTGCCGGAATTGAGCCTCGACGAGGAATTGACCGGAGGAAAAACCGAGCAAAAGAAGAGTGGATCGAATTCCGTGCTGCTCTCGCTGATGCTGGTCGTGAGCACGGCCCTCTCGATCCTGTTGCTGGTCATCGAGGGACCAGGGATTGGCACCACCAATCGTGGATTCGAAATGGCCCGAACAGAACTCAAGAAGATGCTCGAGGACACCAAGCCCAAGACGGACGGGCAGCCCGAGGTGGCCTGGCGACTGCTTGTCCGCGATGCCCTCTCAGCGGCCGCACGATCCGACCGAACCGGCGAGCAATTGGCCTACGACAGGTTGCTGAACCTGCTCAATGCCGAGGACCGCCGCAAGTCCAGCCTGACCGGTGACGAGGCCCGGGACCAGCGACTCAAGGAGATGATCGCCACCCTGAAGGGACCGTGAGCCAGCAGTTGGTGCCATCACTTCCCTTCCGCCATCGACTGTGGCCGGACATAATTCAACCACGCTCCCGCTCGGCGGGAAACAGGTTAGAGGACTGACGCGGTGGCCGGCGAATCCCGTTACGAACTGCTTGAAACCGTCGGAACTGGACGTTACACAACCGTCTACCGGGCCCGTGACCGCGAACTCAATCGTGAAGTCGCCATCAAGCAGCTTCGCGAGGAATTCACCGGCGGCACACTGCAGATGGACCGGTACTGGCAGGAAGCCCAACTGCTCGCCTCTCTGCAACACCCCAATATCGTCACCATCTACGACATCAATCGCCAGAAGGGGTGGTTGGTCATGGAATTGATGCAGGGGACTCTCGCCGAGCGACTCGCCGGACGACAGATGGACCTGCGGGCCCTGAAGACCACCCTGGCCCACTCGCTGCGAGCCCTGCACTATCTCCACGACCGCGGCATTGTCCACGGTGACATCAAGCCGTCGAACATCATGATCGACTCCCGACGCCGGATCAAACTGGGCGACTTCGGACTGGCCCGCCGGGTCAGCGACCGGGACGGCACGCTGCTCAAGGGAGCCACCCGGTACATCGCCCCCGAGGTCGTGTCCGACGAGTTCGGCGAAGTCGAGACCAGCAGCGATCTCTATTCACTCGGATTCGCCGCATACGAATTGATGTGCGGCCCCCCGTTCGAAGAACTCGCGCTGGGACTGGGAGCCCTCCGCAGCGAAACGGCCGGAGAGGATCCCTGGATCGAGTGGCACGCAGCCCCCGATCGCCGACTGCCACAGATCAGCAGTGTGCTGGAGGGGGTCCCCGAAGACCTGGCTCGGGTCATTCAGCGGTTGACCGAGAAGGACAAGGCTCGAAGGTACGGATCAGCCGAAGAGGCTCTCTCGGATCTCAACATCGACCTGAAAATCATCCGCAAGGACAAGGATTCTGACGCGGAGACGATCACGAGCACCGAGGAGACGCCACCAGCCAACCGTCGTCGCACCCTGGCAATCGCCGCGGCCTGTGTTTCGGTCACCCTCTCGCTGCTGATGATCTTCCTGCCGCAAGCCTCCCCTCCCCCCACGCCCGGTGATGGTGACACCGTCGCGGATGTCGTCGTTCTCGAGGAAATCTCCGACGATGGACTCCGGCTGCGGGTGCGGAACATGACAACGGGGATCGAGAGCAACCTGCGACTCGAAGCCGAAGTCGGAGTGATGCTGCAACGCAATTCCGACACCAGGGAACACGCCAAACTCAAGGACCTGGTCCCGGGTGACCGGCTCGAAGTGAAACGCACCGAAGGTGACTCGCCGCGAGTTGTCGAGGTGACCACCACCCACGCCATCTCACACACCGGATTGATCACCTCTCTCGATGTCCCCGCATCGCGACTGGTCATCGCGCCCCAGTCCGGAGACGACCGGGACGACATCCCGCTACGAATCGCCACCGGCACACGGATGCGACTCAACGGCAACACCGGCGACCTGGTCGACATGCAACCGGGCGACCTGGTCACCGCGACCCATGTTCGGGACGCCGGCAGCAGTGGTTCCCGGCTTGCAATTCGTATCGAGATCCTGAGGACCATCCGTACCGTCGGCCTGGCCGACCGGATCGACGCTGGAAAGAAAACGCTGACACTGCAACTTCAACACGGCGCCAGCAGCCCCGGCTACCGCACGTGGCCTCTTGCCGACACGGCACAACTCTCGGGAAGAGGTTCCCAGGCGACCCAGCGTGGCATGTGGTCGCTGGAATCCATCAAGCCGAAAATGTTGACTGTCATCGAACACGACCAGACGATCTCGGCGGTCACGATCACCGAAACGGGCCAGCCAATGATCCGTGGCGCCATCGATTCGGTCGACGTCTCCTCGAATCGAATCACGGTCCGATCGTCCGACGGGAACGTGAATCTGACCGTCGACAAGCAGTCTGACGTGTTCCTCAACACCCGACCGGCACAGTTGCCGGATCTCCAGCCCAAGGACACCGTGTGGATCGCGGCCGAACCCAACGGCGGCCGTCCCCTGGTGATCGCCGCCGAGCGAGGTGCCTTCCCTCACCGCTGGGCACTGCTGATCGGTACCAGCCGCTACCAGGACAAGTCTCTGACCCCGTTGCCGTTTTCCGGGAGTGACCTGAAACTGGTCGCCGACCACCTGGGCTGGTTCTATCGCGTCCCGAACGACGGAAGCCACATCCAGGTGCTCAACGACACCCCCCGGGCCGATCTCGAAAAACAGGTGGGCACGTTCCTGGGAGAACTGCGAGGCCGCGCGGAGTTGGTGATTTACACCACGGGACACGTCTACCGAGGCGACGACGACCGGTTGTGGTTGGCTCCCCGTGGATTCGAATGGGAAAACATGGCCGAGACGGCGGTCTCCCTGGAATCCCTGGCCGACCAAATCGAATCGTGCCGTGGCTCGGAGAAAACCTGGCTGCTGGATGTGACTCACGCGGGAAGCGGACGAGATCTGCAACGACAACCAGACGGGGCCGCGTTGCTGGCCACTCTTGGCAAACGACTCAAGACAACCTCACTGATCACCAGTTGTGGCGAAGGGCAAACCGGAATGGTCGATTCTCAAGAGCGGCGAGGACTGTTCGCCTGGCAGATCGCCAACGGCTTCCGTGGACCGGCCGACGCCGATTCCGACGGACACGTCTCGGGAGTCGAACTCTTTGGCTACCTCAAAAAGACCGTCCAGGCTGAGAGCCAGCGACTTGGTGGCGCACAAACTCCCGGGTTCTCAGCGCCTCGCTGAACCCTCACCATCCCAACCACGGCCCAGCGTTCA